>JAYTAM010000001.1:0-12073 GCA_043737505.1 Thermoanaerobaculia bacterium
GTTGTCGACTGTCGCCGGCGCCATGGTCGTGGTGTCCCGAGCGGGCGCAGCCGTCGGATACCGATCGGCGGCCGGCGCAGGGTTCACAGGCATCGGACGTACGGTTTCGCCCGAGGTCGGTCGCACCGGTTCCGCGGGCGCAACGTAGGTGCTCGTCGTGGTCTTGGTGGTGGTGGTCATCGCGGACGACAAACGCTTCACCACGGCGCCGGTGCCGGCGAGCGAAGTGTAGTTGGCGGTGACGCGATCGCCGACGCGGTAGGAGGTTCCGCCTTCGCTCTCATTGGTGACGATGAAGGTCATCTGCTGACCGTTGTCCATACGCACGACGAGGCGATTGGCATCCGTCTCGAGGACGGTGCCTGTGACCTGCAGGTTGTTCTGCACCGGGGCCGCGCCCTCGGCTCTCTCGGACGAATCAGCCGAGGTGGACTGTGCGCTCGCACCTACCGTGGTCGCGAGGGCGAGACCGGCAATTGCCATCCAACGATTCTTCATGAGGTGCCTCCTTGGGTTCTGGGCGTTTCGAAGGTTGCGACGTCGCGTCGCGGGATCAGCGAAAGGCCCGTACTCGGGTAAAGAGAGCAACCTCCGTTCCAACTTTGAATCTCCTTTACTTGCCGCGACTTAGGCAGGCATCCCGCGAGTCGGATCCGGCGGACTCCGGGAGAATTGCAGACTTGCCACTAAGCAACGGCCCTTCAGGCCGTCGGGGCCGGCAGCTCTCCGAGCGTGACCTCGAGGCGATGCACCCCGCCATCGTCGAGCAGCGGCACGCTGGCGGGGTCCACCGCAACGCCGTCGAGAAGCGCCTGCGAGACTCCCCGGCAACGGCGCGCGGGATTCGACACTTCGACTTCGTAGCGCGTCCGCCCGAACCGCCAGACGATCGAATAGTCGCTCCACACCGCCGGAATACACGGGTCGATCGAGAACGTCGAGCCGCGACGGCGCAATCCGAGGATGCTCTCGAGGCCGGCGCGGTAGAGCCAGCCGGCGGCTCCGGTGTACCAGCTCCAGCCGCCCCGGCCGGCATGTTGGGGATGCGAGTAGACGTCTCCGGCCAGAACATACGGTTCCGCCCGGTAGAGCTCGACATCGGCACGGGTCCGGTTGTGATTGATCGGATTCAGCATGTGGAAGAGCTCGACCGCCTCGTCGCCGTTTCCGAGGCTCGCCACCGCCATCAGAACCCAGACCGCGGCGTGAGTGTACTGTCCGCCGTTCTCTCGGACTCCGGGCGGATAGCCGCGGATGTACCCGGGATCCTGCGAGATGTCGAACGGCGGCGCGAGCAGGAGAATCTGCGCGGTCCCCCGCTGCACCAGGTGGGCGCGCACCGCGTCGAGAGCGCGATCGGCAAAGCGCAGCGGCACGGCCCCGGAGAGCACTGCCCAGGACTGCGGCAGAGAGTCGATCCGGCACTCCTCGTTCATCGCCGAGCCCAGCGCCGCGCCATCGTCGAAGTAGCCGCGCCGATACCACTCGCCGTCCCAGGAAAGTTCCAGGGCGCTGGCGAGTCGTTCGCCGTGCAGGCGGTAGCGCTCGGCTCGCGGAGCCTCGTCCCGCGCCTCGCAGAGGGCGGCGAAGTCCCGCAGGATGCCGTACAGGAAGAAGCCCAGCCAGGTGCTTTCGCCGCGACCTTCGCGTCCGACGCGATTCATGCCGTCGTTCCAGTCGCCGGTGCCGATGAGCGGCAGGCCGTGGCCACCGACGGGCAAGGCTCGTTCGATCGCCCGCAGGCAATGGTCGAAGAGCGTCCCTTTCTCCGCGGCGGCAGCCGGCAGGAAGTACGCCTCATCGACGCCGGCAGCGAGGATCGGCGCAGAGAGGTACGAGGCCTCCTGGTCGAGAACCGCCGCATCTCCGGTGACGCGGACGTAGTGGGCGACGGCGAACGGCAGCCAGAGCAGATCGTCGGAGCAGCGGGTTCGCGTGCCCTGTCCGAGAGGCGGATGCCACCAATGCTGGACGTCCCCCTCGACGAACTGGCGCTCTGCCGCGCGGAGGAGATGTTCTCGGGCGAGCTCCGGACGTGTGTAAAGCAGCGCGAGCACATCCTGAAGCTGGTCGCGAAATCCGAACGCTCCGCCCGGCTGGGAATAGCCGGAGCGCGCCCAGAGGCGGGAGCTTACGGTCTGGTAGAGCAGCCAGCGGTTCATCATCAGGTCGAAGGAGTCGTCCGGCGTCCTCACGCTGACCGCGCCCAGAGTCGTCTCCCAATCTGCGAGCGCCGCGTCGCGCGACCGCTCGGCGGCTTCGAACCCGCCGTGGCGCGCCATGAGCTCTCGCGCCGACGCGGCGTCATCGCCCTGCCCGAGTAGCACGACCAAGGTGCGGCTCTCGCCCGGTGCCAGCGCGAGCTCGATCTCCAGCGCCGCGCAGGGGTCGAGCCCGGCGCCGAAGCCTCCGGACAGCCGCTCCCCCGAGAGCGCCGCCGGCCGGGCGAGCGATCCGTTCCGGCCCAGGAACGACGCGCGGTCTCCGGTCGCCGATCGCGGCACGACGCTGGTGTGGAAGAAGGCGACTCGCCCGGCGAAAGGGCCGCCGAAAGGATTGCGCGCCAGCACCGCGCCGCTTCCACTGTCCCACTCGGTGACCACGTGGCGATGATGGTCCGGTGACGGGGCGCCCAGCGCCCATTGACAGTAAGCGAACAGCGTCAGTCGTCGAGCGCGATCGCCATGATTCGCCAGCGTCAGAAGCGAGAACTTCACCGGATCCTGAGCGTCGACGAAAAGCTCGAGCTCGTGGGAGATCCCATGCGCCGCGAGCTCGAAGCGGCTGATTCCCGCCGCGTGGTGGATCGTCCAAGGTCCGCGACTCGACTCGTCGGTCGCGAACGGCGCCGTGCTGTATCGCGTCGGGCCCGGCGTTGGCGACCAGAACTCGCCGCTCTCGTCGTCCCGCAGGTAGAGCGCCTCCGAGGTCGGATCGCAGACCGCATCGCCCGCGAACATCGTCAGACGATTCTCTCGACTGTTGAGCGCCCAGGTGAAAGAGGCACCGGAGGCGCTCACGATCGTCCCGAACTTCGGATTGGCGATCACGTTCGTCCACGGCTGCGGCGTCTCCTGATCCCCTTCGAGATCGATCCGGTAGCGCGTACCGCCGGCGGCGAAGCCGCCGAGGTGATTCCCGAGGAGGAGAGGCTCGCGGACCCGCCAAGTCTGCGGCCCGCTCGCCGCCAGGGGTGCGAAGCCGCGGGAGCGCCGGGGCGGCGGCGGGGTTCGCGAGGGCCGGTCGAGCTGGTGCGCCAGGGTCCCGCGATCGCCGGAGAGGACTGCCGCCGCCGAGCTCAGGAACAACGCGCGTTCCGCCGGCGAGAGCCCTTCTCCCCGCAGCAGGAAGACGCCGCCGGAGCGATGGCGCCAGGACCGCCACGGCCCGTTGTCGAGCAACGTTTCGAGGCCGGTCTGCATCGCATCCAGATAGCTCGTCGGGCACTCGTTGATCAGCACGAGGTCGGCAGCGAGACCCTTGAGCCGCCAATACTCCTGAGCCGAAAGCGCCTGGCGGGCGAGCTCGAGATCGTCGTCCTCGCCGATGCGGACCAGCAGGATCGGCAAGTCGCCCGAGATCGAATGCGCCCAGAGGCCTTCCTGTCCCAGCGAATTCTCGGCTCCGGCGTCGTGAGGCGTGCGCAGCGATCCGTCCGCATAGAGGACGCGCGAAGCCAAACGCTCGTACAGAACCGCTTCGTCCGCGCTCACTCCGAGATGCCGGCGATCGCTTCGCGCCCGGGCGAAGGCGAGCGCGAAGGTGCGACTGCCGTTGCCGGCGTCATGGTACTTGTGTGCCAGGGCGACCGCCTCTTCGCGGCTCGCCGCGACGCCGGTCGCGAAAGTGAGTCGCGCCGAAGCGCCGGGCGCCAGACGCAACCGCTGACGCAATGCCGCGACCGGGTCGAGCACGGCGCCCGTAGTGCCGGAGAGGGCGCGGCCGTCGAGCGCAGCCGGGCGCTCGGGATCGCGCCCGCGGCCGAGAAAGCGGGCCCGATCGCTTTCCCACTCCATCGCCCCTTGTGGCCGCCCCTCGAGGCTCAGGACATGCACGGCCCAGGTCGCGATCTCGACGTCGGACCGCCGACGGCGGTGGAACAGCAACGCGCCGGAGTCGGGCAGCAGCTCGCTTTCCACGAACAGCTTGCCGAACGCCGGATGGGCCAGATCGTCCGCCGGCGGCGCGAGGACGATCTCAGCGAAGCTCGTGACTTCGATCTCGCGCGGCCGGTCGGTTCGATTCGTCACCCGCAGGCGACGAATCTCGACGTCATCTTCCGACGACACGGCGATCTCGAGCAGCGAAGCGATGCCCTCGAGCTGGCGGCGAAAGGTGATCTTCTCGGGCTGGAAGGTCGCGAGCTCGTCGTCCGACGCGGCCTCCTCCGGTACGTCTCGCCGCGTCGGCAGGTAGGTGGGACCCCAGACCGATCCACTGCGGACGTCGCGCAGATAGATCGTCTGACCGGCCGGATCGCAGGTCGCGTCGGCGCGGTAGCGGGTGACCGCCCGCCCGCGATGGAAGCTTGCGCCGCCGCCGGCGTTGGTGACGACGACGGTGTAGCTGCCGTTGGAGAGGAACTGGGCGTGCGGCCAGGTCGAATGCGGACTGCGAAAACGCCGCAGCATCGCCGGTGGCGCGGGCGGTTGAATCCGCGTCGCTTCAGCCGGCCGCGGCTGCGTCACCGGAGCGCGACGGGGGATGCGCTCCTGCAGCAGCAGCTCGGTCGCTCGCACCCGGGGATCGGCGTGGAAACGCTCGACCATCCGGTTGCCGCAGAGCACGTTGGCGAAGGCGATCAGGCTCATCCCCTGGTGGTGCGCCATGTAGGTCCGGATGATCTCGCCCGGCGTTCCGGGTGGCTGGCGCTGCGGCCGCATCCCCGCCTCCACCTCGCCCTCGGCCTCCGGACCGCCGCCGCGCGGCCGGTAGTCGATCGCCTCGAAGAATCCGAACTCCCCCTCGAGACCGAGCCGCGAGAGGCGGCGCAGATTCCGCACCGCTGCGGCGGGCTCGACCATGGCGGCGAGCGCGGTGGCGTACGGCGCCACGACGAGATCGTCGCCCAGCCCCCGCTTCAACCCGAGACCAGGGACGCCGAAGGCCTGGTACTGGTAGTTCTGATGCCGATCGACGACGCTGAAGGCCGATTCCGAGATTCCCCAGGGCACACCGCGCTCTGCGGCATACTGCCGCTGCGCGCGGACAGCCATGCGGCAACTGCGCTCGAGGAGCGTGTCGGCGAAGTTCCGCATCAGCAGCAGCGGCATCAGGTACTCGAACATGGTCGCGCTCCACGACAGGAGCGTCGGCGAACCGTCGACACTGGTGACCAGGCGGCCGAGATGGAACCAGTGCGACTGCGGCACGTCCCCGCGGGCAATCGCCAGGAAGCTCGCCAGCCGGGACTCGGAGGCAAGCAGGTCGTAGTAGGACGGGTCGAGCGTGCCCGGAATTTCCGCCTCGGCGAGCCGGTAGCCGATCGAGAAAATGCCGCGGTCGCGATCGTAGAGAAAGGTGAAGTCGATGCCGTCGGAGAACGCGGCCGCCTGGGCTGCGAGAGCGGCGAGGCGCCCTTCCCGCTCGGCGTCGGAGCCAGCGGGGTCATCGGAGCCATCGGAGTCATCGGAGCCAGCGGAGCCAGCGGAGCGGGCCAGCTCGCGCAGGCCTTCTGCCAGACAGAGGAGGGAGCCGGCGAGGTTTCCGCTGTCGACTGTCGAGACATAGCGCGGCTCGAGCGGCGCGAGCGTGAGCGAGTCGTACCAGTTGAGCCAGTGTCCCCGGTGGCGTTCCATCCTCTCCATGCTTTCGAGCGCCCGGCCGATGCGCACGACGAGCTCGTCGAGGTCGATGAAGCCTAGATCGTGCGCCGCGAGCGTCGCCAGCAGGCCCATACCGATGTTGGTCGGCGAGGTGCGATGGGCGATGCGCGGCTCGGGGACCTCCTGGAAGTTGTCCGGGGGCAGGCCGTTCTCGGACTCTCCGGCGAAGGTCGTGAAGTAGCTCCACGCGGCGCGAGCCATCGCCTCGAGGTGGCCGCGCTCCTCCGCCGTGAGCTCGACGACCGCCGCAACCACCGGCCGGCTCAGCCAGGCGGCGAGGAGCGGTGCCGCGAGCCAGAGCACCACCAGCGGAGCGGCGACCAGAAGGGCTCGAGGGTTTGCGCCCGCGGTGATCGCCAGGGCCCCCAGGGCGCACCAGCAGCCAGCGGCCATCTCGCGATAGAAGCGCCGGGTGACAGCGGAGCCGGTGCGAGCCGGCGTGTCGCCAGCCAGGACCACCGTCGAGCGCGCCGCGCTCGCCGCGGAGGTCTCCCACTCGAGCAACCGGCGGCGGGTGAATGTCAGCCGGAACAGCGTCACCGCGATCGCATGCGCCATCTGCCAGGCGTGAAAGGCGAGAAACGCGAGTTGCAGCGCGATTTGTGCGCCGGCGTTGGCGATCTCGCTCGCTACCCGGCGGAGGAAGAGGCCGACGGGCTCGCGGCGCTCGCGGCCGGTAAGCGCTGCGAGCAGTGGCGGCACGAGCGGAAACGACATGGCGAGCAGCGCACAGGCCGTCCAGAAAAGGGGCTGCCCGGGGAGGAGGACCCAGCCGGCCACCAGCAGAGCGAGCGTGGCGGGCGGGACGAGGCTGCGGCGCAGGTTGTCGAGAATCTTGAAACGCGAGATGAGCGGCAACCGGTTGCGCTGGAGCTCGCCGCTGCGGTTCCTCACCCATGGCGAGAGCCAGCGCAGGATCTGCCAGTCGCCCCGTACCCAACGGTGCTGTCGCCGCGCGTGCGCGAGAACACTCGCCGGATAGTCGTCGACCACCTCGACGTCCGAAACCAGAGCGGTGCGCGCGTAGATACCTTCGAAGAGATCGTGAGAGAGCAGCGCGTTCTCGGGAACCCGACCGGAGAGCGCGGCGGCGAACGCATCGACGTCGTAGAGACCCTTGCCGGTGAAGATCCCCTCACCGAAGAGGTCCTGATAGGTGTCCGACACCGCCGTCGTATAGGGATCGACCCCAGTGTGGCCGGCGTAGAGCCGGGCGAAGAGCGAGCCCGCCGCGCTCGCCATCGTGACGCTGACGCGCGGCTGCAGAATGCCGTAGCCGCCGGTCACTCTGCCGAGCTTCGGGTCGATGCGCGCCCGATTGAGCGGATGCGCCGCGATCCCCACCATTACCCGTGCAGCATCCCGGGGAAGCCGCGTATCGGAGTCGAGGGTGATGCAATAGCGCACCCCGGCGAGGAGCTCACGCGGCCCGACGATCAGGTCGAAGTTGGTGTCGGTCGCACCTCGCAGCAGCCGGTTGAGCTCCTCGAGCTTGCCCCGCTTGCGCTCCCAGCCCATGAACTTGCGCTCGCCGGGGTTCCACAGGCGGGGCCGATGCAGCACGAAGAAGCGGCCGCTGACGGCATCGGCGTGGCGCTCATTGAGCGCCTCTACCCCGCTTCGCGCCGCCGCCAGGATCGCCGCGTCGGCGGGCATCGTCGCCTCCGGCGCGTCGGTGAAGTCGCTGAGGATGGCGAAGTGGATCTCGGGGTCGAGATTGCCCAGCGCCAGGATCTCGAGGTGCTCCACCATCTCCTCGACGTCCGCCACGCCGGCGAACAGGGTGGGGACGACGACGAGGGTGCGCGCCGAAGAAGGGACTCCACCGCTCGTGTCGAGGCGCGCCAGCCGGCGCGGCGGGATGAAGCGCGCCACCAGGCGCTGCACGATCGCGATTGCGAGCTCGCTCGCCGGCAAGAGCAGGAAGAGCACCGCCAGGAAAGCCATCCAGGGAGCCGCGCTCGCCTCGCTCGGCTCGCTCGACTCGCTCAACTCCTCGAGGATGCGGAGATAGAGCGGGCCGGCGGCGACGAAGACGGTGGTGAAGAGCGCGATGGCGCCCAGATAGAGCGGCGTCGCGTGGGCGAAGACGAAGCGCCTCCAGCGCAGATGAAACCGCGGCCGGTGGGCGATATCGCACTCGAAATCGAGCCGCCCGGGACCCACGAGGTGATAGCCGACGTGCGCCGCCCCGTCGCTGTCGATCCCCGCGGTCGCCGCAGGCGCTACGGTCGCTACGGTCGCCGTGGTCGCTGAAGGCGCTGCGGCACCCGCCGGAGTGGCGACGGCCTCTGCCGCCTGGCGGGCGCTCTCGACCGCCCGCAGGGCGACGCGGAGCTGCGCATCGCCGTTCTTCTCGGCCAGCTCCTCGACCGCCTGGCGATAGCCGTCGCGACTGAGGAAGTCCATCCGGCCGTAGGCGCCAGAAGGGTCCTGGTGCAGGGCGCGATCCACCAGGCTGACGGTTTCGAAGTAGGTGCTCCAGTCGAGAGTCCCGATGAAGCGCAGACTGCCGATGACGTTGCCGATCGAAACCTGCGCCGCCGCCTGCCGCTGGTGTTCGGCGCGAATGACCTCCTCGGCGCTCGAGCGATTGGCCTCGAGGTGGGCTTCGATGGCGGTCTGCACGGCCGCGAGGCGCGGACCGCCCTCGCGGATCCGCGCCAGCAACTGCACGACATAGGCGGTGTGGAGTGTCGTCGGCAGGGGCGGCAGCAGAGCGCGGTCGAGCTCGTCGAGCCGGGTCACGAACTGATCCGCGGCGCGCCGCTGATCGCGCGCTTCGAGCGTGCGCGCCGCCAGCCGCCGGAGATTCTCGAGCAGCGCGAGCCGCAGAGCACTGGGCCATGCCCAGAGCTCGCCGATGGCGAGCGGCGCCACCGTCTGGAAGCTGTGGAGGAAACGCACCAGCCGAGGGCGGTCGAGGCGACTGTCGCTGTGGCGCACGAGCTCGATCGCCAGCGCATAGATCCGCGCCGTGCCCTTCAGCTCGCGCGGCGCCAGCTTGGGCAGCTCGCGGAAGTAAGCCCGCGGCAGGTCCTGGCGGATGCCGCGGATTTCCGCCGCCACCACGTGGTAGTTGTCGAGAATCCACTCCCCGGCCTGACTCACGAACTCGCCGCGGTGGACGTCCTCGGCCATCACGCGATAGGCACGCTCCAGATAACGGGCGTTGTCGTCGAGGCGAGGATAGTGCCGGAGCGCCAGCCAGCCCGGTTGGGGATCGATGGTAAATCGCGCCGCGAGCGCCTTGGCACGCTCCTCCAGCTGCTCGATGCTCGACAGTTCGTCGCGGAAAGGACGCTCGAGCTCCGCAGTCGTCCGCGAAGGGAAGATTCTGGAAAAGTCGAGACCTTTCGCGGACAGCGGAACTCCTCTCGACCGGCGAACCTGCGCCGGATCGCAGTCGACTGCGGACCTGTTGCAACGGCCTGGTGCAGTCGACATGCCAGAAGCGTGAGTCTGTTTGGGGCGGATTGGATTCCGCGGAAGGTGCCGAGGCGATCCAGCCGGACGGAGCCCGGCAGCGACGACCTCATCGTCGAGCGCCGTGCGTTTCTCGCCCCTCTCCGCGCGCTGCCGGGGGTCGGGGCTGTAAGTTCCAACTCCGTGGCGCGGGCCGACTCCTCACCGCAAAGCTGAGTCCCCGGTATCAGGCGAGTGTCGAAACGCCGCTTGAGATGAATCGCCGCGCCATTCGCTTGCATCTCCGCTTTCGAAGCTGTCGCAAAAGACCCTCTCCGGACCCGTGTCGAAAACCGCAAGCCCATAGGCGAGGTTCACCGCGATCTGTTGCGAGCCGCTGGATTCGCGTTCGAAGGCGAACAGACTGTCCATTGCGCCGGCCCGTGTCCCAAGCCAAGGGCTTTCCCACAGACCGGCAAGTGTCAAGGCATGCAAGACCCGAATCGTGCCATTCGCCGACAGGATCAGCTCCGCCGCCGAATCCCCGGTGAGCTCTCTGAAAAGAAATGCGTCGAGGCCAGCGAACGGTCCTATGGACTGCCTAACCGTCCAGCCTGTCGGATCTACAATGAGGATCTCGCCGTTGCGGGGCGCCCACGCCACTTCCTGCCTTCCATCCCCATCTGTGTCGACGAGGTCCAGGGCGACAATGCCCGGAGCGGATCCGCTCGACTGCAGGACTCCATTCCCGCCATCGAGGATGAAGACGATTCCCGCTTGCGAGTCGGCGACGACAACCTCCAAGGGATCGTCGTCGTCGACCTGGCCGACCCTCAGGAGATCCAGCGAGGCGAAGTAGAGAGTCTGCAGGTTCTGACTCGACCAGACCACTTCTTCGCCTTCATAGGCGTGGACGAAAATCCCTGCTCCGGATGAATCCGACCGTGTCGTCGACACGACGAGGTCGTCGGCGCCATCAGCATCCAGGTCCACCGCGCGCATGGCCCCCACTCGCTGCCCACTGCCAAGAGGCGCCTGCCAGATCTCGGCATGTGTATGGGAGTCGTGACAGGAGACGAAACCCAGGAGAGGTAGCGCGGAAGAAAAGCAGATCTCTCCCCTCCCGTCGCTGTCGATATCGGCCACGGCCAATCTCCAGATGGCGGAGCTATTGGGTTCGCTCGTGAATTCCACTCGCCCTGCCAGGTCGTCGAAGAACAGATACTTACCTCCGGCGTATCTCGATTCCGAGAAGAGGGCACCTCCAACCAGCTCGACTACTCCGTCTGCGTCGACATCGCCGACGTCAACGCCGAACATCGATCCGCTGACGTCGACACTTTCCCAGACGACGGTCCGAAGTGCAGGGTCGACGACGACGAGGCGATCGGGCCCGGAGGAGTAGTGGCCGGCCCCAAAGACGATCTCCATCTCGCCGTCATGATTGAGATCTCCCATCGCGATTCGAAGGGCGCCACTCAGCGGATTCCACACGCTCCACAGCTCGCTCTGAGTTTGCAGGTCCAGGACATGAACCGGACCGTTCTGGGAATCGGCATAGATCAGCTCCGTCAGGCCGTCGCCCTCGAGGTCAGCGAGTGAAAATGTGTCGACCTCCCAGACTGGAATCTCCCACACCGGAGAGCAGGTTGAACCGTCGAACGCCCTGATTCCTCCGACACCCCTCCTGGCAGCTACCACTTCGAGAGCGTCGTCATCATCGACGTTTCCGAATGCGACCTGCGTGCCGACATAAGGGCCCAGATAGCACTGAATCGTCAGGGACTCGCCGTCAAAGATGAGACCGGTTTCATCCGCGGAAGCGACCGCGATCTCCAGTTCAGGATCGCCGTCGGCCTGCCCGATATCCAGCGAGTAACCCCCGAGGCCCTTGCCAGCTCGCAACAACGACCCTGTCGCGGCGTCGAATACGTACACGTCGTTGAGTGTCGTCACGACGAGTTCGAGAACCGCATCCCCATTCAAGTCGCCGAACGCCATGTCCAACGGATCGAGCACTCCCAGGTCAAAACCCCCCTGGAGCTCCAGCGTCGCGCCGTCGAGTATGGAGAGCCGGGAGTCCTCCAGGAGAGCTATCTCCAGGGCTGCGTCGGCATCCAGCTGTTCAGAGGTAAGGGCTTGAAGCTGTCCGCGAAGCGGAAAGCTGACATGCCGCATCCGCTTCCCTGCAGGAACATCTTCGAGAATGAACCAGTATCGAGCGCCCCAGACCGACCCGCCCTCGGCATCCGCGAGGACCTCCAGATTCCCGTCCGCATCGAGATCGCCGACGGACATCCCTGACCACCCAATGCTGGCTCCCGTCGGAGCCCAGGTCCAACTATGCGAAATCGTCGGAAATGGGGCCGCTTGAGCGCCGTCGAGCCCATAGCCCAGCAGAAACCCGGTCAGCAGCAGGAGCAGCTGTGGGAGGGGGTGTCGGCGGATGCTCGAGAAGGCGGTCAAGGTGGTTGCCCGTGCGCCTGGATTCTACTCCTGGCGTCATGGGCCGGCGATTTCGGAGGCCCGCATGCAGCGGCTGGTATCCTCGTGCCGTTACCCACGACACACTGAAAGTCTCCGGAGCGCATTGCCCCGATGATCGGAACGAAGCTCGGCCCGTACGAGATCACCGCCAAGCTGGGCGAGGGCGGCATGGGAGAGGTGTATCGGGCGACCGACACCCGGCTCAAGCGCGAAGTCGCGATCAAAGTGCTGCCTGCCGCGTTCACGGCCGATCCCGATCGCCTGGCGAGATTCGAGCGCGAGGCGCAGCTCCTGGCGCAGCTCCACCACCCCAACATCGCCTCGATCTTTGGACTCGAGGAGAGCGGCGGCGTCAA
>JAYTAM010000002.1:0-5235 GCA_043737505.1 Thermoanaerobaculia bacterium
GACCGCCGTGCCGATGCGCTGGGCCGGATCCTTCTCCAGGCAGCGGCGGAGGATGAAGTCGATCTCCGCCGGGATGCGGTCGTTTTCCGCGTAGGTCCGCTCCGGCTGATCGCGCAGGATCGCCGAGATCACTTCGGCGGTCGACTGGCCGCGGAACGGGCAGTGCCCGGTCGCCATCTCGTAGAGCACGACGCCGAGCGAGAAGAGGTCGGCACGATGGTCGGTCGGCTGCATGCGCAGCTGCTCGGGCGCCATGTAGGCGAGCGTGCCGATCGCCAGGCCCTCCTGCGTCAGGGTGGTCTGGGGGTGGAAGCCCATCGGGTCGGTGGTTTCGTGCTCACGCAGTTTGGCGAGGCCGAAGTCGAGCACCTTGACCCGTCCGTCGCTGTTCACCATGACGTTGCCGGGCTTCAAGTCGCGGTGTTGGATCCCTTTGGCGTGCGCCGCGGCGAGGGCGTCGGCCAGGGGGACGGCAATCTTGAGGAACTCCTTGAGCGGCAGACCCTCCTTCGGGATGAGCTGCGACAGGGTCTTGCCTTCGACATGCTCCATGGTGAAGAAGCGCCGGCCGTCGGCCTCCTCGACCGAGTAGATGGTGACGATGTTGGGATGATTCAACGCCGCCACCGACTTCACTTCGCGCTCGAAACGGGCGAGGCGCTGGGGATCCTCGGCGAGCGCCGCCGGCAGGGTCTTGAGCGCCACCCTGCGATGCAGACGTCCGTCCTCGGCGAGGAAGACGATCCCCATCCCCCCCTCACCGAGCTTGGCAAGGATCCGATAGTGCGCCAGCGTGCTGCCGATCACGCTCGGTAGTCTATCGGCTGGGGGTCGCTGTCGAGGTCATCCCCAAGGCCGCGCGCATCTCCTGATCGTCGGCGCGATTGGGGAGTGGTGCGACGTAGAGCGTCGAGGCGAGAGTCACCGGCGCCTGCGCGAGTTCGTCGAGCCGACACCGATGCCGCTTGGGAGGACAGATCGGGTAGGCCGGAGCCTCGTAGACGACGACCTCGTGTCCGCTGCCGTAAGTCGTTGCGAGCGTCTGCGCCAGAATTTCGAGTCCGGCCGGATTCCACAGGTCGCCATCGCGAAAGTCGGCCACTCCAATGGCGCCGACTTGCCAGAGAATCAGATGGCTGGACGAATCGAAGATTCGGCGCCGAATGAGAAAGTCGGTCGCCTCGAAACTCTGGCAGCCCCCCGTCCCCGGGTCGAAGCCGAGCTCGGCGACGAGGCAGTCTTCCGCCGAGATACCCGGCTGCATCTCCGCCTCGAATCCTTCCGCCCGCGCCCGTCGGATCGCCTCGTGTGCCGGCGTCACGAAGACTCCTGGATGACCGTAGAACGCCGCGCAGACTCGATTCCCTTCGCGAACGGGTGCGAGCATGCGTTCGACCATCTCCTCGTAGGTGTCGCGACGCGGACGACCCGGCCGGTAGGAGCTGAAGAGCGACTCCGCGGTCGGGTGGATCTCTTCGAGCCAATGGTGAGTCACCGTGTCCTGGACGAGGTGAAGCAGCTTGTCGGCCTGTTCGATCGCGGACAGCGCCTCCGGGGTCACCTGCGCGGAGATGCGAAAGCCAGTGCCGACGATGGTAAGAGAACCAGGGTGTCCCATCGATTCCGAGCTCCACGAGCCTGCTTGCGTCGTTTTGCCAAGGTGCTAGATTGTGTGAAGTATTTCACTAACCAAGGGGGAAACATGGCTCGGATTGACGTCGAGAACTTTCTCAGGACCTACGCCGGCGACCAGGCCATTCGGGACGCATACAAGGCCGATGCGGCCGGCACGGTAGCGAAGTACGCGCCGGCCGCGACCGCAGATGAGCAGGCGATGCTGGCGCGCGGCGATGCGCATGAGATCAAGGAACACCTGAAGGATGTCTACGGGGCGGCTCTGTCAGTCAACATTCCCTGACCCCGAAGTGAACCGGGCCGGAGCTTCTAGGAGCTCGGCTCCGGAAGCTTCAACTTGCGAACCAGCTGCCGGAAATCGTCGCGGTCGTGCAGGCTCTCGTAGTCCTGAGTGACCGCGATCCAGCCCATCTCCCAGTCGCGATTCTGGTAGCCGCGTTCGAGCCAACTCATGGCTCGATCTTTCTCGCCGGCGCAGGCGAGGAGGCCCGCCGCGATGCCCAGCTGCACCTTCCGCTTCTGCGCTTGGGCGTCCAGCTCCGTCGCCAGCCAGTGCAGGGCGGAGGCATAGCCGCTCGCACTCAACCGACGGTCGTACTCGGGGACGAGGTCTGCGAAGCCGAAGGCGCTGAGCCAGCCACGGAGCTCGTCCCCGCGCTCCGGATCCTTCTTCAGCCGGTGGTAGAAGATCCAAGCGTAGGAGTGCACCAGCCCGAAGTCGGGGTCGAGCTCGAGCGCGAGGCGATACTGCTCGAGGGCTTCGTCGTTCCGGCCGACGAGGTTGAGCTGGTATCCGAAATTTGCAGCAATGTTCGCCGACAGCGGATCCAACGTGCGCGCACGCTCGATCTCCCTCTGTCCTTCGTCGAACCTGCGAAGCCGAGTCAGAAGTTTCCAGTAGTTGAGGTGCCCCACAGCCGAGCTAGGCTCGAGCTCGAGTGCGCGGCGGATCGACTTCTCTGCCGCCGACCAATTCCAGCGCGCCAGATAGTAGTCGGCTTGGGCCGCATGGGCCGTGGCGAGGGACGGATCCAGCTCGAGGGCGCGCGCCAGCGCGGTTTCTGTCTGGACGAGGCGTTTGTTGAGGTCGGAGAAGAAGTAGCCCTGCTTCTGGTGGATCTCCGCCAGACTCGCCCAAGCAGGCGCAAAGGAGGTGTCGATCGCCACCGCTCGCTCGAAATAGCCCTGCGCCTTGCGGTAGCTCTCCTCGCCGAATTTTCCGGCCCAGTAGCGACCCTGCAGATAGGCTTCGTAGGCCTCGGGCACAACGGGCTGGGTGCTTGCCATCTGCGTCTCCTCGACTGGCGAGATCTGCGCGTGGACGGCGCGGGCGATGGCGCCGGCGAAGGTGTTCTGCAGCGCGAGAACCTCGTTCGAGGCGCGCTCGAAGCTCTCGGACCAGAGGGTGGTTTCGGGGTCGGCCTGGATGACCTGGGCATTGAGGCGGACGCGGTCGGCGGAGCGGGCGACGGAGCCTTCGACGACGAAGTCGACGCCGAGCTCGCGGGCGATCTCCGGCAGGAGTTTCTTCGAGTTCTTGTAGTGCATCGCCGACTGGCGCGAGATGACCCGCACGCCCTGGATGCGGGCGAGAGCCGAGATCAGCGAGTCGGTCATGCCGTCGACGAAGTAGTCCGGCTCGTTGGCGAAGTTCGACAGCGGCAGGACGACGAGCGACGGGAGTTTGGCGGGGCTGGCGGCGATGGCCGCGATTCCTTTGGCGTTGGCGCTTGCGCTGTCCGCGTTTGTCGCCTTGGACGCCCGCGCGCGCCAGGCGAAAACGCCGGCGCCGAGGAGGATGATGCCCAGAGCGGCGAAGCCGAAGCGCGCGTAGCGCGAGCGCGCGATCAGCAGCGCGCCGCTTTCGGGCCTCGCAACGCGGCTGCGCGTCTGGCCCAGATCGACCTGACGCGAGACCTCGTCGAGGGCGTCGCGGAGCTCGACTGCGGTGGCGATGCGCTTCGCCGGCTCCTTCTCGAGACAGCGGCGGAGGATGGCGTCGATCTCGCCCGGAATCTTGTCGTTCTTCTCGTAGGTCCGCGCCGGCTGGTCGCGGAGAATCGCCGAGATGACCTCGGCGGTCGACTGGCCGAGGAACGGGCAGTGGCCGGTCGCCATCTCGTAGAGCACCACGCCGAGCGAGAAGAGATCGGCGCGGTGATCGGTCGCCTGCATGCGCAGCTGCTCCGGCGCCATATAGGCCAGGGTGCCGATCGCCAGACCCTCCTGCGTCAGGGTGGTCTGGGGATGGAAGCCCATCGCATCGGTGACCTCCTGCTCGCGGAGCTTGGCGAGGCCGAAGTCGAGCACCTTCACCCGGCCGTCGGCGTTGACCATGACGTTGCCCGGCTTGAGATCGCGGTGCTGGATCCCCTTGGCGTGCGCCGCGGCGAGAGCGTCGGCGAGCGGCACGGCAATCCTGAGGAACTCCTTGAGCGGCAGGCCACCCTGAGGCACGAGCTGCGAGAGGGTCTTCCCCTCGACGTGCTCCATGGTGAAGAAGCGCTTGCCGTCCGCCTCCTCGACCGAATAGATGGTGACGATGTTGGGATGGTTGAGAGTGGCGACCGACTTCACCTCGCGCTCGAAGCGGGCCAGGCGATGCGGATCTTCGGCGAGTGCCGGCGGCAGGGTCTTCAGCGCCACCTTGCGATGCAGACGCTCGTCCTCGGCGAGGAAGACGATCCCCATGCCGCCTTCCCCGAGCTTCGCCAGGATCCGATAGTGCGCCAGCTGTGTGCCGATCACTGTGCCTACTCTACCGTTCCGGACCGGTCGATTTGCTTCGCGGTGCCGGCGGACTTACAATTCCACCCGCCGCTGGGATCCCGCATCTGCGGGACCGAGACGGGAAGAGAAGCTGCCCAGAGTGGCCCGCCTGCGCCGGGGCCCGATCCCCGAAGTTCGAGGGACGGACACCCGAGGAGAGATTGGCGCGCGTCCCCCGGCACCGCGAAACCCTTCCGTCGCATTCTGCAAGCGGAGGGGTTTTCTGTTTTCGCGGAGGTGCCGGATGGGCAGCCCAAGCAAGAAAATCAGTGTGCCGCAGTTGCGCGAAGCCCCCGCCCGGGGCGAACGGCTGGTGATGGTCACCGCCTACGACTACCCACAGGCGCGCAGTGCCGACGCCGCCGGCGTCGACATGGTTCTGGTGGGCGACTCGGTCGCCATGGTCGTCCTCGGCCACACCGACACCCTGTCGGTGACCATGGACGAGATGCTCCATCACGTGAAGGCCGTGCGCCGGGGTCTCCAACGCGCGCTGCTCATCGCCGACATGCCGTACGGCTCGTTCCATCTCGGCTCGGAGCAGGCGGTGGCGAACGCGATGCGCTTCATCAAGGAAGGCGGCGCCTCGGCAGTGAAGATCGAAGGGGCGCGGATCGACGTCATCGAGGCGCTGGTCGCGGCCGAGGTGCCGGTGCAGGCCCACCTCGGGCTCACTCCCCAGTCGGTGCACAAGTTCGGCGGCTTCAAGGTCCAGGGACGCGGTGCCGAGGCACGCGCGGCGCTCCTCGAAGCGGCTGCGGCGGTCGAGACGGCCGGGGCCTTCTCGCTCGTCCTCGAGTGCATCCCGACCGAGCTCGGCCGGGAGGTGAC
>JAYTAM010000003.1:0-5215 GCA_043737505.1 Thermoanaerobaculia bacterium
CTCGTGGCGCTGCGCAAGGAGAGCCCGCTGCCGTTCTCGTTGATGGGCGCCGGCGGTCAACTGTCGCCGGCGAACGCGGCGCTCTTCGTCGCCGCACGCGAGACTACCCAGGCCGGAGAGCGGCTGACCTTTCTCTATCGCGGAAGTCTGGGCGAGGTCGAGAAGAGCTTCGTCCTCGGACCCGACGGTCGGATGGAGATCGCGGTCAGCGTCCCGGGAGA
This sequence comes from Thermoanaerobaculia bacterium, assembly GCA_043737505.1. GTDB lineage: Bacteria > Acidobacteriota > Thermoanaerobaculia > Multivoradales > JAGPDF01 > JAGPDF01. The sequence continues at coordinate 222 of JAYTAM010000003.1, forward strand.
CAACAGCTTCAGACTGCTGCTCGGCCCCGGCCTGCGGGCCCGGACCGCAGCCGAGCTCGCCAGCCGGTTCGAGTTGCGCCGCGCGGTCTGGAGCTCGGCCGGCGAAGTGGAAACGCACGATCCGGCCAAGGCAAACGAAGTGCTCGAGATTCCCGGCGACACGCTCAACTGGGTCGGACTCGAAGACACCTACTTCCTGACCGCCATCGTACCGCTCCAGCCGGTGGCGAAGGCGCGCTTTCTGCCCGTGTTGCTGGTGCCGGCGGGCGAGGGAAGCACGTTCGACAACCGTCCGGTGCCGGCGCCGCCGGCGGAGCTCGTGGCGGGCGACAAGGAGTTGGCACGCGACTTCCTGCTCGAGCTCGAGGCCCGCAACGGGCGCATCGAGGCCACCTCTTACTGGGGCTCGAAGCAGCTCGATCGCCTCACCGCCATGCCCTACGGCCTCGACAAGACGGTGCAGCTGGGCATGTTCGGCTTTCTCGCCCGGCCGCTCCTCTACAGCCTGCAGTGGATCTACGCCAACGTGGTGGCGAACTACGGCTGGGCGATCGTCCTGCTCACCGCCGCGCTCAAGATCGTGTTGTTGCCGCTTTCGCTCTCGGCCTTCAAGTCGATGCGCAAGATGCAGAAGCTCAACCCGAAGATGCAGGCGGTGCGCGAACGCTGGAAGGGGAAGCTGCGCGACAAGAACGGAAAGTTCAACCCCGACTCACAGCGCCAGATGAACGAAGAGATCATGGGCCTCTACCGCTCGGAGGGGGTCAACCCGGCCGGCGGCTGCTTCCCGATGCTCATTCAGTTGCCGGTCTTTTTCGCCTTTTACAGCCTTCTATCGTCGGCCGTCGAGCTCTGGCGCTCGCCGTGGATCGGCTGGATCCACGACCTCACCGCTTCCGACCCCTACTACGTCCTGCCGATCGTCATGGGCCTGTCGCAGGTCATCCAGCAGAGAATGACTCCGGCGCCCCCCGATCCGGTGCAGAAGCGCCTCATGCAGTTCCTGCCGATCGTCTTCACCATCTTCTCGCTCGGCTTCGCGAGCGGCCTGGTGCTTTACTGGCTGACCAACAACATCCTGACCATTGCCCAGCAGAAGATGTACAACTCCTTCAAGGACCACGAGCCGCAGGCCGCGGTCGAGGTCGTCAAGAGCGGCAGCCGCAAAGGATCGAAAGCATGAAGACCCGGCGTTTTTTCGCAGGGAATACTCTGCCGCAGGCGCTGATGGCCGCGGCGCGGTTTCACGCCCTGTCCCCGGACGAGCTGGCCTATCGGCTGCGCGACAAGCACCACGGATTCGTCAACCGCGTGCGGCGCTTCATCGTCGAGGTCGACCCGGCCGCACCGCAGCGGACTTCACGCGAAGGGCAGCAGGCCCCGCCCCCGCCGGCTCTACTGGCTCCGGCACCCCGGCCGGCCGAGCCGCGAACTCCGCCACTAACTCGCGCCGCCGGTGCCGCCGGCCCCGCCGACCCCGCCGTCAACAGGGGTCACGGAGCCCCGGCCGCCGCCCCGCGGGCGCATGGGCCGAGTCCTGTCGAACCTTTCCTGCCGCCTGACGAAGAGTCAGAGCTGGCAGCGTCAGTGGCGATGAGCAAGCTCCTGGCTCTGGCGCGCCTCGATCTGACGGTGCAGGTCGAGAGGCAGCCGGAGCGGCTTCTCATCGCGCTCAGTGGCCAGGACGAGGAGCTCCTGCGCGACCTGGGGGAGGAGTTCCTCGACGATCTCGAGCACCTGGTGCCGCGGGCGATTCGAGGCCTCGCCGGCCGCATGGTGCGTTGCAAAGTCGAGGGCGCGGGACTGCGCAGCGCGCGGGAACGGGAGTTGCGGGAGATGGCCGAGCGCGCCGCTGCCGCCGTGGTGACGAGCGGTGAAGCCGTTCTCCTCGATCCCCTGTCCTCAGCCGACCGGCGAATCGTGCATCTGGCGCTGGTGGACGACCCGCGAGTGTTCACCGAGAGCCAGGGCCTGGGCGCGGAAAAGCGTGTGCGGATCGCCCCTGCCGTCCCGGGTACTCACTAGGGCAAGCAAACCTCCGCCGCCGGCGAGGCCCCTCGGGGGGCATCCGGCGAGTGTTTCACGTGGAACAGTCGCGACTGGACCGGCCGATGCCCACGCTCGACGCCCTGACCGAAGTTGAATTCGCCCGCCGCCTGGGGAAGTTCCACCTTCCGGAGCTCTCCGCCGAGACGCTACGAAAGCTGTTTCTGCACTACGAGGAGTTGCGCGCCTGGGCTGGCACTATGGCCCTAATCGGGCCGGGGGCGAAAGGGGAGCTTTTCGAACGCCACTACGCTGAATCCCTCGCGGCGCTGCCATGGCTATCTGGGAACGCCGATTCGCCTGGAGCGCGCCTCCTGGATCTGGGCTCCGGCGCTGGCTTTCCGGGTTGGATCCTGGCGGCTGCCGCCCCGAAGCTCGAAGTGACCCTGGTCGAGGCGCGCGAGCGCAAGTGGGCCTTTCTCGCCACCGCCGCACGGCGCGCGCGATTGTCGTGTCGGTGCCTGAATGCTAGAGTTTCGCCGAACTCTCTCGCGGATTTTCCCGACCGGATCGATCTGGTTACCGTTCGGGCGCTGCGTCTCGAAGCGAAGACTTGGTCGGCTCTCCTGCCCCATTTGTCGCCGGGAGCCCGGGTCCTCCTCTGGAGCGGCGAGGTCGCCGAGCCGCCGCCCCTGCCGTTCGTCGCCGGGCGGAGCTTGGCGCTCTCCGGGAGTCATCGAGTCCTCCGGGAGTATCGCTTGCCGAACCTGCCGAACCAGCCGAGCCCGCCAATCACCCTTTCGGGAACCGAATGACAACGATTCTCGCCATCGCGAACCAGAAGGGTGGGGTCGGCAAAACCACCACGGCGATCAGTCTCGCTGCGAGCCTCGCGGCGCTCGAGAAACGCGTACTGCTGGTGGACAGCGACCCGCAGGGTAACGCCACGCGCGGCCTGGGACAGACCGCGCGTCCACCCCATCTCTACCAGGTTCTGGTGGGGGAGAGCCCGATCGAAGCGGCGATCATCCAGAGCGGCTTTCCCTTCCTCGACCTTCTTCCCACCGATCGCGATCTGGTCGGGGTCGAGGTGGAGTTTGTCGGGCTCGAAAACTGGGAAAGGGTCCTGGCCGCACGTCTGGCGACGCTCTCCGAGCGCTACGACTTCATCCTGATCGACTGTCCGCCGTCTCTCGGGCATCTCACCATTCAGGCCCTGGTCGCGGCGACAGGGGTCCTGGTGCCGCTTCAATGCGAGTACTTCGCGCTCGAAGGGGTGAGCGAGTTGCTGTCGACGATTCGCCGCGTGACCGGTGCGCTCAATCCGGCGCTTGCGCTGGCCGGCATCGTGCTGACGATGTACGACGACCGGATGAAGCTCACCCGCGACGTCGAACGTGAGGTACGCGAGCACTTTCCAGGCAAGGTTTTCGAGGCGGTCGTGCCGCGGAACGTCCGCCTCGCCGAAGCGCCCAGCCACGGGCTTTCCATTCTGCAGTACGACATCAAGAGCCGGGGCGCGGAAGCTTACCTGGCTGTTGCGAGAGAGCTTCTGAGGCGAACCGGATGAACGACAAGAAGCGTGGACTCGGGCGCGGTCTTTCCGCCTTGATTGCGCCGCCAGAGACGGATACGGCGGAGTCGGCACGCACTCTCCCGATCGCCCAGATCCACCCCAATCGACTGCAGCCCCGAACGGAGTTCGACGACTTTCAGCTCGACGAGCTCGCGGCCTCGATCCGGACCCAGGGCCTGATCCAGCCACTAATCGTAAGTCCAACAGGAAAAGGGACTTATACGATTGTTGCCGGAGAGCGGCGGTGGCGCGCCGCACAGCGCGCCGGGCTCACCGTGGTACCCGTCGTCGTCCGTCAGGTGCGCGACGATCGGGAGCTCCTCGAGCTCGCCCTGGTCGAGAACCTTCAGCGCTCCGACCTCAACCCGATGGAAGAGGCCGAGGCCTACCGCACGCTGCAGGAGAACTTCAGCCTCTCGCAGGAGGAGATTGCCGCCCGGGTCGGGAAGGCCCGCCCGGCGGTCGCCAACACACTGCGGCTGCTGAAGCTGCCGGCGGAGATCCAGGACTTCCTGCGCTCCGGCCGACTGACTGCTGGACAGGTCCGTCCCCTGCTCACGGTGACCGACCCGGCGCGCCAGCAGGAGCTCGCCCTGCGAGCCCTGCGCGAGGGTCTCTCCTCGCGCAGCATGGAGGAGCTCGCGAGCGGCAAGAAGCCGGGAGCTGCGGGCGGCAAGCGCGCCGTCAAGAGCCCCGAGCCGCATGCGGCGGCGGCGGCTGAACGCCTCACCCAGAAGCTGCAGACCCGGGTCGAGATCGATCGTCGCGGCAAGGGCGGGACGATCCGGATTCATTTTCACTCGGAGGAAGAGTTGATCCGCCTCTACGAGCGCATCACCCAGCCGATCGAACCGACCGGACCCGCTGGAACTATCGGACCGATCGGACCTATCGGAGATATCGGACCTATCGGAGACAGGAAATGAACTTTCGCGGCAAGTCGTCCCCCGGCGACCTTTCGGGCTTCCTCGACGTCGGCAGTCACTTCGAGGGTGAGCTCAAGTTCGAACAGTCTTTCCGCGTCGATGGCAAGGTTATCGGCAAGGTGGTTTCAGACGGCGACCTGGTGGTCGGAGAGCGGGGCGAGATCGACGGCGAGATCCGCGTCGGCCGGCTCTTCGTCTCCGGCCTGGTGAAAGGCGAGATCCACGCCGCACGGCGGCTTTCGATCCACCCCAGGGGCCGCGTCGAAGGCACGGTGCACGCCCGCGCTCTGATCATCGAAGAGGGCGGAATCTTCGAGGGCCAGAGCTCGATGATGGCGGCAACGGAGGAGCGTGCTCCGAGCGAGAGCGCAGCGCATCCGGCTTCTGCGTCGTCGGCCCCGACCGGAGCCTCAACTGCGGGCAAAGTCGTCGGCAGGATCCCCGCCAAACCCTGAGGCGCCGGCTGCTGGTGGAGCGCCCGCCGGCTCAGCGCCTGCCCGGCGCGG
>JAYTAM010000004.1:0-5200 GCA_043737505.1 Thermoanaerobaculia bacterium
TCGAGCTCGCCGTCAGGATGTTCGGCAGTACGGTTCATCCCCTTGACGCGGAGCGAGACCAGCCGTGCCCCGCGGTTGGTGAACTCGGCCCGCATGGCGTCGTTCTCGAGAATCTCGCGCTGTTCCCCTCCCGCCTCGACCGCCGGCAGGGCCGGCGTCGTGGCTGCTGAGGGGGCGCCCGCGGCGGCTCCCGGCGCGGCCCCGGCGCCCCCGGCCTGAGTGCCCGACGCTGTCGGGTCGGTAGCGGTCGACTCGGCCGGCACGGCCGGCGAAGTGGCCGCGGAACGCGGCGGCACGGCCGCCTCCGGCGGCGGGAAAACCATCTGCCAGAGAAACAGGACCGCCATCGACAGAACGGCGGCAATCAGCAAGCGCTTGTTATCCAAGGGACTGGGGCTCCAGGGTAGGGTCAGCTACGGCGCGAGTTGGGCAGATCGATACCGCCGGCGCCGAACGGCTGGCAACGCATCAGCCGTGCGGTGGCGCTGGCCGTGCCGCGCCAGAGCCCTTGTTCGAGCAGGGCCAGACGGGCATATTCGGAACAGGTCGGGGAATAGCGGCAGGCCGGAGGCAGGAGCGGCGACAGCCAGCGCTTGTATCCGGCGAGCAGGGCAATCAGGAAGCGCGTCACCTCGCAGCCTGGCGATCCAGAGTGGCGACAGGGGCCCGAGCGGCTCCCGGAGCGGACGAGCTCGAGGCAAGGGTCGATGGAGGCGGCAGCAGGTTGGTCAGCAGGCGCTCGAGCTCGCGGCGAAAGTCGGCGAACTTCGCGCCCGCCGCACCCGGCTTGAAATGGGCGATGACGTCGGCCGAAGGGAGCCGGTCGCGGTCAGGCCAGCGGCGGTAGATCTCCCGCGCCCAGCGCTTGAGGCGATGGCGTTCGACGGCGCCGCCGACCTTGCGGCTGGCGGTCTGGCCGAAACGAGGGGCGCCTTCGGCATTGTTGAGGCTGTGGAGGACCAGAAAAGAGCCGCCCTTGCGCCGACCCTCGGCGTAACAGCGGCGGTAATCGCTCGTCTTGCGAAGGGTCTCGCTGCGCCTGAATCTCTGGTTACGCCGCGGCGGTTTGTCTGGGTTCTGCGGGACGCCTTCCGGCACCACGGCGCCGATCAGACGGTCAGACGCTTGCGACCCTTGCGGCGGCGGCGAGAAAGGACCTTGCGGCCGTTCTTGGTGCTCATCCGCTCGCGAAAGCCGTGCGTCTTCTTGCGGCGACGATTGTTGGGTTGAAACGTGCGCTTCACGGGAACCGCCTTTCGTGCGACGAACTGTCTGGAGCTCGTGCGGCCATCGGACTTCGGAAATCCCACAGGCGAAGGCGCCGGAAACGGCCGCCTGCACTGCGACGAGCAAACAATTCTATGTCAGCCCAAGCCGCGGGTCAAAGCCCTCTATATGGGTCTCCTCGCGGGCTCGACCCCACCGCTGGGGGTTTGGCCCTCCAAAGCGCGCGCCGGGCGTGAACGCGCGGTCGTTTCTACGCTTTGCCACTGCGCGATACCGGCGTCGGTCGACTCCAGCGCGCAGCATCGTCGCATGCGTGCCGGCTCCGGGGGCATCGCAGCCGGCGGGCGCGACTCGTGAATAAGCAGCCGGCATGACCGACCCGGAAAAGATGTCGAGGACCGCAAGTGTACCTGGTTCTCGATCGACGGGCGCCTCAGGCGCCGGTCCGCGCCCGCCGTCCGCAGCCCCCGCCCTCGACGAGAACGTCGCGGCGATTCAAGCCTGGGAAAAGAGTCTGCAGGGCGAGCGGACAGCCGCCGAACGGGTCGGAGACTGGTTCACCTCCCTGTTTGCAAGCGGACCCGTGCTGGTTGGCCATCTTCTCTGGTTCACGCTCTGGGTGATCGTCAACGCGGGCCTGGTGCCGGCGATTGAACCCTTCGATGACTTTCCGTTTCCACTCTTGACCATGACGGTCTCGCTCGAGGCCATCTTCCTGGCGCTTTTCGTCCTTGCCAGCCAGAATCGCCTGTCCCGCCAGGCGGACAAGCGGGCTCACCTGGACCTGCAAGTCGACCTCCTCGCCGAACGCGAGATGACCGCCGTACTTCAGCTCCTGCAGGACATTGCCGCTCACCTCCACGTCGAAAGTACTCACGCGCCCGAAGAGATCCGAGACCTGCTCCAGAAGACCGACATCGGGGAGCTGACGCAGCGGCTCGAGGAAATCCGCGAACCCGGCACGCCGAAAACCGGCGCGGGATCCTTCGCAGGCAGCCGGGGCGAGGACGATCTCCACGCTGAGAAAGACAGCCCGGCCAAGTAGAAGGCCTGGGAAGAGGGCGGCACAAAGGTCGTAATTGCCCAGCCACCGCTCAATACGTATAGTTTCCAGGAGCCCATGAGCGAATCCGTTGTCGGCGAGCCGAGGCCTCTCGACTCCGAGTACGCGCTGAGCTTCGACTTCCTGAGCCAGGGCGGCGAGATGGGCGCCCTGATGCGCGCCCACGACTGGTCGACCTCCGCCCTCGGACCGCCACAGGAGTGGCCGCAGTCCCTGCGCACCGTCGTACGGATCATGCTCAACACCGGCCACCCGATGTACATCTTCTGGGGAGCCGAAGGCTCCTGTCTCTACAACGACGCGTATCGCGAATCGATCGGCAACGAGCGCCACCCTTGCTCGCTGGGGCGGCCGGCGCGCGAGGTCTGGGACGAGATCTGGGAGATCATCGGCCCGCAGATCGAGCAGGTTCTCTCCGGCGGGGGCGCCACCTGGAACGTGAATCACCTCGTCCCCATCACTCGCCACGGCCGGCGCGAAGAGGTCTACTGGACCTACAGCTACAGTCCGATCGATGACTCCGCCGCGGCCCGCGGCATCGGTGGCGTGCTGGTCGTCTGTTCGGAGACCACGGAGCAGGTCCTCGCCGCCCGGCAGCTCGCCGAGGCACGCGACAAAGCCGACTCCGATGCCCAGCAGCTGAACCTGGCCCTCGAGGCCGCTCGGTTGGGCGACTGGCGCTGGGACGCCGCCACCGACATCGTCACGTTCTCCGAGCGCGCCGCCGCCATCTTCGGGATTCCCGCCGGGCCGCTGATGACCTGGGCTGCGATGCGCGAGCTGCTGCATCCCGACGACCGCGAGCGCGCCCGGCTCGCGGTCGAAGGGGCGATCGCGTCGAACACCGACTACCTCACCGAATACAGGCTCATCAACGACAACCGCGAGCGCTGGATCTCGGTGAGCGGTCGGGCGCGTTTCGACGACAGCGGCACGGTCCTCGGCATGCTCGGCGTTGTCCAGGACATCACAGCGGATCGCTTTCTCGTGCACCTGGACGATGTCGTTCGTCTGCTTTCCGACCCCCAGGAGATCACCTTCACGGCAGCGCGCCTGCTGGGCGCTCATCTTCGAGTCAACCGCTGCGCGTATGCCGCGGTAGAGGATGACCAGGACACTTTCGTCCTCACCGGCAACTACGTCTCGAACACCCACAGCATCATCGGTCGATACACGTTCCGCCAGTTCGGTGCGGCGTGTCTGGCGCTCATGCGCACTGGACTTCCCTATGTCGTCGAGGACAGTGAGAACGACGTGCGTATCGACAAGGCGGATCGCATTGCGTACCGGGCCACCGCCATACGCGCAGTGATCTGCGTGCCGATCCTCAAGTCCGGCCGGTTCGTCGCCGCCATGGCGGTGCACCAGACCAGCGCGCGCCGTTGGACGGAGGCGGAAACCGAGCTGCTGCAGCAGGTCGCCAGCCGCTGCTGGGAGTCGATCGAGCGGGCGCGTTTCGAGCGCGAACAGAAGCGCCTCCTGGCCCTCGCCGAGGAGGCGAACCGGGCGAAGGACGAGTTCCTCGCCATGCTCGGGCACGAGCTCAGAAACCCGCTCTCACCGATCCTCACCGCGCTGGAAATCATGAAGCTCCGGGAGACGGAGAGCTCGGCCCGTGAGCGCACGATCATCGAGCGCCAGGTGAGCCACCTGACGCGGCTGGTCGACGATCTGCTCGACGTCTCGCGCATCGCCCGGGGCAAGGTGGAGCTGAAGTCGGAACGCGTCGAGATTGCCGATGTGGTACGGCGAGCGATGGAGATGTCGAGCCCGCTCTTCGAGCAGCGCTCCCAGCTCCTCGCCGTCGAGCTCGACGCGACACCGATGACCGTCCTCGGCGATTCCGCGCGCCTCGACCAGGTGCTGGCGAATCTGCTCACCAACGCCAGCAAGTACACGCCGCACAGGGGGCGGATCCTCGTGCGCGCCGGACTCGAAGGGTCCGACGTCCTGCTCTCGGTGGAGGACGACGGCATCGGCATCGCCGAGGAGGTCCTGCCGCAGATCTTCGACATGTTCGTCCAGGGCCGGCAGGCGCTCGACCGTTCGGAAGGCGGTCTGGGCCTGGGCCTGGCGATCGTTCGCAGCCTCGTCCAGCGCCATGGGGGAACGGTCTCCGCCGGCAGCGCCGGCATCGGCAAGGGAAGCCGGTTCGTCGTGCGCCTGCCGCAGGCCGCCGCAACGTCCGCGGAGCCAGAAGCTTCGACCCAGCCGGGGCAGTTGCCGGCCCTCGCCCCGGTCGCCCGGAAGATCGTGCTGGTCGTCGATGACAACGAAGATGCCGCCGAGCTGCTGGCTCATGCGCTCCGGATGATGGGGCACGAGGCCGAAACCGCGCATGACGGCGGCGCGGCACTGAGCTCGGCGACCCGTCGTTCCTTCGACGCTGCCTTTCTCGACATCGGCCTGCCGGTGATGGACGGCTACGAGCTCGCCTCCCGGCTGCGGGCGACCCCTGGCCAGGAATCCCTGCTGCTTTTCGCGCTCACCGGCTACGGCCAGGCTTCGGACCTCGAACGAAGCAGGCTGGCCGGCTTCCACAGGCACCTCGTCAAGCCGGTCGATCTCGACACGATCGAGCGGCTGCTCGAGAGCTCGAGCTCAAGCCGGTCGGGCTCGCGCGCCGGCCTGGGGCGGGAGCGCTGGGAGCGCTGAGATCGCTTCTCAGCGCGGTGCGAGCTGCGCCTGACCGAGGTGGTAGCCGATGTGGGTCGTGCGACTGAGAAGAATGGCGAGCCGGTTGCGCAGCGGATTGGCGGCGAAGTCCTCTTCCGAGACGGCGGTGTGCCGCGCCGCCCAATCGAGCGGAGCGAAGTCGCACCAGCCGGCGAGGAGCGCCGTATGCACCTCGTCCCACATTCGCTTCAACTCGAACGCCGAGGGGAGTACTTCGACCGCCCGGTCGCCGGA
>JAYTAM010000005.1:0-11935 GCA_043737505.1 Thermoanaerobaculia bacterium
TAGAGGCGCGCGATCCCGGGATGCTCGAGCCGGGCGAGGATGCGCCGCTCGTCCTCCACCCGGCGGAGCGACCCCGGGTCGCCCACGCGATCGACGATCTTGAGCGCCACGGTCCGAGTGAACTCGGGCCGCAACTGCTCGGCGAGGTAGACCGTTCCGCTGCCGCCGCGCCCGAGGCGCCGCAGGACCTCGAAACCGGGAATCCGCGGCAGGTTCTCCTCTAAGGCGGAGTCCGCCGGCCGGCACTCCGGCGAGGTATCGGCAGAGGAAGCGGGCGCGGCCGACCCAGCGGACCCAGCGGACCCGGCGGGGAGAAACATGCCGCGCAGGTCGTCGACCAGCGTCAACTCATCGGCCGAGAGCGCCGGCCGATCGAGGGGGGTCGAAGGCGTCTCGGCGGCGAGAAGGAGGTCCCGGACCATCCCGGCGAGCGCGAGACCCTCGCTCCCCTCGAGCGCTCGCAGGGCCGCATCACGCTCGCCGGGCGCGAGGGCGCCCAGGCGATGGAAGTGCTCCTCCAGCCGGTCGAGCTCCGGGCTCACGACGAGTGCGACGGCGGCGATGGCGGCGATGGCGGCGATGGCTGCGACGCCTGGCCCAGTTCGCGCAACAGCCAGGCGCGCGCGAACGCCCAATCCCGCTTGACGGTCCGCGGCGAGCAATCGAGCACTTCGGCAGCCTCCTCGACGGTCAGGCCACCGAAGAAGCGGACCTCGACCAGCTGCGAGAGGCGCGGACGGAGCGCCGCGAGGCGATCCAAGGCCCGATCGAGGTCGATCAGCGTCCAGGGATTCGCGGCGGCTCCGGGGCGGGCCTCGAGCTCCTGGACCCAGTCGACCGGCACCGCGCCGGCACCGCGTTTCGCCGCCAGGCGGCCTCGAGCATGGTCGACCAGGATGCGGCGCATGATCCGGGAAGCAAAGGCGAAGAAATGCGCCCGATCGTGCCAGCGGATGCCGCGCAGGCGGCGCAGCTTCAGATAGGCCTCGTTGACCAGCGCCGTCGGTTGCAGGGTGTGACCGCGGCGCTCCTGACGCAGTTGATGACCGGCGATGGTGCGCAACTCCTCGTAGACCATCGGCAGGAGGCGCTCGAGAGCGCGGTCGTCACCCTGCTTCCAGGCCAGGAGTACCCGGGTGACCTCCGGCTCGCCGCCTTTGCGCGGTTCGCCCGCTCCGTCACGCTCTTCTTCGGACATGCTGTCGGCTGCCGATACTACAGGGGCGCTCGCCGGCGCTGCTGACCTTTCGGGAAGCTGACCGGCTCTTCCGGTCAGCCCGAAGGGGCGCTGTGCGTCGCCGCGCTCGGGGTCCGCTCGAGAATAAGGCGGCAGTCGCGGACGACGTCGCCGCGTCCGATGCGCTCGGCCTCCGGCAGGATCTCCTGGGCGATGGCGATCGCCTCCTCCCGCTGACCGGCGCGGTCGAGCACGGTGGCGAGATGCACGCGCTGCGCGAGGAGCAGACCTGCCTGTTCGAACGCCGCGGCCATCTGAACCGTGCGGCGCCGGAGCTCGATCGCGCGCGGAAACTCGCCCAGAGTCTCGGCGACGCGCGCCTCGGCCAGCAGCACGATGAATTCCGCCGAGCCCGAGTCGCCCTCGCCCGCCGCCGTGGCCAGCGCGGCGAGCCTTCGACGGGCGCTCGCAGCCTTGCCCTGCGAGGCCTCGACACAAGCGAGCACCGCACCGACTTCGAGCGCCGAGCGCTCGTCGCCGCCGCGAAGAAAGAGCTCGCTAGCCTCCTCCGCCGCCGCCGCTGCGGCGCCGTTGCGGTCGTCGTTCAGCTCCAGCCAGGCCAGGTCGGCGAGATAGGTCGCGAGCACGGACTCGACTCCGGCTTCACGGCCCGCCGCGACCGCCGCGGCATAGCTCACCCGCGCGGAGGACCTATCCCCGCGCATCTCCTCTAGATAGCCGCGCGATCGCAGAATGGCGCCGCGGTGGCGCGGGCTTCCCAGTGCGCGGGCGACAGGTTCCGCCTCGGAGATCAAGTCGGCGGCCTGACGAAACTCGCCGGCCTCGATTCTGGAGATGGCGAGATTCGCCGAGACGGCAAGCAACAGCTCGCGGTCGCCCGAGATCCGCAGGCGCTGGATCGCCAGCTCGCCGGTAGCGATGGCTCCGGCGGAGTCACCGCGCCAGTTGAGGAGCACCATCTTGACGTGCAGCGCGATCCCCTCGGCGGCGACGTCGCCGATCTCCATCGCCAGCGCCAGCGCGGCTTCGAGCGTCTTCAGACCCTGCTCGACCTCGCCCGACTCTCCCTGGAGGCGCCCCTGGAGCGCCATCGCCTCGAACTCGAGCCGCCTGTCGCCCAAGGCCCGGGCGCGCGGTAGTGCCGCCGCGACCAGGCCGTTCGCCTCCTCGGCGCGCGACCCCATCCGAGCCGCGACGCCACGCACTACCAGCGCTTCCACCACAGCGTGCTCGTCGCCCGCGGCCTCGGCCTCGGCGACCAGGAGAGCGAGCCGTCGATCGGCCTCCGCCGGCGGGCTGAGCCGAAGCAGCGCCCGCGCTTCGGCGATTCGCGCTTGACGGCCGAGCGCCGCGTCGTGCTCTCGCTCGGCTCCCTCCCGCGCCGCTCCCGCTGCTGCGGCGGCGCGCTGATACTCCGAAACGGCGAGCGCCGCCCGCGCCTCGGCGAGGTCGATGCGCGGGCCTTCGCCCAGCGGTTTCGGGAGCTGCCGCAAGCGGGCGACGGCGCCGATGGCATCGTCGCCGCGCCCGGCGTCGAGCAGCGCCTCGATCCACTCGAGGCCGATCTCCGGCCGGTCCGGATTCTCGGCGAAGCTCGCCGAGAGCTCACCGATCCGCGACAGCGTCGGCCGCGGTTTCGGCGCCGCCGGCTGCGAGCCGCGCGCGACCGGTGAGCTCCGCACGGCGAACAGAACGAGCAACGTCGTGAGCAGAGCGGCCGAGCACGCCACCGCCAGATGCGCGCGGTGCCGTCGCGCCAACCGTGCCAGGCGATAGAGGGAGCCGCCGCGCCGCGCGAGCACGGGAAGACCGCCCAGCCATCGGCGGATGTCCGCCGAGAAGGCAGCCACCGAAAGGTAGCGATCCAGCGGCTCCTTGCGCAGCGCCTTGAGGCAGATGGCATCGAGATCGCGCCCCAGACGGTCCGCGGCGTCGGCCGCCAGGCCGAGCTCTCTGGCCGCTTCGCCGTTCGTCGGCGCCTGCGCGGTGGCGCGGCGCGCAGCGGTGGACGGCGGCTCGGGGTCCAGCTCGAGCACGGCGCGCTCCAGCGCGCGCGCGTCCCCCGAAGCCGACCTGAAGGGGCGAACTCCCGCCAGCAGCTCGTAGAGGACGACCCCGAGCGAATAGACGTCGGAGGCGGCCGTCACTTTCTCGCCGCGGATCTGTTCGGGACTCGCATACGCTGGAGTCAGCGCCCGCATCTCGGTTCGCGTCTTCGCGTCGTCGTCGCCGGCTCCGGCCTCAGCGTCCAACAGCTTCGAGATCCCGAAGTCGAGGAGCCGCGGGTGCCCGTCCGCTCCGACCAGTACGTTGGCCGGTTTGAGGTCGCGGTGAACGATCTTGCGCTCGTGCGCATACTCGACCGCGGCCAGTACCTCCAGGAAGAGGCGCAGGCGATCGTCGATCGACAGCCCACGGTCGCGGGCGTGAGTGAGCAGGTCCGACCCCTCGACATACTCCAGCGCGAGGTAGGCACTGCCGTCGATGGCCCTCCCGCCGTCGAGGAAGCGGGCAATTCCGGGATGCTCGAGGGCGGCGAGAAACTTCGATTCGTCGCGAAAGCGGCGCTCGGAGATCGGCGAGGCCTGGCGTTTGTCGAGGCGCTTGATCGCCACCCGGCGCTCGAAGCCTTCGCCGCGCTGCAAGCCGAGGTAGACGTGCCCCATGCCACCGCGTCCGATCTCGCGAAGGATGCGATACGGGCCGATCTCCGCCGGCGGCGCCGGCGACGACGACGCGGCCCCGGCCTCCTCGAACTCCTCCAGGCCGAAGGGCCTGCGCTCGAATGGGCTGTCCTCCCGGTCGCCGGCCCGCAGCAGCTCTTCGAGCTCGCGCATCATCTCCGGATCGCTCCGTCCGAGGTCGCGGAGGAACTCGGCGCGCTCGGCACCATCGAGCTCCAGCGCGCGGGCGAAGTGGTCGAGGATCCGCTCTCGAGTCACCCGCGACCTTCGAGCTCGCGCAGCAGCCAGGCGCGCGCGAACGCCCAGTCGCGCTTCACCGTCCGTTCGGAGACCCCGAGGCACTCGGCAATCTCGGTCACCTCCAGGCCGGCGAAGTAGCGCATCTCGACCACCTGCGCGAGACGCGCATGCTCGGCGGCGAGGCGATCGAGGACGCGATCGAGGTCGAGGAGCTCGGCGGCGTTCGCCATCGATCCGTACGGTGCTCCGGTGAGGACGTAGCCCTCGGGATCCCGTTTCGCCGCCGCCCGCGCGCGGGCGCGGTCGACGAGCACGCGGCGCATGCAGGTCGAGGCCAGGCCGAAGAAGTGCGCGCGATCCCGCCAGTCGACCCGGGTCTGCGGTACGAGGCGCAGGAAGGCCTCGTGAACGAGTCCTGTCGCCTCGAGCGTCTGCCCCTGGCGCTCGCCGCGCAGATGTGCGCCGGCGATCTTCTTGAGCTCGGAATAGACGTGTTCGATCAGGCGCTCGCGCGCCTCTTCACCACCGCCGCGCCAGGCGCGCAAGAGCTGCGTCACCTCGCCTGGAGGGGGTCCGGACTCCGGTTCGCTGGGAGGCACGGCGAAATTCTAGCGCTTCCCCGCCCCGCCGCAGCGCCTCCTCAGTCGGCCGCGTAGAGGACTTCCAGCTGGCGGGCGCGGCGGCCGGCGAAGAAGAGGAGCGCCGCAGCGAGCACCAGCAGTCCGGCGACGGCCAGCAGGGCCGGAGTGGGCTCGGCAGGCAGGGCGAACGGACCGTGCGGCACGGGCACCGGACAGAGCGACTGCAGGTAGTGGATCACCGAGATCTTCTTCAACGCCGGCGGCAGGAGGAAGTTGATCCATTCCCAACCCAGAATGAGCGCCGCCGGAATCATCGGGTTCTTGACCAGCATGCCGAGCGCCAGGAAGACGGCGCCGTACCCGACAACCGCGAGAAACGTCACGCCGAAGTAGGCCGCCGCCTGCGCGGCTCCGGGGCCACCGAGCAGATAGGCGGCTCCGCCCTCGGTCGTCCGCGGCAGGAAGCAGAGCGCGAGCTGCAGCAGCACCGAGAGTCCGAAGAGGGCGCCACCGGCGACGACGCCCGCCAGGTACTTGCCGACCACGAAGACATCGCGCCGCATCGGCGCCAGAAAATAGAAGTGAAGACTGCGCTCGAGCATCTCGCCACGGATGAGATAGGTGAAGATCCCGAAGCAGCCGAAGAAAACGACCAGGCGGAGGTAGAAGAGCTGGAAGATCGTGCCGTAGGTCTGCGCCACATCGCCGACCGCCTGTGGCGGGATGGCCTCGAGGCGGGTCGCCAGCATGCGCAGGGCGAGGAGCAGGACGGGGAGGAAGGCCACCAGGATCACCGGCAGCGCCCGCGGCCGCAGGAAAGTCTTGCGCAGCTCGAGCCCGAGCATCGCGCGCACCTGGCGCATCCAGCGGGAGAATCCGATCACCTGCGGTTCGCTCACGACTGTACTCCCATTCCTTGCATCAGCTCGCCGTTCCGGCGGGGGCGCCGATCAGATACTGGTAAACCGCCTGCACATCCTCGTCGGCGGGGACGACAGCCTCGACTTCGACCAGACCCTCCGCCGCCAGACGGTTGAGCAGGAGATAGAACTGCTCCGAGCTCCGGGTCCGCACCAGGAGGCCGCGTCCGTCCGGGTCGATGCGTGCCTCGACGACATGGTCTTCGGCGAAGACCCGGGACGCCAGCGCTCCGGGCCGGTCGCAGCGCACCAGGACGGCGAGCGGCCGCTCGGCGGCCATCTCGCCGCGCACCCCGGCGATGGCGCCCTCGGCGACGATGTAGCCGCCGTGCACCAGCACCACGCGATCGGAGAGCTCGTCGACCTCGTGCAGGATGTGACTGGAGACCACCACCGTGCGCCCCTCGGCGGCGAAGCTCCGCAGCAGCTCGATCACCTCCGAGCGGGCGAGGGGATCGAGCCCGTTCAGCGGCTCGTCGAGCAGCAGCACCTCCGGATCGTGGGCGATCGCCTGCGCCAGCTTGATGCGCTGCTTCATCCCCTTGCTGTAGCCGGCGATGCGCCGCGGCGCGGCGGCGGTCATGCCGACGCGGGCGATCGCGCGCCGCGCGCTCTCCGCCGCGCGGTCGCCGGCGAGGCCGTGGAGCTTCAGGTAGAGGTGCACGAAGTCCCATCCGCTGATGCCGCGCGGATAGGTGTCGAACTGCGTGCAGTAGCCGACCTTGGCGAACAGACGCTCCGGATCGGTCGGTTCGATTCCCAGCACCGAGACCCGGCCCTCGGTGGGACGGAGCAATCCGGTGGCGAGATTCATCAGCGTCGTCTTGCCGGAGCCGTTCGGTCCGACGAGACTGGTGATCCCGGAACCGATCGCGAGATCGATCCGGTTGACCCCCAGAACCTCGCCATAGAACTTCGAGACGTCCTCGAACACCAACGCGCCGGCGCTCGTCGCGCTCGTTGCGCTCGTTGCGATCACCGCGCTCATCGCGAAACCTCCAGCGCGCGCACCTTGCGGTGCAGCACCCAGAGCGCCGCGGCGAGCAGCACCGCGAGCGTCGCCCAGCAGGCTCCGACGGGCAGGGCGTTACTCGGGTACTCATGGCCGAGGAAGTCGATCCCGCCAAACAGATCGGCCCAGATCGTCTGCACCACGTCGTCCATCGCCAGGACCTTCCCCCAGCGAAAGCCGGCGATCTCCTCGATCGCCTTGCCGAACGCCTCGCCGACGAGGAAGAGGCCGAAGAGCATTCCGGTCGCGACCGGCCGCCACTTGACCCAGGCCGAGATGGCGATCGCCAGCACCGCGAGCAGGAGAATCCACACCCACGAGCCGATGAACAGCGCCGGCACCAGGCGCCAATGCGCGACCAGCCAATCGGTCCCGGCGAGCGAGGTCTGGAGGCCGAGGAGCAGGAGCCCGGGAACCCAGGTCACCGCCGAGAGCGGCAGGAGCAAGACGATGAGTTTGCCGAGAATGTAGTCGGTGCGCGACATCGGGCGCGACAGATAGAGCGGCAGGGCGTTGTGGGCGAGATCGGGCGCCACCAGCGTCGGGCCGATGAACGCCGAGAGGAAGAAGGCGAAGCTCGACTGCCAGACGAGGAACCAGAAGAACGGCTCCTTGTCGATCGCCATCCAGGCCGACTCGGGATCGTCGAGCGAAACGCGCATGCCGACCGCGTTCAACATCTCGACGTTGTTGGCGAGGTAGATCATGGCGCCGAAGACGAGCGGTGGCAGGAGCGCCAGGATGAAGAGCAGCAGCGCTAGGCGCGACTTCCAGAGATCGGCGAGCGCGAATCGCGCCACCGTCCAGATGCGGAACCGGCCGGTGCGGCGCTGGCCGCTCCAGCCGCGATAGCGGTGGTCATAGACCGGCAACGGAGGCCTCCGTTTCGCTCGCCGGCGGGACTGCGGCCGGCACGGACTCTCCGGACTCCATGGCGCGCAGGAAAAGGTGCTCGAGCGAGTTGCGGCTCGACGACAGGCGACGGAGCTGGACTCCCAGCTCGGCGGCGACGCGGTAGAGCATGCGGACGTCGACAGTCGCCGGCAGCACGACCTTGAGCTTGCGATTCGAGAGCTCCGCAACCTCGCAGCCGAGCTCGGCGAGGCGTTTCGGGTAGTCGCCGTTCTCCCCGCCGCGGATCTCGATCTCCAGGAAGCGGCGCTCGCTGGCCCGCTCCTCGGCGAGGTTGGCGATGGTCGCGACCTTGCCGTCCTTGAGCACGATCACCTCGTCGCAACAGCTCTCGACGTCGCGCAGCAGATGCGACGAAAGGATGATGCGTACGCCGGAGGCGGCGATCTCGCGTACCAGGCCGAGCATCCGCTGGCGCGCCGAAGGGTCCAGGCCGTTGGTCGGTTCGTCGAGCAGCAGCAGCTCGGGTCCGTGGGCGATCGCCTGGGCGAGCTTGGCGAGCTGCTTCATGCCGAGCGAGTAGGTCTCGAGCTTGCGATAGCGCGCCTCGCCGAGCCCGACGTAGAACAGCGCCTCATGCGCCCGCTCGAGCGCCGCGCGAGGCGGCAGGCCGGAGAGCTCGGCCATCATGCGGACGAAGCGGACGGCGGTGAGGCCGGAGACGAACGACTCGCTCTCGGGCATGTAGCCGAGGCGCTGGCGGACGTCCGCGGCGTCGGTCGCGATATCGCGCCCGAGGACGCGCGCGCGCCCAGCCGAGGGCGGGTAGAAGCCGAGGATGGTGTTGAACAGCGTCGTCTTGCCGGCGCCGTTCGGTCCCAAAAGACCGACCACCTGGCCGGAGAGCGATCCATTCAGACCCTTGAGGATCGCTCTGCCTGCCAGGTGGACTTCCAGTTCCTCGAGCTCGAGGAGAGGTGAAGGTGACATCGACACCCGGAACTCTACGCCTGAGGACCGCTGGGAGTTTCGCCAGCGGCGGACGACGACGACGGCGGCTCGTTCTCGTCGTCCTGGTCGTCCCCGTCGTGATCGCCCAGCAGGCCGCCGAAGGCGAGCAGGCTCTCGAAGGAGATTCCCATCGGACCGCGCGCACCGCGCGTCGCGAGGGTCAGTCCCTGCCGTTCGCCGTAGGCCACGGCAAGGCTCGCTCCGGCTTCGCTCGCCAGCGCGCCCAGCCGTTCGCGCTCGGCTTCGGAGAAGCCCCCTTGCCGGCCGAGGAACTCGCCCAGCGCCCCCACTGCGCCGCCCAGGTTCTGATAGACCACGGCAGAGTAGTTGGCCTCGCCATCGAGCGGCAGCAGGTCGAGGAAGCTCGCCGACGCGACCAGCGTGATTCCCGCGGCGCGCTGCGCCACCGCCTCGATCAGCAGACCGCGAGAGGGTCCGACAACGAGGTAGCCGTCGACGAAGAGGAAGTGCGCCAGCTCGAGACCGCTCGAAGTCCCGAGGTCGTAGACCACCCGGCCGTCGATCGCCTCCTGCGCCAGGGTGAGCGTCGGGCGCGGCTCATCGGGATGCGACGCCGCCTCGCGATTCCACTCCTCCACCAGCCGGACCAGGGTCGACTGCAGCCGGCCGGCGTCGTTGACCTCGAGCACGAGCTTCCACGACGGCGTCGGCAGCCACGGGCCGTCGAAGGCGAAGGCGAAGTCGCCGCCCAGGGTCGCGGCGAGGTCCTCGCGCAGCGACAGGCCGTGCTCGGATTCGAAGTCGGCGAGCTCGGAGAGTAGCGAGTGATGATCGCCCGCCGCGCCCTCAGAGCTGTTGGAGGGGTGGGAGGGATCCGCCGCGACGAGCGCCAGCAGGTCGTCGAGCATCGCCGCCGGCTCCTTGAGAACGCCGCCGACCGCGAGATGGGCGGAGGGCGAGACGAAGTCGAGCGCCCCGACAGGGGCCGGCTCGGCGAGCCAGGAGGCCATCCCGCGGCGCTCCTGGTGGAAGGTGACCTGGGCGCGACTCTGCGTCTCGCCCGAGGCGCTGCGGCTGTCGAGAATCAGGAACTCGGCGTCGGTGAGACCGAGGCGATCGGCCACCAGACTGGGGTTCGTGCCCTCGGGCACCTCAGGATGCGCCGCCACCTGCTGGACCATCGACTCCAGGTCGACCCCGACCAGCCACTCCGCACCGCCGCCGTAGACCGCGGCGAGCTGCTGATGGAAGGCGCTGCCGACGAACGGGTTGGTGCCGGCAGCCAGCCCGGCCTGGATCGCCGTGAGCGGCCCCGCCGAGGAGGAGACAGCGAGCAGATCGCCGGTCAGCCAGACCAGGAGCTCCTCGTCCGCAGCGGTCTCCCCCGCCGGATCGGTGATCCGGCGCAGGCGCAAGGTCGAGCCGGAATCACCGGCACCGGAAGCGGGGTGCGTCGGCAAAGCGTTGAGGCGCGCGATCTCCGCGTCGAGAAGCGGCGAGAAGCGCGCCGGGTCCCCGACCTCGGACAGCAGGAGGGGTGCGTGGCTGTCGCCGTCGGCGCTTGCGTCCACGGGTCCGACCGCGACGACGATCTCCGCTCCGAGCTCGCGCCCGAAGCCTTCGAGCTCGGCGATCACCCGCGAGATTTCGGCCTCGTCCTCGGGGTTGGCGAAATGCTCGTTCCACCACTCGCCGAGCACCGGATTCTCCGCCACCCGCTGCTGCACGAGCTGCCAGGCGGTGCCGACCGACTGCGAGAGATTGGGCAGCGCCACGTAAACCTGGGTGCTCTCGGGGATGAGGTCGAGCAGGCGAGTTGAGGTGCGGGACGACTGCGGCGTGAGCGCGAGGTCGAGCTCGTGGCCGAGGCTCTTCAACGCGGTCAGACGCTCGCGATAGCGCACGGCATCGCGGCTCCACGAGATCTCGTCGGCCACCGAAACCGCGGCGAGCCGCCGCCCGGTCGCCAGCTGCTGCCCGGGGGTCAGGACCGCGAGCTCCACCCCCTGGCGCACATGGACCTCGCCCTCGATGACCGAGACGCGCGAACCCTTGGCGCCGTGGTTGACCGAGAAGATCGTCCCGACGACCGACACCCGGCAGTCGCCGGTGTCGACGTAGAGATGCCCGCGCCGCTGCTGGGCGGCCTCGACGATGAGGCTGCCGCGCTCGAGCTCGAGAATCGTGCCGTCCCAGCGCCGGCCGAGGCCGAGCTCGGAGCGTTCGGCAAGCTCGATCCGCGAACCGTCGGCGAGCTCGAGCACCGCCCCCGAACCCTGGGCGGTGCGCACCAGCTGCGAGCTCGCGATGCGCTCGCCGGCGACCGCCGGGCGGACTTCGCCATCCGCGACGACGGCCAACTCACCCGAGATCGAGCGCACGATGACCGAGGGGGCGGCGCCCAGATAGCCCACTCCCGCCTGGCGGATGAGAAAGCCCGAAAGAAGTGCCACGCCGGCAAGGCCGGCGGCGAGGGCCCAGCGACGCTGGCCGCCGCGGACGCGGGTCACGACGGGAGCCGCTGCCTGCGCGTTCCGGCCACGCCGGACCGTTCTCGCCTCGCGCGCGGCGGCGAGCGCCCGGCGGCAGGGCAGGCATTCCCGGGTGTGATCCTCGAGCAAGACCCGCTTGGGCTCGGCGAGCGCGCCGGCGAAGTAGGCGGGCATCAGCTCCCGGAAGCCCTCGCAGCCAAGGATGCGGTGCGCATTGTCGCCGGCGACCGACGCCACTGCCGGAGTCTCGGCGGCGGCCACTTCGCTGGCGAGGCGCGCCCAGACACGTTCGCCCGCCGTCTCGACGGTGCGCGCATCGATGGGTTCGGAAGTAACAGCGGAGACGGCCTGCTCGAATCGCTCTTCGGACTTCATGACGCTTCTCCCATGAGGCTGGTGATCTCTTTACGCAGACGGTAGCGGGTGCGGTGCAGGAGGACGGCGACAACCCCCTGAGAGCTGCCGATGAGGCCGGCGATCTCCTGATTGCCGAGCCCCTCGAAGTAGCGCAGGGTGAAAACCTCCGCCGCCCGCGGCGACAACCGGGCGATGGCAAGTCTCAACGTTTTGCGAAGCTGCTTCAGACGCCGCTCGCGCTCAGGCTCGAATTCGGCCCCGGCGAGGGCGCTGCCTACAGCGCGCGGCAGCTCGGCCTCTTCGAGCGGCGCCCAGCCGGCGCGCTGGCGCGCCCGGACGACGTCGAGGGCCGCATTCACCGCCGAGCGGTAGAAGTATCCCGCGGCCTCCTCGCCGAGCGGCGACACCTCCTGCCGGCGGGCCAGGCGCAGGAAGACCGACTGCAGGACATCCTCGGCGTCCATGGCGTTGCCGGTGATCCGGTAGGCGGCGCGGAATACCTTGTCGTAATGCTCGCGGAAGAGCTCGGCCAGGACCTCGATGGGGTCGGCTCCTCCGGCGGTCGGTTCGAATCGGGGTCGTTCGCTTCCCTGCTCCTGCGGTCGCCCTTGCACGGTCGGTTCTCCT
>JAYTAM010000006.1:0-11931 GCA_043737505.1 Thermoanaerobaculia bacterium
CGATGATCCCGACCTGCGTCCCATCGGCGTCAATCAGCCGGACCTCGCGAACCCGGATCCCTTCGTTGGTGCGTGCCGTCTTGTCGATGCGCTGCTCACCCCCTCAAGAGCGCGGGGCCGACGCCAACTCTCCCGCGGCCGGAACATCCGACCGCGGTGCGTCGCCCATACCAGCAGAACCCGGGGAGTTTATCCGATTCAGGGGGCGTCGGGCAAAGATGTCGTCCGGGCCCTCGCCTGGGCAACCAGTCGCGGAACGAGCGTTGCGACCGGAATCGCGCCGAGATCCTCGCCCGAGCGCAGGCGCACCGCGAGGCTCCCCTGTTCGGCTTCCTTGGCCCCCGCGACCAGCATGTAGGGCACTTTCTCGAGCTGCGCGAGGCGGACCTTGTACCCCAGCTTCTCATTGGACTCGTCGAGCTCCACCCGGAGCCCGGCCGCGACGAGCTCCGTCGCCACGCCGCGGGCATAGTCGAGGGTCTTCTCCGAGACCGGAAGGACCTTGACCTGCACTGGCGCGAGCCACATCGGGAAGGCGCCGGCGGTGTGCTCGATGAGAATGCCCAGAAACCGTTCGAGCGAGCCCAGCATCGCGCGGTGGATCATCACCGGCCGCGGGAACGTACCGTCACCGGCGACGTACTCAAGCTCGAAACGCTGCGGCATCTGGTAGTCGAGCTGGATGGTGCCGAGCTGCCACCATCGCCCGATGGCGTCCTTCAGCTGGAAGTCGATCTTGGGGCCGTAGAAGGCGCCGTCGCCGGCGTTGACGACGTACCCGTCCGCTCCGAGGTTGGCGTCGAGCGCGCCCTTCAGAGCCGATTCCGCCCGCTGCCAGAGCTCGTCGCTGCCGATCGACTTCTCCGGCCGGGTCGAGAAGTTCACCTTCACGTCATCGAAGCCGAAGGTGCGATAGACCGAGAAATACATCTCGATCAACGCCCGGACCTCCTCACCGATCTGCTCTTCGGTACAGAAAATGTGTCCGTCGTCCTGCGCGAACGAGCGCACCCGGGTGAGGCCCGAGGTCACACCGCTGCGTTCGTAGCGATGGAGGCGTCCGAAGTCGGCGTAGCGGATGGGCAGGTCGCGGTAGGACCGCTTGCGCGTGCCGAAGATCATGCAGTGGGTCGGGCAGTTCATCGGCTTGACCGCGAACTGACGTTCGTCGACCTCGGTGAAGAACATGTTCTCGCGATAGTTCGCGTAGTGCCCGGAGGTGTGCCAGAGCTCGACGTCGAGAATCTGCGGCGTCACCACCTCGCCATAGCCGCGTGTCCGGTACATCTCGCGCACGTAGTCGATGAGCCCGTTGTAGACCGCAGCGCCCTTCGGATGAAAGAACGGCGAGGCCGGAGCGAGCGGCGAGAAGCTGAACAGGTCGCGCTCGACACCGAGCCTGCGGTGGTCGCGCGCCCGCGCCTCCTCGAACGACTTCTCGTACGCGTCGAGCTCCTTCTTCGAAGTGAAGGCGGTGCCGTAGACACGTTGCAGCTTCTCGTTGGCTTCGTCGCCCTTGAAGTAGACGCCGGACGATTCGAGCAGCTTGACGGCGCCGATCTGACCCGTGCGCTGAAGGTGAGGTCCGCGACAGAGATCGAGAAATCGGCCGTGGCGATAGAGCGTGATCGCGTCGCCTTCGGGAATGTCTTTCAGACGCTCGAGCTTGAGATCGTTGCCGCGCTCGCGGAAGATCGCCAAGGCCTCTTCGCGCGAGACTTCGACGCGCTCGAACGGCGCATCCTCGGCGACGATTTCGCGCATCTTGGCTTCGATCGCCACCAGATCGTCGGGCGTGAACGCGCGCGCGAAGCGGAAGTCGTACTGGAACTTTTCGCTGTGATCCTTGCGCCCGGCGTCATAGAGCGCCTCGGGCCAGAGCCGGGTCACCGCGTCGGCGAGCACATGTTCGGCGGAGTGCCGGACGAACTCTCCGGCTTCGGAACTGCGGGTGGTGAAGAGCTTGAACGCACCGCTCTCGGCAAGCGGCTGACGCAGATCCACGCGGCGCCCGCCGAGCTCGGCGCCAACGGCGTCCTGGGCGAGACGCGGGCCGATGGAATGAGCCACCTCGAGCGCCGTGGTGCCTGCGGGAACCGAACGCTCGGAGCCGTCGGGGAGGGTGAGAACGATGGTCATGGAATCCTGTGTCGCCCGCTGGAGGTAGTGGCTGAAGTCGTGCCTGGGAAGCTGCGGGGACCTGGTAGGCGCTCCCGGACTCGAACCGGGGACCTCTACCGTGTGAAGGTAGCGCTCTAACCAGCTGAGCTAAGCGCCCGCGTGTGGCTCCGTACTTTCCGGCTTCGCCGGACTCTTTCGCCTTCTCGCTGCAACCGGCCCTGCTTCTTTCGGGGGGAGAGACTTGGTAGGCCCGAGTGGGCTCGAACCACCGACCTCAACGATGTCAACGTTGCGCTCTAACCAACTGAGCTACGGGCCTCCTGCACTCCCACCGCTTCCTCTGCCGCTGCAGCCGATGCCGCCGATACCGTGCTTCCTGCCCTTTCAGGCAGCCCTGCGCAAGCCGCTGCAGCCGAGGAACTTAGCAAGCGGCGCGCAGGGCTGTCAACCGGCGGCGGGGCCGGCGCCCTGAGAGACGGCGGGGGAAGCCGGGGCGATCTGCGCCCGCTCGACCGCCGCGAAATGGTCGAGGTGCAGCTCGACGACGCGTGCGAGGCTGGTCTTCGCGCCGGCCTCGCGCAAGCGGGCCAGCGCCGCCTTCCACTCCTTGCCGCCGCAGGCGGCGCGGGCGCGCTTCACCGCCGCCTCCACCGCGGCGCGATCGCCGGCACAGTAGAAAGGATAGTCGTCGCCCAGGAGCTCGACCGCCGCGGCGTCGCGCATGGTGATCAGCACCGCGCCGCAGGCGGCGGCGTTCGCCACCTCGGCGCCCGGCTGATAGAGCTCCGCCGGCCCGGGGACGCGCAGCGACAGGTGGCAGTTGAACTGTCCGGCGTGGCGCAGCGGGTGGCTGTCGATGAACGCCACGCCGCGAACCTTGCCGAACTGCTCGCCGGCGGCGCCGGTACCGAAGCAGGCTGCGGCGAACCCGCCCGCCGGCACCTCGTGCGCGGCGAGGCCAGGCTCCGCTTCGTCGTAGATCACCCGGCTCGTCCACCGCGGCTGGTCGAAATCCCTCTGCTGGCGCGAGTTGCGGAAGATCGCACCGGCGATGAGGCGTGCGCTCCCCGGGAGCCGCGGGCAGAACTGGCTGCCGCGCACGTCCATCAGAACGAAGTTGCCCGCCAGGCGCGCGCGCAGGAGGAAAGCGGCTCCGGTATCGCCGGCCACGACGACGATCGAGTCGCGAGTGCCGGCGAGCTCCCTGGCAGGGACGGCGCGGGCGCTCCTGCCGCCTCCGCAGAGCTCCTGCGCCAGCGCCACGAGTCGCGGCGGAGCCTCTCCTTCGGCTCCGTCGTGAACGAAGAGGACGGGGCGCGGGGTTGCCGACCGTGTCGGAGGGCTCGGAGGGCCAGGAGGGTTCGGAGGGGTCATCCCAATCTCCCTCGCACGACTCCGAGCCAGCCCTTGAGGTATTCACCCTGGGGATGGAAGACGGACACCGGATGATCGACCGCCGGTCCGAGCGGCGCGAGGAGCGCGAGGTCGACGCGCGCTTCGACCGCCGCAGCGAAGAGGATCTGGCGGAAGAGCTTGCCGTCGATCGCGCCGCTGCAGCTGAATGTGAGCAGCAAGCCGCCCGGCGCCAGGCGACCCAGCGCCAGGCGGTTCAGGTCCTTGTAGGCGCGCGCCGCCTTGTCGAGATGCGTCCGGCGCTTGGCGAGCGGCGGCGGATCGCAGATCACCAGGTCGTAGCTCTCCCCGCGATCCGTGCGGCGGCGCAGATCCTCGAAGACATCCGCGGTGACGAAATCCATGCGGCCTGGGTCCAGATGGTTCTCCAGCACGAGACGCAGGCCGATCTCGTTCAGCCGCCCGGCCGATTCGACGGCGGTCACCGTCCGCGCGCGCCCGCGCAATGCATAGAGCGAGAAGGCCGCGCTGTGAGAGAAGAGGTCGAGCACCCGGCGATCTCTCGCCAGACTCTCGACGAGGCGGCGGTTCTCACGCTGGTCGCAATAGAAACCGGTCTTCTGTCCGCCGGCGAGCTCGGCGATGAAATCCAGACCACTCTCCTGAAAGGCCGCTTCGCGCGGCACCTCGCCGGCGATCGTCTCGGCGGTGAGCGAGAGCCCCTCTTCGCGCCGCGCCGCGAGGTCGCCGAGATGCAGGATGGACGATCCCGGGAAGAGGCCGCCCAGCGCTTCGTAGGCCGGGGCGCGCAGCTTCTCGAGTCCGGCGGAGGTGATCTGGCTGACCAGGACAGAACCGAACCGGTCGACGGTCCAGCCGGGCAGTCCGTCCCCCTCCGCGTTGAGCAGCCGGTAGCCGGTGGTGCCGGGCGGCAACAGGCGCTGCCGCCAGCTGTCCGCGGCGCGCAAGCGCGCTTCGAAGTAGGCGGCGTCGACGCCCGCCGGTGCATGGCTCGGCGAGCCGCTCAACGGATCGCCGGCCAGCATCCGCACGCGGATCTGCGACCCAGAACTGTAGAAGCCAGAGCCGAGCCGGGCGCCCTGCGCGTCGAAAACGGAGGCGACCGCAGCTTCGCGGTCGCCGTGCTCGGATTGGATAGCGCCCGAGAAAACCCAGGGATGGCCGTCGCGGATCGGGCGGTCGCGACCCGGACTGAGGGTGACCCGCATCCCTACTTCAGATAGCTCAGCATCTCTTTGGCGGTGGCCAGATCGGCGTCATCGGCCGATGCCGCGGCGATGAAACTCTCGAGGTGCTGCTTCGCCTTGACGTTCTCGCCCTGGCTGATGAAGCACATGCCGATCATGTAGTGGGTCTTGGGATAGCTCGGGTCGGCGGCGAGCGACTGCTCGAAGAGCTTGAGCGCCGCCGGCATCGCGCCGGCGTTGTACTCGCGGACACCCTGGTTGTAGATATCCATCGCCGCCGACTTGGGGTCGACCGCGGCGAGGGCAGCAGAGGCGGCCTTCGCCTTCTCGGTGTTGCCCAGCGCCGTATTCGCCTCGACCGCCACGCGCAGCGAGCGCGCGTCCTTGGGATCGATGGCGAGGGCCTTCTCCGCGGCCGCTGCGGCGCCGGCGTGATCCTTGTCGGCGTAGAGCATGCCAGCGAGCGCCGAATGGGCGACTCCGAGCGTGGGATCGAGCGTCGAGGCCTCGATCATCTTCTTCTTGGCGGTCTCCATGTCGCCCATCTGTGACGCTTCAGCTCCTTCGTTGAAGGCCAGTACCGCCTTCTCCTCCGGCGTCGGTTCGCGGGGCACCTCAGTTGCGGTGCCGCGCTCGATCGCCGCGGCGTCCGAGATCATCTGGAAGTCCTTGCGATCGTTCGAGCCGATCGGGACTTTGAGGTCCTGCTGCATCGTCTGATGACCCGCCTTCTCGTAGCGGAAGTTGTAGCTCTTGGTGGCGTCGATGAGCGTCACCGCCCAGTTGCCCTTGGCGTCGGTCTTGGTCTCGAGCTTGAAGGTCGCGATCCCCGGGCAGGTGACCGTCACCTGGACATCCGGCACCGGCTTCTTGTTCTCGTCCGTGATGGTGCCGTAAAGGCGGGCCTGGTTGAGCGCCTGGGCGGCGGAAGCGGTCCACAAGGCGAAAACGGCGACGGCCGCCCAGCGGGCGAGATTGCGGGTGTTGGACATGTCGAACCTCCGGCGCCTTGCCGCCCCCCGATCCATCACCATGCTGGCCGGACGCCGGGCGCGACGCTCGGGTGCATTCTACTGCGTCCGGTGTCCGGACAGGTCCCGGGCGGCCCCGGGTGGCCTCAGGTCGCCCGCGGTGGCCTCAGGTCGCCCGAGCCGCGCCTATACTTCCCCCCGCATGCCGATCCTCGCTCTCACCCTTGCGGAAGGAGCCGGCGCCGCCCACACGGCGTCGAGCTCGATGAATCCCTGGCTCGGTCTCGCCCTGGGCCTCCTGCTCGTCGCGGTGAACGGCTTCTTCGTCGCCGCGGAGTTCGCCCTGGTCAAGGTGCGCCCGACGCAGCTCGACCCGCTCGCTCTGGCCGGGAGCCGAAGGGCGAAGCTCGCCCGCCATCAGCTCGCTCACCTCGACGCCTACCTCTCGGCCTCGCAGTTGGGGATCACCCTCGCGAGCCTGGCGCTCGGCTGGGTGGGCGAGCCCGCATTCAGCTGGATCGTCGCGCCGCTGCTGCGGGGAATCCCCGGGGTCACCGACTCCCTGGTGCACTCGATCAGCCTGACGGTCGCGTTCCTGTGCATCACGGTGCTGCACATCGTGATCGGCGAGCAGGCGCCGAAATCGTTCGCCATCCGGCGCCCGCAACCGACCGCTCTGTGGGTGGCCATTCCGCTCTACGTCTTCTACTGGATCAGCTTCCCCGCCATCTGGCTGCTCAACCAGGCGGCGAGCGGCCTGCTGAAAATGATCGGCCTGAAGTCGGCAGGAGAAGAGGAGCTCTCGCACTCGGAAGAGGAGTTGCGGCTGCTGCTGTCGTCCTCCGAGATGGGAAGCCAGTCGAAGCTCAAGCGCGAGATCCTCGACAACG
Organism: Thermoanaerobaculia bacterium; assembly: GCA_043737505.1. Taxonomy (GTDB): domain Bacteria; phylum Acidobacteriota; class Thermoanaerobaculia; order Multivoradales; family JAGPDF01; genus JAGPDF01. The sequence goes on from JAYTAM010000006.1 coordinate 6,544, forward strand.
TCTTCGAGCTCTCGCTGCGCAACGCCCGCCAGGTGATGGTGCCGCGCGCCGACGTGACTCGCCTTTCGACCTCGCGGCCGATCGAAGAGAACCTCGAGATCGCGCGGCAGAGCGGGCACACCCGGTTCCCGCTCTGCGAACGCGACCTCGACAGCGTCCTGGGCATCATCCACATCAAGGACCTGTTTCGAAACACCGAACAGATCAGCGACATCGCGAGCCTCGCACGCCCGGTCGCTTTCGTTCCCGAGACCACGCCGCTCGACCGCCTGCTCGGCCGCATGCAGGTCGAGAAGCAGCACATGGTGGCGGTTGTCGACGAGTACGGCGGTGTTTCCGGCATCGTCACCCTCGAAAACGTGATCGAGGAGATCGTGGGCGAGATCCAGGACGAGTTCGACACCGATCGGCCGGAGCTCGTCCGCCGCGGCGACGGGAGCTTCACCCTGGCCGGCGCGATGCTGGTGGTCGACCTCGAGGACGAGATCGGTCTCGAGCTTTCGACCCGCGACGAGGACACCATCGCCGGCGTGGTGCTGTCGGAGCTCGGCAGGAAGCCCCGGGTCGGCGACCGGATCGACCTCGGCCGGGCGCGCTTCGAGATCCTCGAGGTCCAGGGGAACCGGATCCGCTCGCTACGTCTGGAGGTCGCTGCGGGCGACCCGCCGGCCGAGCGCTGAACCCCGGCGAAGAATCAAAATCCCGAAGTTGGATCCAAGTCACTGGATCCAGCCGGGCCGCATCAGATTTTCGAATCGCTCCCGCCTCAGCGAGGTCGGCCAACCCTCCCAACGCCAGCAGTTAAGAGAGGACTTCCAGGGGGCCTCCAAGCTCCCGTTTTGGCACGGATCTCGTAAGGAAGGCTGACGGTTCGGGTAAGCGCGGTGACATCGGTGGGAAGGGTGCCTCATGGCCCGAGAGCTCACATTCGGGCGGCTCGGCACCGACGCAAGGGTGCAACAACCTTGTGTTAGGCTTTTCACACCGCTGTAACCAAGTTTCGCTGGTTGGAATTGTTCCGCCGGCGGTCCCTATCAACCTGATGGAGGTTTGATGATGTTGAACAAGAGAAATTGGTGGAATGTCGCGGCCGTTGCGACCCTCGCCCTCGTGGCGATGTTCGCGGTGGCTCCGGCGAGCGCCCAGGAGCAGGTGGGTGCGATCGTAGGTTCGGTGAGTGACGCGTCGGGCGCGGTCCTCCCGGGTGCGACCGTGGAAGCGGTCTCGGCCGGCGGCACGCGTCTCGCGAGCACCACGAACGAGTCCGGCGACTATCGCTTCCCGCGCGTGCCCCCGGGCACGTACGTCGTGGTGGCGAAGCTCGACGGCTTCAACCCGGCCGAGGTGCAGGGCGTTTCGGTTCGCCTCGGCGAGACCGTCACCGCCAACGTCACCCTCGAAGTCGGTGCCATCTCCGAAACGATCAGCGTGGTCGGCGAAGCCGGCCAGGTCGACGTCAAGAGCTCGGCCACGTCGTCCAACATCAGCAATGAGCAGATCGAGCTGATTCCCAAGGGCCGCGACTTCACGGGCATCGCCACGCAGGCCGCGGGCGCCGTGCAGGAAGGCTTCCTCGGCGGCATCTCGATCGATGGCGCTTCCGGTTCCGAGAACCGCTTCGTCATCGACGGCGTCGACACCACCCACCCGCAGGATGGCCTGTCCGGCCAGAACATGGTGACCGACTTCGTCGAAGAGGTGCAGGTCAAGTCCGCAGGTTACGCGGCGGAGTACGGCGGCTCGGTCGGCGGTGTGATCAGCGCCGTCACCAAGAGCGGCACCAATGAGTTCAAGGGCTGGGTCGGCTTCTACTACGGCGACTCCGGCTGGAACGGCGACGAGCGCATCACCCCGTATCGCTCGAGCCCGACCCTCTATCGCCAGTTCGACAAGGACGACAGCACCACGACGGAGCCCGGTTTCGCCATCGGCGGCCCGATCGCGCAGGATGCGGCCTGGTTCTACGTCGGTTACACCTACACCGAGATCGACCTCGACCGTACTCCGGACGCGACGGCCGCCCGTCCGAACCCGGCGACGTTCAACCAGAAGGACAAGCGCGAGTACCTGTCCGGCAACATCAAGGGCAACATCGGTTCGCAGTTCCTGTACAAGATCTCGGGCAACATGGCGCCGCGCGAGATCGACGGCAACCTCCCGAACCGGGACGGCACCACCTCGCCGCTCGCCGACCTCTCGGTCGTCACCGAGTTCGAGACGGCCAGCTACTCGGCCTATGCCGACTACATCCCCGTCGACAACTTCTACCTCTCCGGCCGCGTGGGCTTCTACTCCACCGACTCGAAGGACAGCGGTCTCGATGCGACCGAGCAGATCTTCTTCCGTACCACGGCCTATCCGATCGCCGGCAGCCCGCTGTTCCGTCCGGCCGGTTTCGTCTCCTTCCCGGGCAACTCGAACATCAACGAGGATCTCTGGGAGCGCGAAGCGGCCTCGCTCGACGGCAACCTGTTCTTCAACGGCCTCGGCAGCCACGCCCTCAAGGCTGGCGTGCAGATGGAGAACATCAGCAACTCGGTTTCCCGCGGTGAAGCGGTCAACCTCTACACCTTCCGCTGGGGCCTTCCGGATCGCTTCGGTGCCGGCGTCCGTGGAACCTACGGTTCGCTGGGTATTCGTCGCTTCCGCACCGAGGGTGCGGCCGACAGCAAGAACCTCGGCTTCTACGTCCAGGACAGCTGGTCCGTCCTGCCGAACCTGACCCTGAACCTCGGTGTCCGCACCGAGCAGGAGCGGGTTCCGAACTACGGCGCAGCGGTCGATGCGACCCTGCCGGAGAACGCCATCGAGTTCGAGTACGGCGACAAGGTGGCGCCGCGCGTCGGCTTCGCGTGGGATGTGCTCTCCGACCAGAAGATCAAGGTCTACGGTTCGTGGGGCATCTACTACGACATCACCAAGCTCGAGATGCCCCGTGGCTCGTTCGGCGCGGACAAGTGGCTCGAGTACCTGTACCCGTTGAACACGCTGGACTGGGTTTCGCTGATTGCCTCCGGCAATTGCCACAACTCGACCAACGTCGCCACCGACATCCCGTGCCCGGGCCTCGGCACGCCGCAGGAGATTCTCGACCTGCGTCACCCGACCAACCCGGCGGACGCCATCGACCCGAACCTCAAGCCGATGGAGCAGGAAGAGTTCCAGCTCGGTGCTGACTGGCAGTGGACGAACACCTCGGTTCTCGGTGTCCGTTACGTCAACAAGAAGCTCAAGAACACCATCGAAGACATCGGCTACCTGGTGAACAACCCGGAAACCGGCGTCCGCGAAGAGGTCTACATCACCGGCAACCCCGGCAAGGGCATCGTCGCCGGCGACCCGGATGGCGCGGGCCCGATTCCGGCGCAGCCGGAAGCGATCCGCGACTACGAAGCGGTCGAGCTGTCCTGGAACCGGCGCTTCGCCGGCAACTGGTCGGCCCGCGTGGGTTACACGTACAGCAAGCTCGAGGGCACCTATTCGGGTCTCGCGAGCTCTGACGAGTTCGGCCGTGCCGACCCGAACGTCAGCCGTTCGTTCGACGCGCTGCACAACGCGTTCGACCTGAACGGCAACCTGACGGACGGTTCGCTCAACACCGAGCGTCCGCACCAGATCGACGCGCAGTTCATCTATCGCTTCGGCTGGGGCACCACGGTTGGTGTCAACCAGTACTACGGCAGCGGCACCCCGATCTCCACCCAGTGGAGCTACATCGGTGTCGGCTTCTATCCCTTCGGTCGCGGCAACGCGGGCGAGACGGATGACCTCACCCAGACGGACCTCCTCGTGACGCACCCGTTCAAGATCGGTAACTTCACGCTCGAAGCGAGCTTGAACGTTCTGAACCTGTTCGACGAGAAGGCCGCGCTGCTGATCGACAACAACCAGTTCGACGGCGACCTCTGCGATGCCGCCGACTGTGACGGCAGCTACGACTACTTCTTCGGTGGTGGTCTGGATCCGTCGGTTCTCGCCGGCACGGAGAACCCGTTCTACCTGAAGCCCAACACGGGCGTTACGTTCGGCAACCCGTTCCAGGCTGCCCGTACGGTCCGCGTCGGTCTGAAGTTCCTGTTCTAGGAACAACGGCAGGAACGGCTCGGAAGACCCTCTGAGGCCTTCGCGAGCCTAAAGAAGGCGGGAGTGCTACGGCGCTCCCGCCTTTTTCTTTTGTCCCGACGTCACCTGCGTATCGAACTCTGGTTGCAGCCCGGCCGTCTCCGCCTTCACCGACGGTAGGACGGTGGCAGGGAGCTCGAAAGGTTCCCGGCGCGCAGTGGCGGGGGGCCCCGCCCTTTGGAAAAAAATGAAGTCATCCGGGGTCCCGACCGAGCACCGGGAACCTTTCGAGATCGCTGCCGCCGGCCGGCGGACTCGCCAACGACGTTTCGAGTCGCCCGCTAGAAGCGGCAGCGAGGCCAGCGAAAGCGCCGGCGTTCGGCGGTGGTATCGCCCAATCCCCGGTGCTCGGTCGGGACCCCAGGCGATCGGATTTTCTACTGAAGGTTGGGGCCCCCCGCCACTGCGCGCCGGGAATCCGACGATCCCTCCACCGCCCGCCTGTCAGCGCTGAGGTTTGTAGGCTTCCGGCCCTTCACGCCAAGGGGCAGAGCAGCCGAAGGTGAGGGCCCCTTCCTGTCTGGTTGAGCCCTTCAGCGGGCCGCTGGTGGCGCCGTCAGCCGCGTTCTGCGGCCACGAGCTCGAGCGCCTTGGCCACGGCGTCGGCCACCGGCACCTGGAGCTTCTGGCGGTCGCGGCGGAGGGCGAACTCGATCTGTCCGGCGGCGAGCGATTTTCCGCCGACCACGACTCGCAGTGGAATACCGATCAGCTCGGCGTCCTTGAACTTCACCCCCGGCCGCTCGTCGCGATCATCGAGCAACACATCGAGCCCAGCCGCCTTCAGTTGCGCATAGAGATCGAAAGCCGCCTGCTTCTGGCCCGCATCGCCCAGATTCACCGGCGTCACCACAACTTCAAACGGCGCAATTGCGGCCGGCATCGAAATGCCGTCGGCATCGTTGAATAGCTCCACCGCTCCACACAGCACGCGCTCCACGCCAATGCCGTAAGAGCCCATGATCACTTTCACTTCTTTGCCGTCTTCATTCAACACATCGAGGCCCATGCTGTTCGAATATTTGTAGCCCAGCTTGAAGATGTGTCCAATCTCCATCGTCTTCACGATCGCGAGCGGCGCACCAGTCTCCATCTCCGTATCGCCGGCTTCCACCTGACGAAGATCGGCGAACTTCGCCGTAAAATCTTCCCCAGGCGTCACGTTGCTCAAATGGTAGTCGTCCTTGTTCGCACCGGCCACCATGTTCCTGCGGCCTTCGAGCGCAAGGTCCGCATAGACCGGCATGGTCTTCACACCCACCGGTC
>JAYTAM010000007.1:0-2232 GCA_043737505.1 Thermoanaerobaculia bacterium
CCCGAAGCACTTCGTAGGCCACCGCAGCGTGCGGATCGGCGCGGTATCCGAGGCCCTCGAGCTCGGCGAGCGCACGGCGTGTCGCGGCGTCGTCGGCGCTCCCCCAGCGCAGCTCCCGGCGCATCGCTGCCTCGTCACCGCCGAACAGGCTCTCGAGGCGCTGCCAGTTGTTCGGCGAGCCGACGTCCATGGCGTTCGAGAGCGTGGCGACGCTCTCGCGCGGTCGGAACGGGCGGCCATCGAGGAAGTCGGGCACGGTGCGATTGGCGTTCGTCGCCGCGACCACGTGGGCGATCGGCGCACCCAGCCGCTGCGCGATCACTCCCGCGGCGAGATTGCCGAAGTTGCCCGATGGTACGGCGACCACCAGGGGGCGGTTCCGGGGAGCGCACGCTGCGGCCTCGAAGTAGTAGCTCACCTGCGCCAGCAGCCGCGCGAGGTGGATCGAGTTCGCCGACACCAGCGCGAGGCGGGAGGCGAGCTCGGCATCGGCGAAGGCGTTCTTCACCAGCGCCTGACAGTCGTCGAACGACCCCTCGACGGCGAAGGCCTGGATGTTCTCGCCGACGGTCGCGATCTGGCGTTCCTGCAGCGGCGAGATCCGCCCCGCCGGATAGAGCACCACGACGCCGAAGCCGGGCCGCCGATGGAACGCGTGGACGACCGCAGCGCCCGTGTCGCCGCTGGTGGCGGTGAGGACGATTCGCGGCGCCGGCTCGGGCGCCGGCAGGCGCGCGCGCTGCCAGGCGAGGACTTGCGCCAGGAAGCGGACGCCGAAGTCCTTGAACGACAGCGAGGGACCGTGGAAGAGCTCGAGCACCCCGACAGTCGCCTGTCCAAGCCCGAGCTCGCGGTGCACGACCGGAAAATCGAACGCAGCTTCGACCATCGCGGCGACCTCGTCGCGCTCGAGCTCCGGAGCGAGTAGCCGGGAGAGGATTTCGCTGGAGCGCGGGAGAAACGCGAGCCCGATGAGCTCCTCGATATCCTCGAACGGCCCGAGTCCGCCGGCGCCGAGAAGCGGCAGATAGAGACCGCCGTCCTCGGGTGCATTGCGCGCCGCCGCCTCGCCGAAGGTGGTGCGCAGGGTGGGGTCGCGCGTGCTGGTGACAATCACCGCTTCAGCTCGCGCGCTCGAAGATCCGCCGCGCGCCCTCGAGATCGAGCCGACAGTGGCGCGCCTCGACCGCGATACCGGCGGCGCGCCAGGCGGCGAGGCCGGCCTCGGCGATCGTCGCCGCCGCAGCGCTTTCGACCACCGCGAAGACCGCCGGCCCGGCCCCGGAGAGCGTACAGCCGAGCGCTCCGGCAGCGAGCGCGGCACGCTGCACCTCGCGGAACCCGGGGACGAGGGCGGCGCGATACGGCTCGGCGAGCGAGTCGCGGAGCACTCCGCGCAACAGCTGCCGGTCGTCGACGTGCAGCGCGTGGATCAGCGCGCAGAGATTCTGCGCCCAGGCGATGGCGTGCGGCACCGAGACCTCGCGGGGCAAGACGCTCCGCGCGAGACGCGTCTCGAGCTCCAGCGCCGGCACCCAGAGCACGAACTGCAGCTCTGCGGGAAAAGGCAGGGCGCGCTCGCCGGTCTGCGGATCGACCAGCCGGAGGCCGCCGAGGAGCGCCGGCGCGACGTTGTCGAGATGCAACGCGCCGGACGCCTGCGCCTCGGCCTCGCCGGCGGCGTCGAGAAGAGCTCGATCGTCCAGGGGATGGCCGCAGAGCTCGTTCAACGCCACCAGCGTCGCCGCCACCGACGAGGCGCTCGAGCCGAGCCCGCTCGCCACCGGCAGCTCCTTGTGCAGGATGAAGTCGAGCGCCGGGAGCGGCTCGTCTAGACGTTGCACGAAGGCGTCACGCGCCTTGAGAACGAGGTTCAGCCGCGGATCGGCGGGCAGCCGATGCGCAAAACGGCCCCTGCACTCGAGGTGGTCGCCGCTCTCGCGAGCGCTCGCGCGACGGACGGCGACGAGATCGCCCCAGAGGCCTCCCTCCAGTGGAGCGACCGCCGCACCCAGCAGATCGAAGCCGGCGGCGAAGTTGCCGATGCCCGCCGGCGCGTAGGCGGTGACCCATCCGGCGTCGGCGTGGCGCGCCGACCGTCTGGCCGTGGACACGGCGCCTGACGAAGGGGAAGGAGCGAAAGAGTCGCCCGGCCAGGCCTGCTCGAAGAGGCGGGCGTGCACCGCCGCCACCGCGCGCGCTCCTTCCTCCGCGGCCACGACCGCGGAAATC
>JAYTAM010000008.1:0-11886 GCA_043737505.1 Thermoanaerobaculia bacterium
AGCGGCTTCCCCGAGAACGGCGACCAGTTCGGCGCGGCTCTCTCCGCCTTCGATGCCAACCTCGACGGTGCCGACGACCTCGCCATCGGCGAGCCCGGAAGCGTCGAGTCCGGTCTCTATGCGACGCTTCCGGACCAGGCCGGTGCAATCCACCTGCTCAAGGGCTCGAGCGGCGCCGGGATCGTCGATGTCGGATCCATTCGATTCAGCCAGAGCGACATCTTCTTCACCTGCGAATCCGCCGAAGAGCGCGACCGCTTCGGGGCCGCCGTCCTGGGGATTCCGAGCTCGACCCAACTGTTCGCGGGAGCCCCCGGCGAAGGAGTCGAATTCGGGTCCTTCGGTGGACAGGGTCGAGTTCACCAGTTCACCGTCAACGTGGGCAACCTGACGGGAGGCTGTGGCTCCGAAATCGACCAGAACGTTCCCGGCATCGCGGGCGCCTGCGAAGACGGTGACCGCTTCGGCGGCGCCATGGCGCAGGGCGACTTCAACGGCGACGCGATCCCCGACCTGGTGATCGGCGTGTCGGACGAAGCCATCGGGTCGATCGCCGAGGCCGGCTCGATCAGCGTCCTGCCCGCCTCGCTCGCCTCGTCGGGCACCCCGGTCTGGCTCCCCACAAGCTCCGTCTCGTTCGACCAGAACTCTGCCGACCTTCTCGGCTCCCCCGGCACGAACGATCACTGGGGCTCCGCCTTCGCCAGCGGCGACTTCGACCGTGACGGATTCGACGACCTGGCGATCGGCGCCCCGGGCGACAACGAAGGCACCGGCGCAGCGAGCGGCATCGTGCAGGTGCTCTACGGCACTTCCTCTGGGCTGAACGGCGTCGGCGATCAGATCTGGAGCCAGGTGGGAGCGATCTCCGGTTCGCCTGAAGGAGGCGACGCCTTCGGCTCCGCGCTCGCGGCCGGCGACTTCGACGGCGACGGCGCCTCCGACCTCGCCATCGGGGTGCCGTTCGAGAACTTCACCAGCGGCGTCGGAGCGGCCGGCGCGATCAACGTCATCTACGGCCGCCTTGGCTTCGGCCTGGACTTCCCCGACAATCAGGGCCTCGATCAGGACTCGTCAGGCCTTCTCGGCGCGGCGGAGCCCGGCGACAACTTCGGCCAGGCGCTCGCAGTCGGCGACTTCAACAGCGACGGACGGGACGATCTCGCGGTCGGCGTACCCGGCGAGAACGGCCGCCGCGGCCTCGTGCAGGTCCTCTACGGCAGCGACGGCGGCATTCTCGGCGAGGCCGAGTTCACCACCTCGAACGTCACCGTCCTCGCCGAGGCGACCGTGAGCTTCACCTTCCTCGTCCGCCGGAACGCGCCGCTGAATCTCGCCGCCTCGGTGAGCCATCGCCTCGTCGCCGGCCCGTCGGCGACACTCGGCAGCGACTTCACCTACGCTCCCGGCACCCTCTCCTGGGCGGCCGGAGAGACGACCGTCAAGTCGATCAGCCTGACGGTGCGACAGGATCTCCTGAGAGAAGCGCCCGAGTTCTTCACCATCGAGCTCCACTCCCCCAGCGCCGGCTTCGGCCTCGGACCGCGGACGCGGCGCACGGTGCAGATCAACGACAACGACTGATCAGCCGAGCTCGCGAGCGAGGAACGCCTTCGCCAGCCGCCAGTCGCGCTTGATCGTCGGTGCGGAGACGCCGACGACCTCGGCCGCCTCCTCGACCGTGAGGCCGCCGAAGAAGCGCAGGGTGACGATGCGCGCGAGCTCGGGGTCGACGACGTGGAGGCGCACGAGGGCCTGGTCCACCGCCAGGACATCGACGGGCTCGGTCCCGCCTTCGCTGGCGTGCTCGCCGAGCTCCATCCGGGTCGCACCTCCGCCGCGCTTGCCCGCCACCCGCGCCCGCGCATGGTCGACCAGGACCTGGCGCATCGCCTGCGAGGCGACGGCGAAGAAGTGGGCCCGATTCCGGAACGACACCGACGCGCCGCCGGCAAGCTTCAGGAAAGCCTCGTGCACGATCGCCGTCGGCTGCAGGGTGTGATCACCGCGTTCGCGCCGGAAGATCTGCCGCGCGATCGCCTTGAGCTCGGTGTAGACCGCCGGCAGGAGGCGGTCGAACGCTGCGGCGTCGCCCTCCGACCACGCTGCGAGGAGCTCGGTGACCGGCGCCGGCGGGCGAGCAGCGGCCGGATCGGAATCGGGGATCGGGGGCATGGCGGGGACTCGCGGCCACCCTATCGGACATGGTCCGAACACAGCAATCGCAGCCTGCGGAGTCCGGCCGGTGGTGTCTGCTGACTCTCAGGCCCGGCGGCGCACGACCGCCCAATGCAGTGTCGCCAGGGCGGCGACGACGGCGAGAAGCAGGGCATCCGACCGCCCCAGGCGCGACAGCAGGAGCAGGCAGAAGGCGATGGCGAGCAGAGGCAGGAGCGGACCGCCCGGCAGTGTGAAGCTCGCCTCACCCGGTCGCCGCCGACGCAGGACGAGCAGCGCGACGCAGGTGCTGCCGTAGACGAAGAGCCGCGAAACGGCGGAGAGCGTGGCGCTCCATTCGAAGCTGCCGTAGACCGCGAGCGTGAGCACGAGGAAGCCGAACACCAGGATCGCGACGTAGGGGGAACGGAATCGCGGATGGATGCGCCCGAAGAGCGGCGGCAGATCGCGGTGCTCGGAGAGCGCGAAAGCGAGCCGCGGCGCATTGAGAAAGTTGGCGCCGAGGAAACCGGCGATCGAGATCACCGCCCCGACCGCGAGGAGAGCTCCCCCCCACGGTCCGAAGATCTGCCGCGCCGAATCGACCAGGACCCTGGTGCTGGCGGCCGGATCGGTGAGGGTTGCGTCCACCACCAGCTGTACGGCGGTGTACAGCAGGGCGAGGAAGAGCATCGCCCGAAGGAGAGCGATCGGCGCGTCCCGTCGCGGGTTCTTCGCCTCCCCCATAGCGAGCATCGCGCCGTCGTAGCCACCGTAGGCGAAACAGATGAGCAGGCTCGCCTGCAGCCAATCGGCGGCGGTCGGCAGCGTGCTTGCCGTCGCGGCCGCTGTCAGGGCGATCGCCGGTGCCGCGTGGGTCAGGGCGAAGATGGCCCCGCCGGCGACGAAGATTGCCAGCGGCACGAGCTTCGCGACCGTGAACAGGTTGCTCCAGCGCGCTCCGCTCTCGACCCCCCGATAGTTGACCAGCGCCAGCGTGCCGACGAGGAGCACCAGCAGGACGACGCGGCCGCTCGCGCGCTCCGCCGCCGGAAAGAACTCCGCCAGGTGGCTGGTAAAAAGGCTCGCACCGGCTGCGGCGGCAGTGACGCGGGTGAGGAAGGCGAACCAGCCGACCAGGATCGCGATTCCCCGCGGCAGGCTCTCGCGGGCGTAGAGGTAGGCGCCGCCGGCGGACTGAAAGCGCGAAGCGACCTCGGCAAAACAGAGCATCACGAGTCCATTGCCGAGCGCGCCGGCGATCCACGCCCAGGGAGCGGCGGCGCCGACCAGCCGCGAGACCGTCGCCGGCAGGCCGAAGATGCCGCTGCCGACGACGGCATTGACCACCAGCGCGGCGAGCGTCCAGCGGCCCATCGTACGCACCAGCGTCGCGCCGGAAAGCGCGCCGTTCGCGGGTGCTGCACCATCGCTCGCCACGGCGCGCAGCCTAGCAGCCGTCGTAGGCTTGCACCTCGATCTCGCCGGGCTGCTCGATCCTCGCCTCGGCGTCAGGGAAGCGCGGCGGACCAGCGTGTGCTGCCGCCGCTCTCGAAGCCGTCCCAGAAGAGGGTCACAACGTTCGAGAAGCAGTAGATCCGCCGGGTGTTGTTGCAGCCGTTCTGCAGCCCCTCTGTCCAGCGATGGGAACGCGAGAGGTTCTGGCTGCCAAAGGTCTCATTGAACGAAGTCGTGGCGTTCGTCCAGCCGTCGCAATGCTCGAGCGTCGCCGTACCGTCGGCGAAGGTTCCGGTCTGCACTCCGAACGGCGTGCTGGCATGGCTGCCATTCTCGTCCACGTGCAGGCTGTTGCTGGCAAAGCCGTCGACGAGATCGGCGTGACTACTGGCGATCGGATAGTGGTCGACGCGGCGGAACGAGGCGTCGACCGTCACCCGGTCGCGCGCGTCTTGCGCAGAGTCGGAGAGCCAGGCGAAGAACGAGTTGGGGGCCGGTAGTCGGGCTGCCCCCGCGAGGTTGCGGCAGATGGCGTCGCCGGCGGCGAGCCCTGTGGCGGCTCCCGCCTGCGGCCAGGCGCCGAGATCTCCCTGCCCCGCCTCGGAGCTCACGAAGGCGAGCGCCGCCGGCGACCAGCCGAGGTGGAAGGGGGTGCTCTCGCCGGGCTCGAAGCAGAGCAGACGACGCACGCTGTCGCAGCGTGCGGAGGAGCCGCTGGTCCAGATGTAGGCGCTCCCCTGCGCGTGACCCTCCTCGCCGAAATCGGCCGCATTGGCGCTCGTCCAGTTGAGGCAGCTCTCGCCCTCGTAGACGCCGTCGGCGGTCGTACCGGTCCAGACGTCTCCGTCCTCGTACCCCGACTCGTCGCCGAACTCGTCCAGCAGCACGGCGCGATAGGTCGTCTTCGCCGGGCCGGTGAGCTCGGCGAGCGCTGGAGAAAAGGGCGTCACGCCGTTCTGGATGTACCACGGGCCGGCTCCAGGCTGCGTGGCGCCACCGCAAGCGGTTCCCTTCTGGCCGCCCAGGCCCTGAACGTGGCAGTAGGCGTCGGCAGTCGACGTCGAGAGCCACGCGCGATAGGTCGCGGCATTCGGTAGCCCTCCCGCCGTGGCGCGTGCCCGGCAAACCGCATCTGCGCGGTCGAGCACCGTCGCACCGCTCGCACCCGGCCAGACGCCGGTGGCGATGTTGCCGGTGCCGGTCACCGAGGTGACGAAAGCGCGCCGGTTCACGGCCTCCGCCGGACTGGCGGCCAAGGCTACGACGGTCACAGCGGCGACGAGGGCCGCCGTTCGAACGATCCTGCGGACGGCTTGAGGCTGGCGCACGGGAGATCCTCCTACTGAAGGATCCGCAAGCCGGCAGTTTCCGGGGCCAAGCCGGGGCCAGGCTGCGACCCAGTCGTCGGGCGCAGCCCGGGCATTTCTCCTCCTGGCGCCTTTCGCCGCGCCGGCGAGGGCCTTCCTCCGCCAGACGCACCAGACCGAATACGTCCTTCCCAGAAGGGAGGAAGCATTTGACGATATGCACGTCCGTACATACACTCATCGCAGTTATGAATGGGACCCTGAGAAGGCGAGCGCAAATCAACGCAAGCACGGAGTCGACTTCGCGACAGCCGTCGGCGTGTTCGACGACGATCGTGCTCTCACGATCCGGGATCTCGGCGCGGATCGCGAGGACCGCTTCGTCGCCGTCTGAATGGACGGCGGGGCGCGAATCCTGGTGGTCGTTTTCACCTTGCGAGGCGAGAGCGTGCGCCTGATCTCCGCGCGCAAGGCCAACAGCTGGGAACGTCACCAGTATGGAGAGCCCTGATGCGCGATCGTTACGATTTCTCGAAAGGCGTCCGAGGTCCGATCTTGCCTCCGGAACCCGGCAAGTCGCGCATCACGATCCGCCTCGACAACGAGGTGCTCGACTGGTTCCGCACCGTCGTGGACAGCGCCGGCGGCGGCAACTACCAGAGCCTGATCAACGCCGCCTTGCGAGAGCACATCCGCCGCCCCGAAGAACCGCTGGAAGCGACTCTCCGGCGCGTCGTGCGCGAAGAGCTGGCGGCGCGGAAGTAATCGCGCCGCCGTTCGTCCCACTCCCCGCTCCGACCGGTCGCACGCTGCTCTCCGACTACTCCTTGCCCTCTGGCAAGCGCTGCACCGCCACCACCGCCCCCGCGCTGGTGCCCACTTTGCTGCCGTCGTACATCATCTCGGCCTTCGCCGGCGGCTGGATGAACTCGCCGGCGATCTGCGCCCGGGTGCGGAAGTAGAAGTCGTACGTCCCCTTCGGCAGCTCGTTGAAGTAATAGGCGACCTGGTCGTCGAGGTAGGCGGCGTAGGTCGGCGCGAGCGTCAGCGTTCCGGAGGGCTTCGCCTCCGGTGGCGCGGTCTCGAGGCGCGGATTGAGCGGCTCCATGCCGGCGGCGAGCTGCACCACCACGGCGACGAAGTTCCGGTTCTCCGGATTCACCACCTGCACGTGCTCCTCCACCACCTCGCCGACCGTCAGCCGGACCGTCTCACCGGCGTTCGCCAGGGCGACGCGCTCGGGCGGTGTCCCCGTCGCGGCGCCGAGCCGATACACCAGCTGCTCGCGGGTGACGACGAAGCCCTCGCGGCGAGGCGCCGCCTGTGAACCCGGAGCCGCCGGCAGGTAGCTCAACTCCGCCCGCGCAGCCACTGAAAAAGCTTGCGCCTCCGGCGCGGGGGCCGTGCTCACCAGCGTCAGTGACGCCGGGCCAGCCGCAGTGCTCTGCCAGAAAGCTGTCGGAGAGCCGGCGCCCAAGGCAAGCGGAACCGTGCTCCCCTGACTCGACAGACTCAAGGAGGCCGCGCCCGACTCCACCTTTCCTTTACCGAGCATTTCTGTCAAAGCCAGAATCGCGGACGCGTTCGCATTCGTAGAGCCCCAGCCATCGCCTGTGCCGCGGGAGATCAAAGCATCCGAGAGCAGCGTGAACTTCTCCACCTTCTCCGCGCCGTCGGCGCGCGCGGCGAGCGCGCGGGTCATCTCGGCGAGCGTCCGCGCCTCCGAGGTGAGCAGCATCCCCGAGGCCTGCGTGCGCCGATCCTGCAGCCCGCCGTAGATCTCCCGGCCCTGATAGAGCCGCACGATGAACCCCTTCCACAGCTCGTCGGCGAGTGGCGCAACGGCGGGCGCCGAGCCGAAGCCCCCGCGATCGAACGCCGTCACGACGTTCGCGGCGTTCTCGAGATCGAGGAACTGCGCCCGGCGCGCGAGCTCGTTGCCGTAGGCGGGATCGAACCTGCCGAGCCGCGCCAGGGCGCGCAGGGCCCAGGTGCGCTCGGACCAGGACTCGCCATCGGCGAAGCCGGAGTAGTCGGAGCGCAGGGCCTGCTCGAGCGCCCGCGTCAAGCGTGCGAGGAGCTCGGCGTCCACCGTATAGCCGCCCTCGCGCGCCTCGGCGAGGAACTCGGCGACCCAGGCGGTCAGAGCGACCGATCCGGCCGAGCCCGGCCAGTAAGCGACCAGGCCGTCGGGCTGCTCGACCAGCGGAATCCAGTCGAGGGTGTCCTTCACCGCGCGATCGAGCTCGCGCTCGCCGCCCTCGAGGTGCAGAACATCCCGGAACCGGCGCAGCGCCAGCTGGGCGCGCGCCGTCGACAGGCGCTGTTCGGTACAGCCGTAGGGATAGCGCAAAAGGAAGTCGAGGCCCGCTGCGAGCTCGAGGATCCCAGGCTCGCTCGACGCCAGGAGCTTCCGCCGGAGCGAGCCGGCACGCGCCGCCTCGGCCGCCTCCGGCAGCTTCCACGGGATTCCCGGAACGAGGGTCGCGAGGTCGGTGACGACGACGCGGTCGCGATCGTCGCGCAGCGGCAGACGGATCTCCACCGCGTCGCCGGCGCCGTCCGAGTTGCGCTCGGCGCCGATGCGGAAGAGAACCTCCGTACGCGTGAGGCGGCCGCTGTCGTCGTACGGCGGCGTCGGAATCGAAACCGGAAAGTCGAAGCGCTGCGCACGGTTGGCGATCCAGTCGATAGATCGCGTCGCCGGTCCGTCGAGCGTCACACCCTCGAAGCGGGCCGAGACCTTGCCCGGCCCGACCGCGCCTTCGACCACGCGCCCGGTCGCGCCGGCGAGGAAGCGATCGCCGGGGCGCACGAATCGCGGCAGCGCCGGCTGCACGACGACCGGCTGCCGCACCTCGAGATGCCCGACAGCGAAGCCGAAGCGCTCGGCGCCCGAAATCGCCTTGGCGCGCAGCTTGAAGTTCGTCAGGTCGTCGGAGAGCGTCACTTTCACCCGCGCCACACCGTCCGTACCGACGACGATCGTCGGGTTGTAGTACGGCACCGCCTGGAAGTTCTTGCGGATGGTCTGGCGGTCGAGGAGGTTCTTGCCCTCCTCGCCTTCGTCGCCGCCCGGCCGCTCGACGAACGGCAGGAAACCGAAGATCATCGAGCGCGTGTCGCGGGCGGAGAAGAAGGAACGCACCGCGGCGAGGAACGACGGCAGCGGATCGAGCCGCGCCTCCCTGCCGAGGGCGAGCACCGCCTGGTCGACCAGCCAGAGCGTCACCTCGCCGGCGAGCGGCGTGCCATCCGGATCGCTGAGCCGGATTCCGATCTCGATCTCCTGCCCGGGACGCGCGCGTTCGGGGTACTCGAGCTCGACGACGACCTGATTGTCCCTGGGCTCGACCTCGAGCCACGTGGTGGCGCCGAAGGTCGAGGGCCGCCCGAGGTCGGTGGCGTTGCCGGGGACCGGCTTGGTGCCTGCGAGCCGGCCGCGCAGCAGCAGGAAATGCACCGGCAGGCGGGGCGCCCAGTCGCCTTCGACGGCCACCTCAAACGTCGCCTGCCCGCCGCGCACCGGCAGCCAGCTGTAGCGATTGCCGTCCGGTGCTTCGACCACGGCCAGCGCTTCGCCGTTTTGGAACGGGCTTTGGAGAACGAGGCGGGCGCGCTCGCCCGGTGCGTACTTCGCCTTGTCCGGCGTGACCTGGAACACCGCCGCCGGCGGCTTCTCCCAAGCGACCGGCTCCCCGCCGCCGGCGAAGAGGTCGACGGCGACGGTCTGCGCGCGGCCGAGGCGGTCGTGCGCCTCGAGCTCGACGACGTAGACCCCGGCCTCGGGCAGCTCGAGCTCGACCGGGAGAGCGTTTGCCGTCGAGACCACCTGCCGCTCGAGCACCTTTTCGTCCACCACCTCGGTGATGTAGCGCGCGACACCGTCGGAAAAATCGCTCGCGCGCAGGTGCGCGTGCCAGCGGCGATGGATGAGCCGCACGGTGATCTTCTGTCCGGCGATCGCCTTGTCGTCGGGACCGACGACGAGCGCGCGGACGACGAGCGGTCCGGCGCCGGTCGCGCGCTCGACGTAGCGCGGCACGTCGAGACCGAGGACGAACGGCGGCAGCGCGACGATCTGCCGCGTCGCGGTGACCGTCTGATCGTCGGCTCCGACCACCGTCGCTTCGACGACGTAGGTGCGGGGCTGAGCCGTCGCCTCGATCGCCGGGTTCAAGGTGAGCCTGGCGTTCCCCGCCTCGTCGGTACTGTCGGTGCGCTCCAGCGCCGGCGTCGACTCGAAGCGGGCGACGCGCGAGTAGCGGCCGTCCGAGGAGTAGAAGAATCCGCTGCGCGCCTTGGGAGTCCACTCGTACGGAAACTGGGTCACCCGCCAGGCGACCGGGCGCGCCGCGACCCTGCCGCCGGCGTAGTAGCTCGCCGTGAGGTCGACGTCGAACGGCCGGTCGAGCGCCGCGCGCTCGGGGGCGTCGAGCCGCACTTCGAACTGCGGCAGGCGGTAGGCCTCCTTGCGGAAGCTCGCAGTACCGGAGATGGCGAGCTCGCTCGCGGTGAGCTCGAAGCGCACGCGGTAAGTGCCGGTCGGGAGGTCCTTCTCGTCGAACTTCCAGTAGAAGCTGCCGCTCGCCGGCAGGCTCAGCGGATAGCGCCAGACGAGGTCTCCCGGCCCTTCGACAACGACGAAGCCCGGTCCGGTGAGCGCCTCCAGCCGCCCCTGGTGGCGCAGGCGAAGAAAGCCCTTGATGTGCACCGGCTCGGCCGGCCGATAGACCGGCCGTTCGACGAAGATGTGCGCCAACCCCTGCGGCTGCTCGCCTCGCCAGGTGAGCTCCTCCTGCGTCCACTGCAGCCAGCTCGCATCCGATTCCGACCAGCTGCCGTCGTGAAAACCGTCGGGCGCCCGGTGCGGATCGAGCACCAGCGAATCGTCGCCGCGCACGACGACGAGCCTGCGGACTTCGCGCTGCGTTCCCTCTTCTCCTCCCGGCGCCTCCCAGACGAGCCGGCCCGCGGCGTCGGTGGTGCCGCGAAAGAGGACCTCCCAGGCGAGGTCGGTGCGCCCGCGACGGACACTGCCTTCGACCCGTACTTCGGCGCCGGCGAGCGGCTGGGCAGTGGCGAGGGAGGTGACGACGAAGATCGTGCGCGCCGGCTCCTCGAGCGTCGACAGCGCGAGGTCGGTCACCTGCAGGCGCATCCAGCTGCGCTGGGAACTGCCGTCCACGCGGCGCAGACCGACGAGATAGGTTCCCGCGGCGCCTTCGCTGGAGAGCTTGGAGAGATGGGGTGCAAGGTCGAGGCCGAACGAGGCGCCCGCACCGTCGCGGCGCAAGGGCAGGTCGACGATCGCCGAGATCCCCGGCGAGCCGAGGGCTGCAATCTGCTGCGCCAGGCCGGCCGGCGAGATTCCCGGCTCGACCGCAGTGAACGGCTGCGGTCGTTCGCCGGGGCCGGGCGGACGCTGATTCTCGTCGACCTCGACCGGCCGGTCCGGGAACGGCCAGAACGAGCGGTCGAGGGGATCGATCCGGTGCAGGCGCAAGTCGAGACGCTCGTCGCCCCGGCCCGCGAGCGGCACCATCTGGGGCGCTTTCGCGCCACCCCCGCGTTCGACGACGCCCGCAGGAGCAGCCCAATGCAGGAACGGCGTCGGACGGGCGAACGACAGGGTGAGCTCGTTCGCACCGGTGAGGTCGAGCCCCCGGCCGCTCTGGTCGCGCAGAGCCGCCGGCGCGAGCGTCACGCGATAGGCGGTCTCGCGCGCGAAGTCGCCGCGCACTTCGAGCCGCTTGCCGGAGACCGTGAAGGTGAGGTTGGGCACCGCCGGAGTGACGCGCACGAGGTTCCGGCCGACGATGGAAGGGGTCGCCTGGCTGCCGTCGGCGGCGGCCCGGGTGTCGAGCGGCGCATTGAACTCGACGACGATCGCCGGGTCGCTCTCTTCGCAGGCGAGCGCCTGCTCGCTCGGATAGCGCGCCCCGCTCGCCACCACCGGCAGCTGCGTGCGCCGGCAGCCGAAGCGCGCAGCGCGGAACGGCTCGGCGGTGGCGAAGGTGAGCTCAGCGACCGCCGCGGCGTCCGCGGCCTCCGCCTGCTCGTCGGCCAACCGCAAGGCGAAGCGGACGAAGACCTTGCGCCCGAGCGGGATCGGCTGTCGCAATCGGAGGACATAGCTCGCGGAGTCGCCGGGCGACGCGCGCTCGACGCTCTTGATCTCGAAGTCCTGGCGCGAGAGGCGCCGTGTATCGACGTTGGCGAGGCCCGGCAACGGCCGATGCTCGATGGTCACCGCCCGCGCCAGCGCCTCGGGTGCGATCGGCTCGGGAAAGGTGAGGCCGATCGCCTCGAGCGGCGCGAGACTCGCCGCGCCGTTCGGCGGCTGGCTCGCGGTCGGCGCGGCCATCAGCGTCACGAGGCGGAAGCTCTTGCCTTCGACCTTGACGGCGACGGCGGTCAAGGGCGGCCAGGGCTCCGCCGGCCGGAACTGCAGCGTCCGCGCGTCGAGCCAGGTGAAGGCGCCGGCCTGCGCCGGCTGCAGTTGAACGTGGCGCTCCGCGGCGTCCTCGGGCCCGCCGGCGGCGGGGCCGGTCGGCGCGGCAAAAAAGATCGTCAGCGGATCCCAGCGGCGCAGGAACTGATCGGGGACGACGGTGGTCGTGCCCGCTTTTCCGACTTCTGCGGAAAGAGGCAAAGAAAAGACCAGTAGAGAGAAGAAAGCCAGAAGCTTCATCTCAGGAGCCCTCTTCTTCATCGCTCGGATCGCCCTGATCGCCCTGATCGCCCTGATCGCTGCCGTCATCGTCTGATTCACTCTCTTCGTTCCAGTCACCTTCGTCCATCGATTCCTCGGATTCGCCGCTATCGTCGTAACCTTCGTCGCCCCCTTCCCCCTCGTCGCTCCCGGCGGGGCGCACGCCGAGCCAGTCGGCCGGCAGGTTTTCGGCGCCGGCGGTTCCGGTGACGGCGGGCAACTCGCCGGCGGCGAGCGCCAGGAAGCGCC
>JAYTAM010000009.1:0-5129 GCA_043737505.1 Thermoanaerobaculia bacterium
GGACCTGCGATCGAGGCTTCGGCATTTCCGCAGTCTAACGAAGGCCTCGCACTCGCGAGGGCGCTGCTAGGATCGCCAGCGGACTTCCCAAAGTGAACGCAAGGATGCTGCTCAATCCCGCCGCAGGACGCGGCCGCGGGCGCCGCTCGCTGGCTGCGGTGTCGGCGGTCGCCCGCGCGCACGGTATTCCCATCCAGGTCCCAGACAGTTCGGCGGCGCTCACCGAGGCGGCCCGGCGGGCGGCAAAGGAGGGCGTCGAGCGGCTCCTCGTCGGCGGCGGCGATGGCACCTGGCATCACGCGGCGAAGGGGCTCGCCGGGAGCGACTGCGCGCTCGCGCCGATCCCTCTCGGCACCGGCAACGACCTGGCGCGGGAGCTCGGCTTCGCGCTCGATCCGGCGCGGGCGATCGCGCAGGCCGTCGCCGCGCCGGTGACGCGGATCGACCTCGGGCGAGTCGCCGGGCGCGCTGGCGGCGGCATCTTCTGCGGCGTGGCCGGCTCCGGTTTCGACAGCCAGTGCGCCGAGTATGCGAAGAGCGTGCGGCGGTTGCGCGGGCCGCTGGTCTACACCTGGTCGGTGGTGCGGGTCCTCGCCGGCTTCGTGCCGCTGCGGGCGACTCTCGAGCACGACGCCGGCCGGTTCGAGGGCGACGTCATGTTCATCTCGCTCGCCAACACCCGGTGGTTCGGCGGCGGCATGCAGATCGCGCCGCAGGCCGAGGCGGCGGACGGCCTGCTCGATGTCGTGATCGTGCATCGCATCTCGCGGGCGCGCCTGCTGACCGTCTTTCCGCGCGTCTACTCCGGCCGCCACCTCTCGCACCCGGCGATCTCGACCCTGCGGACGAGCCGGGCACGGCTCTTCTTCGACCGGCCTTCCATGCTCTACGGAGACGGCGAAGCGATCGCTGCGGTACCGGATGGGAAATCGGGTAGGGAGGCGGGGGGGCTTGCGATAGGTCTCGATCCGCGGGCGCTCGCCGTCGTGCGCCCGCGGATCTGACCCGTTCCGGAGTAAAAACCTAGAAGTGCAGGCTGAATTCGAGCCCGACGGTACGCGGGTCGTTCATCATGCCGGTCAGGTTGTTGAAGTCGATGCCGTTCTGCACGATCTCCTCGTCGGTCAGGTTGCGGCCGAAGAGGGCGAGCTCGTACCGCGCCTCGGAGAAGGCGTAGGCGATGCGCGCGCCGAACTCGAGAGAGTCGCCGTTGAACTCCTCCGATTCGTAGAGGAAGAAGCTCTTCTCGCTGTGGTAGGCCCAGTCGATGCTGGCGGAGAAGAGGCCCGAGCCGGCCGGGCGGCGATAGTCGAAGATACCGTTGAAAATCCACTCCGGAGCGTGCGGCAGCGGGTTGCCGTCAACGCGCGCCAGGCCGCCGACGATCGGATCGAGCACCGTGCATCCGCCGCCGCAGGGAGCGACGCCCAGATTCGGATCGTCGATCTCGGTGTGGTTGTAGCTGCCGCCGAGGGTGATGAGCCAGTGGGCATTCGGCGCCCAGTCGATGTCGGCCTCGAAGCCGTAGCCCTTGCTCTGATCGGCGTTGAGCAGCGTCGCGGTGTTGAACTGGCCGCCGACCGCCACGAGCTGCTGACCGTCGACGGTGAATTCGTAGACCGCGAGGTTCAGCCGCAGCTTCCGATCGAGCAGCTCGCTCTTCAGACCGACCTCGAACGACAGGACTTCTTCTTCGCCGGCGATCGAGACGCAGTTGGTCGCCGGGTTCGTGCCGCCCTGGAAGTCGGCGCAGAAGAGGATGCGTCCCTGGATCGACGGCGCCCGGAAGCCGGTGCCGGCGCGGCCGTAGATATTCACCGTCTCGCTGGCCTCGAAGTTACCCGAGAGATCCCAGGTCACGAGGTCCGCATCCGTGGACGCGAGAATCGGTCCGAACGTCGGCGTCTGGAAGGTCGGATCCGGGCGCTCGGCCGAGAACTCCTTCTCGTCCGTGGTGTAACGCAGACCGCCCTTCAAGGTGAAGCGGTCGGTCGGCCGGAAGTCGAGCGAGGTGAAGACGGCCCAGGACTCGGTGTCCTGGGTCTGGAAGGCGTAGCCGTCCTGGACGTTGCCGCCCAGCGAGTTGTAGCTGAAGCTCTCGGCCTTGAGGCTCTCGTCGAAGTAGAAGAAGCCGACGAGCCAATCCCAGGCGCCGCCGGTGTCGGTCGACAGGCGGATCTCCTGGGTGAACTGGTCGAGCTCCGGGAGGCCGTCGCCCGACTCGGCGGGGAAGGGAATGAACCCGGGTCCTGAAGGCGGCGCGAACACGGCGCGGAAGCCGCCGTCGATGTCGCCGCGGCTGAACATGTCCATCGTCTCGTAGCCGCTGATGGAGGTGAGGGTTCCGAAGTCGAACTCGTACTTGAGGGTGAAGGCGCCGCCCTGGGCGCTGATCTCCTGCTCGTTCAGACCGTCCTGGAAGACCCGGTCCTGCGAGAAGTTGCCCACCAGCTCATCGTCGCCCTGCTGCAGGATGTTGGCGCGGAAGATGCGCGCCGTACCATCGAGCTCCCAGCCGTGGACGTTCAGCAAGGCGCTGAAGCGGTCCGTCCCCTGGTAGAGGAACTGAAGGCGGAAGGCGCCGGTCTCATGCCCGCCCAGTGCCTCGTCCTCGCCGGTGAACCCGTTGTCGATCCAGTCCGCCTGCGACTGATAGAGCAGCGAGACGCGCGCCGAGAGCTTCTCGGTCAGCGCGCCGCCGAAGGCAGCTTTTGCATCGATGGTGTCGAAGGTGCCGAACGAGGCGCTGACGAAGCCGTCGCGCTCCTGTGACGGCCGCACGGTATCGAACTTCACGATGCCGGCCGGCGTGTTGCGCCCGAAAAGGGTGCCCTGAGGTCCGCGCAGGACTTCCGTGCGCTCGAGGTCCCAGATCGGCATCCCCTTGACCACGGGGTTCTCGAGGACGACGTCGTCGACCACCATCGAGACCGGCTGCGAGGCGTTCAGGTCGAAGTCGGTGTTGCCGAGGCCGCGAACGTAGAAGCGCGGGAAGGCGCGGCCAAAGGAGGACTCGAGGAGCAGGCTCGGGACGCGGCCCGACAGGGCCTTGACGTCGCCGCCGCCCTGGGTGAGCAGCTCGAACTTCTCGCCGTCGAGGGTGGTGATCGAAATCGGCACGTCCTGGATGTTCTCCTCCCGCTTCTGCGCGGTGACGGTGATCTCGTCGAGGACGACGGTCGTGTCGTCGACGGCCGGGTCGGCCGGCGGAGCCTCCGTCGCCGGTTGCTGGGCGAAGACCGGGACGGTGGACACAAAAACGAGCGCAAGTAGGGCTGCGAGGCTTCTCCGGGACGGCACGATGACCATGTTTCGAATCTCCTGTTGAAAATTTGACCTCAGTGTAACACTCAGGTACGCAGGTGGCAGCACGCCGGTTTCGGCCCTTGTCGCACGGCTTGCATCAACTCGCACGGGGCTTTGCGCCGTCTACGGACCCGAAGAGAGCACCTCTTGCACAAGTCTTTGTGCGGCTGACAGCAGCCGTCCGGGTCGGGTAGAATTCCGCCTACGAAGTCACGGCACCGTAGCTCAATCGTCGCCCCCGCAGGCGACGTGCCCGATAGAATTCTCGCATTCGCAGCTGACCTGATGGACCGTTTCCCCTTCATGATTCAAGGAGATTGACTGTATGAAGATGTTGCAGAGGGTACTCGCAGCAGGCCTGATGGCCGCGGTTTGCGCCGCGACCGCCTGGGCCCAGACCGACGTCACGACCACGCGCGTTTCCGGGACGGTCTCGGCCGAGGACGGCTCGGTCCTGCCGGGCGTCACCGTCATCGCCACCAATCTCGAGACCGGCCTGGTCGCTGACACCGTTACCGACGGCGAGGGGTTCTATCGCCTCCTGAACCTCCCGACCGGCAACTACAGCATCACCGCGGCCCTCGACGGTTTCGCGACCTCGAGCCGGGCGGATGTGCGGTTGCTGCTCGCTTCGACCCCGACGATCGACTTCACGATGCAGGTCTCGGCCATTACCGAGACGATCGACGTGACCTCGGAGATTCCGGTGATCGAGGTGACCAACACCTCGAACTCGACCACGGTGACGACCGAGCAGATCGAAAAGATGCCGCTCGCCGCGCGGGACTTCCGCAACCTCGTCCTCCTCACCCCGCAGACCCGTTTCGACAGCGAGCGCGGCAACCTCGCGATCTCCGGTCAGCGCGGCATCAATACCAACGTCACCATCGACGGCGTCGACTTCAACAACGCCTTCTTCGGCGGCACGGTCGGCGGCGCCGAAGGGCGCGCCCCGCTCTCGGTCTCGCAGGAGTCGATCAAGGAGTTCTCGGTCATCACCAACGGCGCCTCGGTCGAGTTTGGCCGCTCGGGCGGCGGCTTCGTCAACGTGGTCACCAAGAGCGGTGGCAACAATCTGCACGGCTCGCTGTTCTATTACAACCAGCCGCAGAGCCTGATCTCGAACTTCGCCAACGGCGTCGAGCCGGCCGACCAGGAGAAGGACCAGTACGGCGGCTCGATCGGTGGCCGGATCATCACCGACAAGCTGTTCTACTTCCTCTCCTACGACGAGCAGAACAAGAGCGAGACGGTACCGATCGATGCGCGCGTGCTGGACGCTGCTGTGTTCGCGCGCTATCCCGAGCTCGCCTCGCCGGACACCTACGTCTTCGGCCAGGACGGCGACGTGCTCTTCGGCCGCCTCGACTGGCAGCCGGCCGCCGAGCATCGCCTGATGTTGCGCGGCAACTTCACCGACTACACCGGCGTCAACGGAACTTCGAGCGCCACCACCCGCACCGCCTCCTACAACGGCATCGAGGGTCTCGACACCGAAGCCTGGGTCGCCAGCTACAGCTCGCAGTGGGGCAACAACATCCTCAACGACCTGAACATCAACTACATCGTCGAGGACACCCCGCGACTCGACAAGGGCCTCGACCTGCCGGACTTCCAGGTCTCCGGCCTGGGCGCCTACGGCGAAGTCGCCTTCCTGCCGATCGTCTCGACGACCGAGCGCAACGGCATCAGCGACACGGTCACCTGGCTCACCGGCGACCACATCCTGAAGTTCGGCGGTGAGTACAACGACACCACCATCAACCAGATCTTCAAGGGCAACTGGCGCGGCGTCTTCCGGTTCAACAATCGGGCCGACTTCC
>JAYTAM010000010.1:0-11784 GCA_043737505.1 Thermoanaerobaculia bacterium
CCTCTCATGAATCGACAGACTCTCGAGAATCCACCACGCCGCCTTAGAATCGCCGTTCCTGCCCGTCACAGCTGCGCTGGCCGCGGAGCCTCCGAGGACCGCACGGACTGCGCGAGCCACGACCTCAGGGACAGGCGCCGCAGGGCGCGGCTAGGGCTCCTGGCGCTCGTCCTTTCGGCGGGTTCGTCCGCCGTATGGGCCGACGAGACCGGAAGCTGCGTAGCGCCACCTGCCGATCTCGTCAGCTGGTGGGCAGCGGAGGGCAATGCGAACGACGAGACGGGCACGAATCCGGGCAACGCCTCCGCGGCCGGCTTTGCCGCGGGACCGGTCGGATTGGCGTTCACTTTCGACGGCGACAATGATTTCGTTTCGGTACCGGACGACCCCGGCCTCAACCTCGCCGCCTTCACTCTCGAGGGTTGGATCGAGACCTCAGCGATCCTCGCCCCGGCCGTCGGCTTCATCGCCGTCAAGTCGGGAAGCGACGGCATTCAGGGCTACGAGTTCGGAGTGTACAACCCGACGGGGCAGCTCAGGCTGACGCTCAATGGCGCGCTCGGTGGCGCCGATCTCGTCGCCGGACCCGACGTCATCGACGGACAGCCGCACCATGTCGCGGCGAGCTACGACGGCGCGCGACTGCGTCTCTACGTCGACGGCCGTCTGGTTGGCTGCCATGCCGACAGTGAAACCGTGCAGTACGGTGTGGCTTCGCCGCTCTACATCGGCCGCCGGCCGGAGCTCACGTTCGACGGCGACTGGAACGGGCTGATCGACGAGCTCTCGATCTACTCGCGCGCTCTCTGCGCGACGGAGATCGCCGCGATTCACGCAGCTGGCGGCAGCGGCAAGTGCAACGGCGGCACGATCACGACCTGCGAGCTGTTTCTCGACCGGTTCGAATCGGGCGACCTGTGCCCGTGGT
This sequence comes from Thermoanaerobaculia bacterium, assembly GCA_043737505.1. Classification (GTDB taxonomy): domain Bacteria; phylum Acidobacteriota; class Thermoanaerobaculia; order Multivoradales; family JAGPDF01; genus JAGPDF01. Next base: position 929 of record JAYTAM010000010.1, read on the forward strand.
CCGCTTCGGTGCCGTGAGGAACTGACGCGAAGGGAGCAGGTGACGCCGACCTTGCTGCGGCGGGGAGCGGAGCGCGGCAACCTGCGCCCGCCGCAGGCTTACGGTGCGGCGAACGGGTCCGGTCGCTCGGGCAGCGGGACCTTGCAGTCTCCTGCGCGCAGGATCTCTCCGGAGTCGTTGTCGACGACCGTTTGAGCGAGCTCGGTATCGACCGGGATCGAGAACTCGGGCCAATAGAAAGCCGGCGTGACGTCGAGCTCGCTGAGCTCCCCGCGGACCTCCATGTACACGGCACCGTTCGGGAAGTCTCCCGCGCGGGACCACGCTTCCAGGACGACGGTCCGGGGCGCGACAAAACCGACGGGAGCTCCCGGGAGCTCCGTCGGAGCAGGGAATCGATGCCGCGCGGTCATGGTGCCGTCGGCATCCCGAGAGACGACTTCGGCCACGAACCAGCTCTTTCTCCAGCGCGCGAGGACGATCTCCTTCCGCCCGCCGCCGTCGCCGTCGTGAAAGGCAATAAAGACCGCCTCCTCGGCATCCATCCAGGGCGCGATCGTCGCGCTCTGCGGGATGTAGTCCGATGCCGGACCCGACGACCGGAGACCGGCGAGCGTCGCGCGACATCCTTCGCAGGAGAACTTCTCCCTCTTCACGAAGTCGATCGGCAAAAAGACCGGATTCGGAGTCACGGAAAGGTCGAACGCTTCGCCACGCTTGAGTGCCAGGCTTGCTTGGTCACGAAAGAGGATCCGGCTCTCGAGACCATCGAACGTGACGATCGTCCCGGCGAGCAATCCTGCGCGGACAAGTCGCCGGTCGACCTCGGTCTCGCTGCGGAACCCCACCGGCGAGGCCCAGTACTCCGCAGACGACTCGCCGTGACTCTGGCTCCCATCGGCGTGTCGGAAGGTGAACGAATAGTGCGCCCGGTAGTGCAACCCTTCGAGCTGGCGGTAAGGCGCCAGCACTTGTTCGAGGAGCGCGGCCGGGTCCATAGCGAGAACCGACTCCTCTCCCCGCGCCGCGAAGGGAACTGCGCAGGCCAGAATCGCGGAACAAAGAACCGTCACGGTTCCAACTCTCATGGAAGACCTCCGGCAGACTCCATCGAAGGGAACCCTAGCTTGTCGGAGCACCGGCACCGCCAGGGTGTCGGCGGGGCGGCAAATGACGGATCCCAGGGTCCAGGATTTCCGCGCCAGCGCAGGCGGCCCAGGCTTCACCAACCGTCGAGCGCCCGGCGCCGCCTGTCCTCCCATCGGCCCGCTTGCGTCGCCGCGCCAGCATCGATACGCTCGCCTCGGCGTTCGCAGGACGCCACCGGTCCGCGGAAAGGGCAGCGCCCACCTGTTGCGGTCGCCTCGATTCGAGACTCCGACCCTTCTTCTGCCCAGGATGCGGACACGGGCGCTCAACGAAGGAGGTCGTCCGTGACTACGTCCCGCCCGCCGCATCCGCCCCAGCCGCTCCACCTCGAACAGCAGCGCAAGCTCGCCAAGGAGCTCCTGCGCGCGGCCTCCGCTGGCTCCGCTAACGCTCTCGAGCGTCTGCGCGCGGTCCGCACCGACGCCGGAGAGCCTGCCCGAAAGCTGAAGCTCGCCGACGCGCAGCTCGCCATCGCCCGCGAGGCGGGCTTTCCGTCGTGGCCGAAGCTCGTCGGCGGCCTGAAGGATCGCGACCTGGAGGCGTTTCGTGACGCGGTGGGTCGCCGGGACGTACCGCAGGTCGCCCGCCTTCTGGCTGAGCCGCACGTGCGTGCGCGCGTCAACGAGCCGATGTTCGACTTCGGCCAGCGCGCCGCGCACGTGGGCGCGAAGGACAGAGCGTTGATGACCCTCCTGCTCGACGCCGGCGCCGACCTGAACCTGAAAAGTGACTGGCAGAACGGCCCCTACACCGTCCTCGATCGCGCCGACGAACCCAGCGCGCGATTCCTGCTCTCGCGGGGGGCGACGTTGACGCCGAACGCGACCTCCCGCCTTGGCTGGTTCGACGAGCTCGCGGCGATGCTTCGAGCCGACCCGTCGCACGTACACGCCCGCGGCGGCGACGGCCAGCAGCCGCTCCACGAGGCGCAGAGCGTCGCCATCGCCGACCTCCTGCTCGACCGCGGGGCCGACATCGACGCCCGCTGCATCGATCACAAGTCGACGCCGGCGCAGTACGCTCTGGTCGATCGGCCCGAGGTCGCCCGGCACCTCCTCCACCGCGGCGCGACGCCGGACATCTTCATGGCCGCCCGTCTCGGCGATCTCGCGCTCGCCGAGCGGCTGCTCGACGCCGATCCGGCCGCCGCGGCGGCGCAGGTCCACGCGCCGGGATACGCGCCCGTCCCGCCGTTCAACATCTACTGCTGGTCGCTGGGCTTCGGCATTTCGCCGCACGCCGTGGCGAAGAAGTACGGGCACGAGGCGGTCTTCGCCCTGTTGACGGCGCAGAGCGCGCCCAACGTCCTTCTGCGCACGGCACTCTTCGCCAACGACGCCCGCCGAGCGCGAGCGCTGGTGACCTCGGACCCGACGCTGGTCCCGTCGCTATCGCGCGCGGAGCACGGCCAACTCGCGCAAGCAATCTTCCACGAGGCCTTCGACGCCGCGAACCTGATGCTCGACCTCGGTTTCGATCCCACTGCCCCCGGAGTTGACGGCGGTACGGCGCTGCACGCCGCCTGCTGGGTGGGCAACCTGCGCCTGGTGGAGCGCATCCTCGAGCAGGCCGCAGTCCCCCTCGACGCCCCCGATCCGACCCACCAGAGCCCACCGTTGGGCTGGACCGCCTACGGCTCCGTCCACCGCCGCTCCCACGGAGCCGACTACCCCGCCGTGGCCGACCGCCTCGTCGCCGCCGGCGCCGACATTCGCGCCACCGGAAACCTCCACGGTCTCACCCTCGTCGAGATGGCAAAAGGCAATCTCGAAATGCAGGAGGCCCTCCGGCGCCTCGGCGTGGTGCCTTCGAGGACGGGTGGGAGAGCGCGCAGGCCACCGGGCACCCCGGCCGCTTAGGGGGCGGTCAAGCGCTCCAAGATTCTTGCGTTCACCGCCTCCCAGATCGACGGCGACACGCCTCCGTGCCACACGATAACGAGAACCTTGCCTTCGCGGTGGACCCGCACGCGACCCAGACTCTCGCTGTACGCCCAGATTGGGCGCAGGCTGCCTTCGAGCCGCTCGGCGTCCGCGGTGGACGCGGCCTCGAGGCCGTAGAAACCGAGCTCGCTCTCGCCGAGGTAGTGGGCATAAAGCGCGGCGCGGATTCCCTCTCCGCCGAGACGCCCCTGCGACGCGCCGCCAGTGATGACATCGACGACATGGGCGTCGGTAGAGAGGTACGGAATGTCTCGCAGCACCGCCCGGGGCACATGGAGTCTCGATGCGTCGTTGAGCCTCCGAATCTCGAGCGAGGCATGCAGCTCCTGCCCGTCCATGACGAGCGGGCCCAACGCGCTCGTCGCGCACCCAGCGAGGAGGACGGCAATCGCGAGCACCACGACGACCTCCACCCTCATCCTCAGAATTCGTCCACCGCGAGTGTGCAACCTGCGCATTCTCCCCACCATGCCTCCCCGCACCGCCGCTCGAGAACAGCGCGTTCCTACTACCGTGCCATCGGCGCCATGTTCGTTTCACGCCGGAGGAGGTCACCGTTCGCGCTCCGGCGGCGGCGCGCAGGCGGAAGTGCCGGCTATCGTCGGTCAGGTCCCGGGCGATTAGGGCCCGGCTATGCGCAAGGCAACGGCAGCGACGACGCGATCGCAGCGCGCGCCATCGAACGAGAAGAGTGTCCGCGCTGCGGCGCCGAAGCGACGGTGGAGATGGCTCCGGAGCAGCGCCTTGCCGCGGTGGAGGCGCACTTTCACCGCCTCCCGCGTGATCTCGAGGGCGTCCGCGGTCTCCGCCGTCGACAGCCCCTCGATCTCGCGCAGCAGAAAGACCGAGCGATAGAGCGGGGCGAGCGCGGCGACGGCACCCTCGAGGACGCCGCGAAGCTCGGAGCCGATCGCCGCCGACTCGGGCGCCTCCGCCGCGGGCGCCGAGAGGTTCTCCTCGGCTCCCGGATCGAAGGCGGCGAAGCGGCGTGCGCGACGCCGGCGCGCGAACGCCTCGTGAGTGACGATGCGCGCCAGCCAGGTCGTCAGCGCCGCCTCGCCCCGCCAATCCGCGAGGTGCTCGTAGGCCCGGACCCAGCCGTCCTGGAGCAGATCCTCGGCTTCGGCGTCGTCGGCGACGAGCCCGCGGGCGAGGCGAAAGAGGCGCTGGTTGTAGCGCCGCAGGAGGAGCTCGAACAGCTCGCGTTCACCGGCGACGACGCGCCGCACGACCTCGCCGTCGGTGAGCTCGCTGGCGCCCGTTATCTGCCGCTGGAGAATTGCCATCATCGTCGCCCCGCTTTCGCGATCCGGCGACAGGTTACACCCGAAGCGGGGACCTTGGCGGTCGAGCCGCAGTCGACCCGCTCGGGTCTCTTCACTTGGGTGCTCTCACTGCGCTCGTCTCACTTGGAAGCGGACCCGGCGGTCACCTCTCCTTTGTGCGCCGCGAACGCCCCGAGGACTTCGCCCTTCTCGCGCGCCGGTATCTTGAAGTGGTCGAGCGTGCGGGCGAGCTCGGCCGCTACCTCGTCGAACTCCGCCGACGAGATCTTCAGGTTCCGATGCGCCTCTTCAAGACCGAGCTCGGTCTTGCCGGGTTTCGTGGCCTGGAAGTCGAACGGCCCGCCCGTGACCTCTGCGACCCAAAGCGTGCGCATGAACTTGAGCCCGGGGAGCCGGTCGAGGCTCCTGGTGTGCCACTCCCGAAGCGCCGGATTCTTCGATTTCTGGCCGACGATCGGGTTCGCGATCAGGGCGTCGCTGAAATGATTGACGACCGCGGAGATGGCGAAGATGCCGCCGAGGCGGTCGTAGAGGCTCTTCTCGGAGTCGGCTGCGGCGGCCCTGGCCTCGGCCGCAGAAGTGGAGAGGGCGACGAGTATGGCGGCGAGAGCGAATGGCGCCGCGAAGCGCCGGGCTGCAGGAAGCGAAATCTTCATAGCGGTTGTCCTCCGGTGGGTTCAACTTCGGCCGCACGCCGGCATGGCGGGCGACAGGGGCCCCATGCGAGCGCCTCACGGCCCTCCACGGCTGCCCCACGACCCCTACAGAGTCGCGACCGGCCGATCGGTTACATCTTTCGCGTGGCGGGCACTAGGCCGGTTCCGCGCCCTTTTCAGGGCGCCGTTTCAGCAGGGAGCGGCCACTACCCCCGGATCGCCGCCTTCAGGAACAACTGAACGCCGGGAGATCTCCCGATCGGCTCGAGCAGGAAGATGAATAGATTGACGCCGATCGCGAGCCAAGTAGCCGGATGTCTGAGCTTGTCGAACTTCCCCGCCGCGAGGAGCAACAGGCCGAGGATCAGGAGCTGGGTGAGATATAACGGCAACATGATGTCGACGTTGGGCATCTCCGCCTGATGCAGTCCGATGTAGAGGTTCTGGATGCCGCGGCCCAGCGCCGGCATCATGATGAGAAAAACCGTGGAGACCATCCACCAGGCGTGGTTTTCGAGCTCTTTGCGATGCAGGACGCCTTGGATGATGGCGACTCCGAACGCCGTCATCATGACGATCTCCACCGCCGCGACGCCGTAGAAAAACCAGGGCTCGAACGGGCCAAATTGGTCGGCGAGCTCGACGGCGCGCTCCGCGGTCGCCATGTCGCGATGCATCATGCTGAGCGCGGTCAGGCAGACTCCACCGGCCAGGAAGACGCCGATGATTCCGTTCGTACGGTGCCGCGCGAGCTGGCCGTGGGTCGCGAGATAAGGCTGGAGGATCAGGTAGCCGTACCAGGCCGTGCCGGTCCAGTAGTGGACGTGCACGGACCACGCGTTCGTCGAGAAATCTCCCCAGTAATCCCGGAAGATGCCCGCCTGCATCAAGACCATCGGCACGATCATCCATAGATGGAGAGTGCGGTACCGGTCCAAGCCAGCCCCCTTTCGAGTGCGCGGCGACCCCAGTGATTCAATGGCCACTCTGTCATCGATGAATACGGAATCGAAGCCGTTTTCCGGACAGGCGTTCACCCTGAGTTCATCTCCCGAATCAGCACCTCTACAGCTGGTACGGAGAGGCGGCGAGCTTCAGGGCGTGTCGCGAACGCAGCGGAAGCCGTAGTCGAAGCGAACTCCGGGTTCGATCCGGACGCGATACGAGGTGCGGAGGAACGACTCGAAGCTGTACCACGAGCCGCCGCGATGGACGTGAGCGTCGCCGGTCGCCGGGCCTCTGGGATCGACGGCCGACTCGTGATTCCAGATGTCGTACCAGTCGGCGACCCACTCCCAGACGTTTCCGGCCATGTCGTAGAGGCCGTAGCCGTTCGGGGGAAACGACTTCACCGGCGCGATCTCCTTCCACTTGTCGCGACCTCCGGTGCCCGTGAAGTTCGCCTCGTCGTGACTGATCGTATTCCCGTTGGGATAGACGAGCCCTTCCTTGCCGCCGCGCGCCGCGTACTCCCACTCCGCTTCGCTCGGCAGCCGTCCGCCCGCCCAGGCGCAGAACGCCGCGCCATCGTCCCGGCTCACGTTCACGACCGGCTCGTTGTTCTTGCCGATCCACTCGGTCGGAGGAAGCGAGTTGCACGCTCCCGCCTTGACGCACGCGTTGTAGGAGCCGTTGGGGGTCTCGGTTTCCTCCATGTCGAACGCCCGCGTCAGGGTCACGTCGTGCGCTCTCTCGGCGCCGCAGCGCTTGTCGCCGTCGACACAGCCCATACGGAACTTGCCTTTCGGAATCGGCTTCCAGACCACGCCGGCGAGCGGCGACCCCGGCCCTGTAGGCGGTGGCGGCGGTAGTGACGGAAGGCTCGCCGGAGCGGCGGCCGGCCGCGCGGGCTTCCCGGAGGACGCGCCCGGGTTCGCCGGCGGCAGGATCAGGCCGCCGCCGGTGTCGAGCGCGAACGTCTCCCGGGTGAGCCTCTCCGCCGTGGCCTGCTGCGCGGCGCTCACGCCGCCGTGGAAGGAGAGCTGGGCCATGACCACGATGCTCTTCTCGTGGCCGATCAGGGTGAGCATGCTCCCTTCCGGGTCCTGTTCGCGAACCGCCACGCCCTCCTTGCCGATCGCGGGGAGCGCAGCGACCCGATAGCTCCTGGCCATGCCGCCGCCGACCGTCTTCACGTACGACGCCGCCGCCGCGGGAGACGCCTCGATCAGCTGGGTGAGCGAGATCGTGCTGTTGCCGCTGATGAACTTGCATCGCCCCTGGCCTCCGGCGAGGACCGACCACGGGGCGCGCTCGGAGTAGGCCTGATCGATCTGTCCAACGCTCATCCACGGGCAGCTCTGAGCCAGGGCAAGCGAGGGTCCGAGGAGCGCGCCGACGAACAGCAACAAGAGCTTCGGTGACTTCCACATGCTCCGAGTCCTTTCCGAATCCAGATCTTCGCAGTTGTATTCTGGCTTGAAGAACGGCATCGGAGGCGAAGGGGCGACAGAACTGCTCCGCAGGCACCTTTCCGGGATATCGCGATTTTCTCAGGAAGCAGCTCATCTCGGCGCGGGTCGCCGGGGAAACCACGGCGCGGCCCGGACTGCCCCATCTAGCCGGGCCGAAGCCGAGCGGGCGATCTCGGTGTTAGCCGCTTCGCAAGTACTGGCTCGTCGCAAGGTTCGCTTCGACCGCGATCGAGCTCACCACAGCGGTAGCCGGCAAGCGGTGTAGGGCAAGCCGCCCAGAAAGTTCACGCGAGCGCGAGGGCCAAAGGTTGACGTGAAGGAACATCGGCAGTTGGGGGATAGGCGTCGGATCCCAGTTGAATCGCTCGTGGATTAGTCGATCGTCAACAAGCCAGCGGAGCTCGCCAGGGCTCCACTCGATGGCGAAACGATGGGGCTTTTCAGACGCGTCGAAACCGAGTTCAATGATGCTCGGAGCACCCCGGTAACCGTAGTCGAACCTCGCGCCCTCAGTACCAGGATTGTAGAAAACGTTCACGAGTAGACAGTCCGCGCGCTTTCCCACGATCTCGACGTCGATCTCCTGCCGGGGCGAGTCGCGGTGCAAGAAGAACCCCGTAACTAAGCCGGGCACTTTCGATGCCATAAGCGTCGCCTCGAATCTCCCGAATAGAAACCGGTCGCGGCTCGTGATGGCCGCAGCGCTGAATTGACGAACGCCAAGCGCCTCGCGCCTCACGCTGAGCACGGCTCCGACCCCCTCGCGCGATTCGACGTTGGAACGGCGGAAAAGTCCTAGGTTTCCCGGGAAGGTGTCATCCCTCACCAACCATCGCGCGCTGTCAAGCCTCTCGAATCGGTCGTCGAAGTCGACGACCTCAGCGGCAACCGTGGGCGAGCTGGCGCGGATACCGCGCCACAAGAGCCGCGGCTCGATCACCCAGGGCGACAGATCGCGCTGCGGCTCTCCCCGGAGCACAGCTCCCATCGCCCTGCCGCCCGCGTCTAGGAGCGGCCTTTGGCCAAGATCGGCCATCTCGGGGAAGGAGCAAGCAGGCGGGGCACACATCAGGTGCTCGCAGACGGTCTTCCACTTGTCGGGAAGGTCAAGGTGCAGCACGGCTACATTGCCGGCGGTCAGCCCGTCAGGCAGACTGACGGCCTCGTCGCTCGATGTCGAGCTATCGCTCGTGGTGACGAGGAACTTTGCTCCGGGATAGCGAGCCCTTAGCGCCCCCGCATTGGCCTTCAGGGACCCGATGTTCACGTAGGCGTCGAACACTCGGTCGGTCGATCCTGAGAGGAGATGCGCCCACTCACCTTCAGGAAGGTCCTGAAGGTCCGAGCAGCATCGGTAACCAAGCATTGACAGAGCCATCGCAAGCGACGAAAGCCCCGAGCCCTCCTCGCCAAAGCCAAACACCGGCCTCAGATAGGGGCGGTTCTGGAACAGTGATTGCCCCTCGTATTCAAGGACACCGACGCGGCTCAGCGCTGGAAGGATCGAGTAGGAGTTCGCCGAGCCTAGGTCAGAGCGCTGGCTGATTATCGGCCGCCGCGTCGCACGCACTTCGAGCGCGTCGAACTGGTGGTTCATCCAAAGATCAATCGGCCCGCGGCTGGGAAGCAGGCCGAGGAGCCTGCAAGCGCCCTCTCGCGAAAGGACGTAACCAGAAAGGTACCAGAGCCCGCGCATCGGGCGGAACACGCTCGCTGATAGTAGGGCCTTCTGGGCGCCACCCCTAACCTCCCTATAGGATAGGTAGAGCACGTCGAAGGAAGGGTTTACTTCGGGGTCGGGCTGGAGTTCGCGCCAGGTCCGGTCCATGTATCGACCAAACCCCCACTTGAACCAAGCGTCGTCCTCAAGCACGAGCGCATAGGCGTCCTGTCCGGTCGCGATGCGGCGCCAAACGCCGACGTGCGAGCGGGCAACCGCGACCTCTGGCCAAGTCATCCGTATCGGGCGATCTAGCTCAAACCTGTCGGGTAGCACACGCGGCTGCGGCTCGACGAAAAGCTGATCGCGGAGCGTGTACATGAGGTCGACTTCGTCGTCCGCATTGGGTGACTGCGCAAAGCTCCTCGCGTCCAAGGCAGAAAAGCGCACGGTTCGCTGTGAAAGAGAATTCCCAGAGCAGTCGAGGACCTGATCGAGCTCGCGCCTTATCTCCGACCAGCGATCGAGCTGACGATCGAGATTAATTACGTAGATCCGCTCAATTCGCTCCACCGCGCCTGCGGGTCCGAAGGCCTGGCATCGCTGCTTCGGAAACAGGCGCCGTCCCTTCAGGCCGAGGCGATAGAAGAACCTAAGCGGTGCAATCCTGTGCCGGGTCAGCTTCATTGAAAATCCTGCCGCAATGGCTGGTACTCCTGACAGTTCGAGAGCCGCCAGTTCCTTCTGTCACTCCGGTAGCTGAGAGGCCACCGACTCGGCGCGACCTTCTCCCAGTCGCGCAGTATGTGCAGCGTGCTCAGTGTCGCAGCGCTCTGCTGCGCGAGTTCGAAGATCGATCGGGTGAGGTTGCCGGGGCCCGTCGTCGACTGGATCTCTGGCAGCTCACCGTCGGCCGTTTTCTCTAGTGCTACGGTCGCATTCGCGAGGGCCCGCTCGACGATAGGGTGACCAGGTGCGGCCAGAAGCGGATTGTTGTTGAAGTAAAAGATCCAGGTAGGAGCTACTGCTCCAGGCGTGGCGAACATCTCGGGCGGTACCATCAGATCTGTCTTGATGTCGTAGCAGAGAGGTTGGATCTTCAATCGACCGTCGTCGAAGAGGTGCTCTATTCCGGGTCCGTTGTAGGCGTCATCAGCGTCGATGTAGCAGCCGCCTTCCATGAGCAGGTAGCAGAGCCGGAAATAGTCGGATTGCATCGCCGGGTGATAGCACTTCCGGTAGGCGCTTTCGTGGCGCGAACCCAGGCGGCTCGCGATGAAATTCCCGGCTGCCATGCTGTCGAAAAGGCGGAGGTCGAAGCCTCGTCCAAGCAGCGGTTTCCACGAGTCGATACACTCCCGGACATCCTCGGGCAGTCGCTCTAGGTCATCCCAAAACTGCACGATCGTCCGGCGCGGTTTGCTCGCGAACAATGGGGGTACGGAATCGGGCGCTCCGGCCTGTTGCACTACCCGCCGGACATAGGCGGAGCGCGCACGGTGGTCTTCCTCGTGCAGTTCTATCGCGGTCACTCGCGTGCGCCAAATCTGAGCACCCAAGTTCGGCTACTCATCATTGGGAGCCTAGCCAATATGTACGCATGGTTCGTCGTGAGTTCGCCCGAGGTGAACGTGCCACTCGATTTCTACTGGGGATGCGACTCCCCGTGCTCAAACTCGCCTCGGCAGATCGGATCGCCGCCCTCGCAGCGCCTCGATCGCGCCTTTCGCTCCGCCTCGAGCAATCAA
>JAYTAM010000011.1:0-5110 GCA_043737505.1 Thermoanaerobaculia bacterium
GACGAGAAATGGCTTGAACATCGTGTCCGCCATCGACTCGCCCAGCTTGTACGAGCCGACGAACAGCAGCAGCCAGCCGGCGCCGCTCCCGGTGACCGCCGCCCGGAGCGCAGCGAAGATCTCGCCAAATCGCAGGTGGGCGCGCGCGGGCTGCGATGACTGCGGCGACTGCGATGACCGCGGCGACTGCGATGACCGCGCTGACTCCGACGCCCCCACGAGGTCGTCCTCGCGCCAGGCGAGGGTGATCAGGAGACAGAGCGCGACCAGCGCCGCCATGGAGATGAACAGCCCCTCCCAGCCGATCGTGCCGCTCGCCCAGACCAGCAGCCCGCCGCCGGTCAGCATTCCCGCCTTGAAGCCGACGACCTGCGCGACGTTGCCGTGCCCGAGCTCGCCTGGCCCCAGGACATCGATCGCCAGACCGTCTACGGCGATGTCCATCGTCGCCGCGAGCAGATTCATCGCCAGCACCAGGACGAGGATCGGCTCGAGCCCCTTCTCCGGCGGCACCAGCGCCGCAGCGAGGCAGGTGAGCGAGAGCAGGAGTTGCAGCGGCACGATCCACGATCGCCGTCGGCCGAGGCGGCCTCGATCGAAGCGGTCGACGAGCGGTGCCCAGAACAGCTTGAGCGACCAGGGGAGCGAGAGCGCGGTCGCCAGGCCGATCCCTTCTAGCGACATCCCCGCCGAGCGCAGGTAGACCGGCAGCGCCGTCGCCTGAAAGCCGAACGGCAGCCCCTGGACGAAGTAGAGCGTCCACAGGATCCCCAGCTTGCCGACCCGGCCCGGCATGCGCACGGGCGGATGATACGCGGGCCGCAGCGGAGTCGAGGCCGGCAGGGCGCACGGCTCGCAAGCCCGGCGGTCGGCTAAGCTCCGCTCTCGTGCTGTGGAGATGCCAATCTGCGGGCGGGTGGAGGAGGTCGAGAGATGAGGATCGCGGGCGCGAAGTTTGGGCACACGAATCTGATTGCGGAAGATTGGCGGGCGCTGGCGGCGTTCTACGAGGAGCTTTTCGGCTGCGTCCCGGTGCCGCCGGAACGGGATTTCCAGGGGGCGGATCTCGAGCGCGGGACGGGGATTCCGGGGGCGCATCTGCGCGGCGTGCATCTGCGCTTGCCGGGGCCTGCCGCCGATCACGCCGACGGACCGACGCTCGAGATCTTCCACTACAACATTCTCCAGGAGCGGCCCGGCGTCGCGGTCAACCGACCGGGGTTCGGACACATCGCCTTCGTGGTGGACGACGTGCCGTCGGCGCGCGCGGCGGTGCTCGCCGCAGGCGGGCGAGCGGTGGGAGAAGTGGTCACGCTGACCACGGCCGCCGGATCGAAAGTCACCTGGGTCTACGTCACGGACCCGGAGGGCAACGTGATCGAGCTGCAGTCGTGGTCGAGATAGTCGCCGCTCTTCGCATCCGCTAGACGCCCTCGCCGGGAGCCTCCAACGGCGAGTTGGGTTCCGGGCGTAATATCTCGCAGTCCCCAGCGTTGAAGAGACAGGCCACGTCGCGGCGGGCGATTCGTGCGTCCTGCGGGAGACCTATGAGTCGAGCATCCATGGCGCGTGGCGCCTTCGCCATCGTGATCTGCGTGGTCGCCATCGCCGGTGGCCGGTGGTACCTCCTGCGGGAGAGGCGCCCGGCCGTCACGCCTTCATCCGCCTCTTCTTCTATGCCCGCCGCCAGCGCGCCGGCGGCGGAGACGCGAGCGACGGGCGAGGCCGAGCCGACTCTGCTCCCCGCCGAAGCCTGGCAGGGGTTCCTCTACGGACGAATCACCACCGTCGACGGCGCCAACTTCGAAGGGCGCCTGCGCTGGGGAGGAGGGGCCGAGGAGGCGTTCTGGAGCGACTTCTTCAACGGCTCCAAGCTCCAGAACCCCTGGCTCGCCCAGGTTCCGGCCGAGGAGAGGCCGAAAGAGCGCCACCCGATCTCGGTGTTCGGCATCGAGCTCTCCCAGCGGGAGAAGCCGAGCGAAGTCGTGCGGCCGTTTCTGGCGCGCTTCGGCGAGATCGCACGTCTCGAGGGGCGCGGAGACGAGGTGAGGGTGACCCTCAAGAGCGGCACCGTCGTCGACCTCGACCGCTTCGAAGCCAGCGACTTCGACGACGACGTGCGGATCTGGGACAGCCAGCGGGGCGTCGTCGACCTCGACACTCTGCGGCTCCGAACGATCGAGTTTCTACCCACCCCCGCCGCTCCGTCCCAGGACGCCGCCCCCTCCCGGCTGCACGGCACGGTGCGGACACGACAGGGCGAATTCACCGGCTTCGTCGGCTGGAACCGCGAGGAGTACGTCGGCACCGACGAGCTCGAGGGCCGCACCTCCGAGGGCAGGCAGAGCCTGCGCTTCGACAGCCTGCGCTCGATCGCGCGCCACTCGGACGCGAGCTCCCGGGTAACCCGGCTCGACGGCACCGAGCTCGTCCTCTCCGGCACCGCCGAAGTCGGCGACGGCAACCGCGGTCTTTACGTCGCCGATCGGCGCTACGGCCAGGTGCTGATCTCCTGGGAGGCCTTCGAGCGCGTCGACTTCAGCGACCCCGGTGACCTCCGCCTCCTCGGCGAGGGGTCCAGCGGCCCCGGCTATGGAGAGTTCCCGGCCGGGAGACCGCTTGCGGGCACGGTGACCACCCGCGCCGGCCGGAGGCTCAGCGGCCGGCTGGTCTACGACCTCGACGAGAGCGAGACGACCGAGACGCTCGACGCTCCGTCGCGGGGTGTGGACTACACGGTGCCCTTCGGACTCGTCGCCGCGCTCGCCCGGAACCCTTCGAGTCCTCAAGACCCCGCGGCCGTGCGGGTCACCCTGCTCAGCGGCGAGGAGTTGCAGCTCGAAGCCGCGGGCGATCTTGGCGCGGCGAACGCCGGTATTCTGGTCTTCGTGGATGGCGCCGAACACCCCGAGTACGTGCCTTGGAAGGAGTTCGAGCGCTTGGAGTTCGAGCGCCCTCCGACCGTGGACGGCGCTCCCCAGGCGCACTAGCGACTCCTCACCTTGCCTTGCGCCGGCGATCCGGCCGGGGAGAAGTCGTGAAAAGGGACTTCAGGATCCTGCCTCCTGGCGGGATCGAAAGGGCAGTCTCCGTTGGTCCACGTCGCGCTCCGGGCCCGCACGAGCCAGCTAAGTGCAGTGATTCCAGGTAGAAGCGCTCGCCTCCGCAATCGCAGCAGCACGCTCCGCAGTGCTCGGCACGCCGAATGCACTTTCTTTGCGAGTCGAGGGATCGTCCTCGAGCGCGATCCTGCGCCGTCCGCTCGATTCCCACTGTCGGCCATGGTGGCAGGCGGCTAGCGGGCGAGGGGGCAAGCCAAACCGGAGGAACTCCGATCATGAAGTCACCGTTCTCCATCGTGAAGCCCCTGGCCATTCTGATGACCGTCGCGGCTCTGCTCGTCGCGCCTTCCGCCCAGGCGGCGGAGGGTGAGAAGAGTCTGTACGAGCGGCTGGGCGGCGCCTTTGCCATCGCCGCGGTCGTCAACCACTTCAGCGACGCGGTGGTGAAGAACCCGATCGTCGGGCAGTCGTCGAAGAATCCGGCCCTCCGCGCCTGGCACACGAAGAATCTGGATCGGCTGCCGGGGCTGAAGTTCATGCGCACGCTATGGGTCTGTGCCGCCACGGGCGGACCGTTCGAGTACTCGCCGACCAAGCCGGGTGCGACCAACCTCGGCCTCGAGGTGGCTCACCGGGACCTCAACATCTCGCCGGCGGAGTTCGACGAGGTCGCCGCCGAGCTCGGGCGCTCGCTCGACTTCGCCAAGGTACCCGCCAAGGAGAAGGCCGAGGTCCTGGCCGCCTTCGCCGCGCACAAGGGCGAGGTCACTGCGGGGCAAAAGGCGAAGTGAAGCCCTGAGGGTCCCTTCGGACTGCGCTTTGCAACCCGTCTGACCGACTGCCGCAACCGCCCAGGGCGACCTATACTCCTGGGGTCCGGATTCCAATCTGGAATGCCGGCTCCCTTGGAGGCGCCATGAGAAAAGGAAAGATCGTAGCTGCAGTCGCGCTGGGCTTCGCCGTGGCAGCGGTCGTTTTCGCGAGCTCCCACATGGGCACGTGGAAACTCAACGAGGCCAAGTCGACGCTCCCGGCCGGGGCTCAGAAGAACCACACCGTCGTCTATGCGACCGCCGGGGACCAGGTCAAGGTCACGGTCGACGGCACCGACGCGGCCGGCAAGCCGGTTCACAACGAGTGGACCGGCAAGTACGACGGCGCCGACTACCCGGTCGTCGGCGACCCCACCTCCGACGTGCGCTCGTACAAGGTAGTCGACGCGAACACGCTGGAGCTGACGGCGAAGAAGGCGGGGAAGGTCACCCTGACCGGTAAGGTCGCCGTGTCGGCCGACGGCAAGACCCGCACCGTGACCCTGAACGGCACCGATGCGAAGGGCGCCAAAATGGTCAGCACCGCGGTCTACGACCGGCAGTAGGCCTCCGCGACCCGGGCGTGAAACGGTCGACGCATCTTTTTCTGGGCGGGCTGGGACTCGCCGCCTGGGGCGCTTTCTTTCTGGCCGGCTGGCCGTCGTACTTTCAGCAGTATTCGAGCCGGACGATGGCGATCTTCTGTGTGGCGCAGATTCCGCCGGCGGCCGCTTTCGGCTACTGGCTGATTCGGCGGCGACCGCCCGCCGAGCGCCTCACCTTTTCCGGCTGGCTGGCCTTCTACACCTCGGTTCCGTACGTGCTCATCGACTACCTGTACCTCGGGCTCGGGCAAGGCCGGGGCTCGAGCTTCCTGTCGACTCACTGGTACCTCACGCTCTCGTACTTCGTCCCGTGGCTCGTCTTCGTTCCTCTCGGCTACTATCTGGGGCGGTCGCGACCGACATAGAGGCCTCGGGAGGAGCGGGAGAATGAACGAAGCCAAGACCAAGCCGACGGAAGTGAGCGTCGCGTTCTACCTGGCCGCGATCGAAGACGATGAGCGTCGGAAGGACTGCAAGACGCTCTCGACGCTGATGAAGCGCGTCACCGGCTGCCCGGCCCGGATGTGGGGCGAGAGCATCGTCGGCTTCGACGGCTATCACTACAAATACGCCAGCGGTCATGAGGGCGACTGCTGCGTCGTCGGCTATTCGTCGCGCAAGGGGGACATCA
>JAYTAM010000012.1:0-2197 GCA_043737505.1 Thermoanaerobaculia bacterium
GAATCGCGGCATCTTCATGACCCCCGGCGACGAGGAGCAGTGGACGCTGTCGCTGCAGCACAGCGACGCCGACATCGATCTCTACATCGAAGTCTTCGCCTCGTTCTGCGACGCCCTCGCCTCCTGAGCGACCGCCGGAGAGCCGGCGCGCCGCAGGTAGACGAGCAGCGCCAGTGGCGAAAGCAGTGGTAACAGCACGATCGTTGCCCGCAGCCACTCGGGAGCGTCGAACTCGACCCCGGCGTTGGCGCTCGCCTGAATGAGCGCCAACGCGAGCGGCACCCCCCAGCGATCCGCGAGGTGCTGCCACGAGGAGCCGCGCCGCAGCGCCGTACGTTCCCAGTAGAGCTTCGCGACAGCGACCTGTAGCGGCAGCACGAAGAGGAAACCGTGCGCCCAGGCGATCGGCAAGGCGAGGAGGGCGACGACGGGCGCCGCGTGCGCACGGTCGAGGTCGTCGACCGCGCGGCGCCGACTCAGCCAGAGCGCCGCCATCAGCACCGTAAGCGTAATCGCCGCCGCCGGAGCGTCGACTCCGAAGCCGTCGAGCACCCGCCGGAAAGAGAGGTTGCGCGAGGAGAAGATCGGCGGCTCTCGCATGCGCGCGAGGAGTGCCGGGAGCTCGGCCGCCCAGGGACGGAGCCCGAGCGCGGTGAACGGAATCCACGTCAGGGCCTCGACCCATCGCCGGCCCAGTGCGCGACGCTCGAAGAGCCAGCGCGCCGAGAGATAGAGCGCGCCGACCAGCGCGATCGGTTTGAAGGCGAGGCTCGCGCCCACCAGGGCAGCGCCGGCAAGGGGCCTGCCGGCGCCGATCCGCCAGCCGGCGAGGGCGAGCGCGGCGGCGATCGGCGTCGTGTTGCCGATCCAGAAGGTGTAGTGGACGATCGGCAGAGACGCTACGAGTGCCACCGCAAGCGCGAAGCGCCAGCGCGGCGGCAGGCCGGCGAAGCTGGCGGCGAACAAGGCCAGAGCGGAGACTGCGACCAAGTTCGCGCTGCGCATGAGGACCAGAAACAGCCGTGTCCCGCCCAGATCCAGGGCGCCCGCGCCGAGCTCGGCGAACATCGGCGGATAGTTGTACTTCTCCTGCAGGTAGGGCGACCGGCCGGCGGCGGCAAGCTCGGCCGCTTCGACGAAGTCGGGCTCGTCCTGTTGTGGCTCCGACTGGAGAAGGGCGCCGTGATGCACCAGCGCCGCAACCCCGACCACGCCGGCGAACCCCAGCGCGAAGAAGAGTCGACCGAAACGAGAAGCCGGGGGGGGCAAGCGAACCGACGCTAGCACGCGAGGCCTGCGCTATCGTCCCGCTCATGCGCAAGCGCCAGGTAGCCTTTCCTTTACCGGAAGCTTTTCTTCTTCTGGCATTCGTGTTCGTCCTCGCGCCGGCCTCGGCGGAGAGCAGCGCGGCATCCTACCCGCTGGTCTCGACCTTCTCGATTGTCGCCGTCGACCCGGTGACCGGAGATCTCGGCATCGCCGTGCAGTCGAAGTTCCCCAACGTGCGGGCGGTCGTCCCGTGGGCGCGGGCCGGCGTCGGAGCGGTCGCCACCCAGAGCTTCGCCAAGATCTCGTTCGGCAACGACGGCCTCGATCTGCTGGCGCGAGGAGCGACGGCGGAAGAGGCGCTCACCATCCTGCTGCGCGACGACCCGCAGCGGGAACAGCGGCAGGTCGGCATCGTCGATGCGCGCGGTCACGCTGCGACCTGGACCGGCAAAGAGTGCTTCGCCTGGGCCGGCGGGCGCATCGGCCAGACCGACGCGCCAGCCCGGGCGGTGGGCGTCGGCGCCGGCGCCGGCAGCGTGGTGGCCGGGAAAGGTTTCGCCATCCAGGGCAACATCCTGGTCTCGGAGGCGACCGTCGAAGCGATGGCCAAGGCGTTCGAATCGACCTCGGGGGAGCTCGCCGACCGGCTCATGGCGGCGCTCGTCGCCGGCGGCAAGGCCGGAGGCGATCAGCGCGGCGAGCAGAGCGCGGCCCTCCTCGTCACGCGCAAAGGCGCCGGCTACGACGGCTCCGACAACTTCATCGACATTTCCATCTACGACCACCTCACACCGATCGCCGAGCTCGAGCGGCTGTACGCCTTGAACCGGCTCTATTTCACCCGCTCGCGGGCGGAGAACCTCATCCCGGTGACGCCGGAGATCGCGCGCGAGATCCAGACGATCTGGATGCAGCGCGGTTTCGACCG
>JAYTAM010000013.1:0-11719 GCA_043737505.1 Thermoanaerobaculia bacterium
GAACGCCGCTGGCGCCCGGCGAATGGCGCCCGGCGACTAGGACGACTAGAGCCCCGTGACGCGGACGACTTCCTCGAAGGTGGTCATCCCCTCGGCGAGCTTGCGCAAAGCGGACTGGCGCAGGGTGCGCATGCCGTTCTTGACCGCCTCGCGCTTGATCTCTGGGGCGTCCTTGCCCTCGATGATCAGGTGCTTGATCGATTCGTCGATCGGCAGAATCTCGAAGATGCCGGCGCGGCCGAGGTAGCCGGTGCCGCGGCACTCGTGGCAGCCCTGGCCCTCCTTGACCTTGATCTTCCGCCCGGCCGGCACCGTCAGGCGGAGCGACGCGGCCTCTTCGTTCGAAAGCGTGCGTTCGGTGATGCACTTGCTGCAGATCTTGCGCACCAGACGCTGCGCCATCGCGCCCACCAGCGTCGAGCTGATGAGAAACCGCTCGACGCCGAGATCCACCAGGCGGGAGATCGAGGTCGAGGCGTCGTTCGTGTGCAGGGTGGAGAAGACGAGGTGGCCGGTGAGCGCCGCCTGGATCGCGTACTGCGCGGTCTCGCCGTCGCGGATCTCGCCCACCATGATGACGTCCGGATCCTGGCGCAGGATGTGGCGCAGGGCGCCCGCGAAGTCGATGCCGACCTTGGCCTGCACGGCGGTCTGGTTGAACTCCTCGAGCACCATCTCGATCGGATCCTCGATCGTGGTGATGTTGAGCTCGCGGGTGGCGATCGACTTGAGAGCCGAGTAAAGAGTGGTCGTCTTGCCGCTGCCGGTCGGGCCGGTCACCAGGATGATGCCGTGCGGGCGGCTGATGAATTCGTTGAAAATGACCGTCTCTTCGGGGTAGAAGCCGAGTCCGGAGAGGTCCTGCATAAGGACGTCCGGATCGAAGATACGCATGACGATCTTCTCGCCGAAGGCCACGGGGAGAGTCGAGACCCGGAGCTCGATCTCTTTGCCGGCGCGGGTCGTCTTGATGCGGCCGTCCTGCGGCCGGCGCTTCTCGGCGATGTCGAGCCGCGAGAGCGTCTTCAGCCGCGACAGGATCGCCGCGTGGACGATCTTCGGGATCGACTGGATGTCGTGCAGGACGCCGTCGATGCGGAACCGGATCAGCGAGAAGTCGCGTTTGGGTTCGACATGAATGTCGGAGGCGCGGGTGTCGAAGGCGTGCTGCAGCATGAACTCGACCGCGTTGACGATGTGCTGGTCGCTCGACTCGATCTCGGCCTCGTTCTTCATCCGAACGAGCTGCTCGAGGTTGCCGAGGTCGATGCCGGCCGAGAGGTCGCGCTCGGCGCGCTTCACCGAATGCCGCAGGCCGTAGAACTCGGTGATCGCCCTCAGGATGTCCGGCTCGGAGGCGACGACGAGTTGGAGATCGCGCCCGGCGATGCGGCGGAAGGCGTCGATGCCCTCGATGTCGAACGGATTGGCGCAGGCGACCTTGAGCTTGCCGTTGGTCATCGACAGCGGAATCATGCGATGGCGCTTGGCGAACGGCCGCGAGATCTTCGATTCGATGAGGTCGGCGTCGAGAGCGAGGGTGTCGATGCGGACGACCTCGAGGTTGGAGTCGGAGGCGATCGCGCCGGCGATCTCCTGCTCGCCGATCGTCACGGTGGGGTCCAGCAGGCTGGGAAAACGCAGCGAGGCGACGAGGTCGTAGGCGACCGCTTTCTGTTCGTAGGTCGAGGGGGCTTTGGCGCGAGAGGGAAGCTGGCGTGCTTCCTTTTTGATCTCCTCGGCCTGGGCGGCGGAGATCAGGCCTTGCCGCTGCAGCACATCGGCGACGAAATGAGGGGCGAGCGCCATACCCTGCGAGTGTACCGGAAGAGCCGGTCACGCGCAGGGTAGAAGCGCCAGCGAACGGACAGCGGACGGTCTAGTTGAAGGGCTGCCACTCCGAAGCGTCGCCCGATTCGAAGTCGTCGAGGAACAGGGCGTCGGAGAAGAGCACGTTGGCGGCTCCGGTGGCGACGAGCCCGCCGATCGTCTCGCCGGGCGCGCCGATCGCCAGATCCGCGCCCTCGTGCCGGCTGAAGTGGCCGGCGACCAGCGCGCCGCCGAAGTTGTCGGCCGACTCCGAGGGGTCGAGGGTCTGCAGCCAGATCTGATCGCGGCTGTTGCCGAGCCCGCTTCCCGCCTCGCCATAGAGAACGTGCAGGAGACCCGCCTGGCCGACCGGGCCGAGCGACTCGTCGGCCGCGCCGATAGCCAGGTCGTCGATTCCGTCGCCGTCGAAGTCGGCCGCGGCCAGCGCACCGCCGAAGTGGTCGCCGGTCTCCGAGCTCTCCGGGTTGAGGTCGTCCTGAAGCCACTGCGTGTGGCCGTCGCCGTCGAAGTCGAGGATCGTGACCGAGCCGACGTCGCCGACGAACGGACCCTGAAGGTCTTCGACCGGATCGCCGACGGCGAGCTCGTCGATGCCGTCGCCGTCGAAATCGCCCCCGGCGAGCACCGCACCGAAGCGGTCGAGCTCCTCTTCGACGCCCGGCACACCGGCAGTCTGCTGCGAGTAGAGAGCGCTGAAGAGGGCCCCCGGAATGTCCGAAACCAGCAGGACGGCGCCGGCCTGATCGAGGTCGCCGAGGTCGTGGAACGGCACGCCGATCGCCAGCTCGCGTCCCGCGGTGAGCGGGTTCCACTCGCCGGCGGCGAGCACGCGGCCGATCTCCTCGCCCTCCTGCGGCGAGCCGTTGAGCCCGTCGCCGCGCAGAAAGAGCACCTGACCGGCGGTCGCGACACCGGTCGCCGCGCCGAACAGCACGTGGACCGCTCCGGCGTTCTCCACGGCGTCGCTTTCGACGTCCTCTCCCGGCGAGCCGATGGCAATGTCCTCGATGCCGTCGTCGTCGAAATCGGCGATCGCCAGCGCAGAGCCGAAGCGGTCGCCCCCTTCGCCGACGCCGTTGATGCTGGCGAGCCCCTGATAGAAGAAGTCGTCATCGTCTCCGGTGAGCCCCAGGTTGCTGCCGTACAGCACGTGCACCGCGCCGGCGGAGAGGTCGGCACCGATGTCCTCGTTGGGCACGCCGATCGCGAGATCGGCACAGCCATCGTCGTTCAGATGGCCGGCGGCCAGAACGGCACCGAAGCGATCGTTCGTCTCGCCGTCGTCCTCGATGACCGGGCTGTTCTGCGTCCAGATCTGACGGTCGGCGGCATCCGGACCGTTCGCGCCGGAGTAGAGAATCAACACGCGCCCCCCGGCCGCGGCACCCACCAGATCGTCTCCGGGCATGCCGATCGCGAGGTCGGCGTACCCGTTGCAGTCGAAGTCGCCCGCGGCGAGCGCTATCCCGAACTCGGCGCCGGCCTGCGGACCGATTCCCAGGCCCGCCGAGGATTGACTCCAGACCTGGGTCCCGGAGGGCCCGAGGTCGCCCTCCACACCGGCGGCCAGCGGAGGGGCGAGGAGGAGGGCGGCGAGGGCGGTGATCGTTGCGATCGTTGCGATCGCTCCGATCGCTGCGGTCGCTGCGTGAGCGAAAGCGCTGAGCCAAACAGAGGGCGTTCTGATCATGTCGGTCTCCTTTCCGAGAGGGTGGAGACTGCCTCGCCGGAGGGCCGCAAGTCCTTCCGGAGGCGTTACGGGCTCCTCACTGAAACCTTCCGGCTTTCTCTAGAATGGATCGGTGAGCGCCAGCGCTGGACCCGACAAGGCGCGTCCGTTCGAAGTCGGCTCCTTTCGCGTCGATCCGGGGCTCGACCGCCTTCTCCGCGGGAGCGAGTCGATCG
Organism: Thermoanaerobaculia bacterium; assembly: GCA_043737505.1. Taxonomy (GTDB): domain Bacteria; phylum Acidobacteriota; class Thermoanaerobaculia; order Multivoradales; family JAGPDF01; genus JAGPDF01. The sequence goes on from JAYTAM010000013.1 coordinate 3,736, forward strand.
CGCTCGAGCCGCGCGCGATGGATCTGCTCGTCTGCCTCGCGCAGCGCGCCGGCGAGACGGTTTCGAAAGAGGTCCTCCTCGAGGAGGTCTGGAAAGGCGCCTTTGTCATCGAGGGCGTGATTCCGAAGACCCTCTCCGCCCTGCGGGCGGCGCTGGGCGACGATGCCGCCGCTCCCGAGTACATCCTGACCGTCCCGCGCCGCGGCTATCGGCTGGTGGCTCCGGTCCGCTGGTTGCCCGAGCCGCAGCGCGAGGCGGCGCTCGAGTCTGCCACGGCGCCCGATGGGCATCGGTCAGAAGGCTTGCCTACTCCGACGCCACCGGCGGAGCCGGCGGCCGACCCGCGGAAGGCGACGGTCACGGCGCGGCGGCGGAGTGGACTGCTGGCCGCCGGCATGGGGTTCGCTGTCGCCGGCGCCCTTGCCTGGATTCTGCTCCCCGAGGCCGAACCTCCCGACCCGGGCGCAGCCCTGGGCAGGCCGGTGGTTTCGGAGTCGGTCTCACGCCTGCTGCTCGAGGCGCGTCACCTCTGGGGACAGCGTGGCATCGACTCGGTCGGGCGCGCAGCCGATCTGATGGAGCAGGCGGTCAAGGAGGCGCCCGATTCGGCGGAGGCGCACGCCTGGCTCGCGCTCTCGATCGTCACCCGGGCGAGCTACCTCGGTGGTGGCTCCGCCGCTTGCGACCGGGCCGCCAAGGAGGCGCGCATTGCCATCGATCTCGATCCCGACGATCCGATCGCCCTCTGCGCGCGCGGGGTGATGGCCATCCAGAAGGACTTCGATGCCAAGGCAGCGGTCTTCGCCCTCGAACGCTCCGTCGCGCTCGATCCCACTTTCGTGCCGGCGCGGCAGTTCCTGGCCGAGGCGCTGGCCGTGGCCCATCAGAACGAGCGCGCGCTGTCGACGATCGATCAGGCGCTGGCGCTCGAGCCGCTCTCGGCGCTGCTGCACGGTGTACGGGGCAACATCCTTCTGCAGCTGGAGCGGCCGCTTGCGGCGCTCGAAGCCTACGAGCGCGTGCTCGTGCTCGAGCCGCAGTTCACCTGGGTGCATCGCAATCGCGCGCGGCCGCTGGTCCAGCTCGGCAGGGAGCGCGAGGCGGTGGAATCCCTCTACACCGAGACTCGCCTCTCCCGCGAGCGACCGGAATTCCTGGCGACACTGCGCTCGGCGATCGACCGGGAGGGCCTTGCCGGCTACTATCGCTGGCGCCGAGGGCGGATCGAAGCGATGAACCGGCAGGGGTTCGAGCCCCGGCCTTTCCCGTACGGCGAGGCGCTGGCGGGTTCGGGCGAGACGGAAGCGGCGCTGGTCGAGCTCTCCAAGGCTCCGGTCTGCCCGGACTTCGACTCTTTCTTCTACGGTCGCGAGAGTCCGGCATTCGATGCCCTGCGTGACGACCCGCGATTCATCGCCCTCTACGCCCGATACGGTCTGTAGACTCCCGCGATGATGGGGCTCTCCTCCGCGGTCGCGCTCGCGCTCGCCGCGGCGTTCGCCTGGTCGCTGTTCGATCTCGAGCGGCGGTTTCTCTCGGCGCGCCTCGAGGCGATGGCGCTGGTGGCCTGGGTGACCGTCGGATCGGTGCCGCCGCTGGCGATCTGGGCCTACGTGAGCGGGCCGCTCCATCCCGCCGGTCCATTGCAGAGCGCCTACTGGCTGCCGGCGCTTGCCTCGGTCCTCCTCAACCTGCTGGCGAACTTCGCCTATTTTCGCTCGATACAGCTCTCGCCGCTGTCGCAGACGCTGCCGATGCTCTCGTTCACGCCGGTGTTCGCTGCGCTGCTGGCGGCGATTTTTCTCGGCGAACGCCTCGGAGCGCGGGCGATCGCCGGGCTGGCGCTCGTCGTTGCCGGCGCCCTGCTGCTCACGTTGCGGCCGGGCAGCGGAGTGCGCGGGCTCTTCGCCGGACTGATCCAGGATCGCGGCTGTCGCCTGATGGTGGGCGTCGCCTGCCTGTGGTCGGCGACGCTCCTGCTCGACAAGCGGGCGGTCGCCCTCGCGACGCCCCAACTGCATGCCCTGGTTCTCAACGGTGGAGTCGCTGCCGGCGCTCTGGCCGTGCTGGCGCTCGGGCGCGATCTCGGAAAGCTCCGCGCCTTGCGCGGCAGCTTCTGGCTGCTCTTGCTCGCCATCGCCACCGGCGGCATCGCCCTGACGAGCCAGCTGGTGGCGCTGGGAGCGTTGCCGGTCGGCTTCATCGAGAGGCTGAAGCGCGGCGTCGGCGGGGTACTCGCGGTCGTCTGGGGGCGGGCCCTGTTCGCCGAGCCGGTGACCGCAGGTAAATTCGTCGCCGTGGGCCTGATGACCGTCGGCGTCGGTCTCGTTCTGCTCTGATCGGCGGGGCCAGGAACGGGGCTCTCCTATAATCCCTTCAGACCCGTGATCTCCGCTCACCGCTATCGGCTGGCGCTCGCTCTCGCTGCGCTCGCGGCGGCCGCCGCCGTGGCGAGCGCAGCGCCGTCCGCAGAGGCGGATCCGATGACCGCCGGCCGCCCCTACTGCCGGCTCTTCGTCGATGTCGACGGCCTGCCGCAAAACACGGTGCATGCGCTGCTCATCGATCGCGAGGGCTCGCTGTGGGTGGGCACTCAGGACGGAGCGGCCGCCTACGACGGCAGGTCCTGGAAGCGCCTCGACCTGCCGCAACCGGATCAGTCGAACTTCGTCCGCTCGCTGCTCGAGTCGCACGACGGTTCGCTGTGGATCGGACGCCAGGCAGGCGGGCTCGCGCACTATCGCGACGGCGCCTGGGTCGATGTCGACTTCGGCAGCACCGGACTCGCCGGCGAACGGGTGAATGCACTCCTCGAGACTCGCGGGTCGGACGGCGAGAGCACCCTGTGGGTCGGGACCGCCGAATCCGGCCTGCTTCGGTACGACGGCGTGAACTGGACCGGCTTTGGTTCGGCGGCCGGGCTGCCGAGCGGACAGGTCTGGTCGCTGCTCGAGACCGACGGTCCGGAAGGCCGTCTGCTCTGGATCGGCACGACCGCCGGACCGGCGACGCTCCGGCTCTCGGACGGCCGGATCGAGGTTCCGCCAGACTCGCCGACCGAGTCCGTGAGCAGCCTGCTCGAAACGGTTTCGCCGCAGGGATCGCGGACCGTCTGGGTCGGAACCTACGGCGGCGGCCTGTGGCGCTGGGACGGCATCTCCTGGGAAAGCCTGGGCTCGGCCGATGGCCTCCCGAGCCCGTTCGTGACCGACCTCGCTCTCAGTCCGTCGAGCGGCGCCGACGCCCTCTGGATCGCCACCGACGGAGGCGGGGTTGCGAAGTATGCCGGCGGGAAGATCCAACCGATCGAGCTCGGCGCCCTGCTCGCCTCGCGCGCGGTGTACAAGATTCTCGAGACGCGCGCGGAGCAAGGCGCACAGGCGGTCTGGCTCGGCACTCGAAACAACGGATTGATCCGCATGACCGAGGGGCTCTGGCGCGCCTTCCAGCCCTTTCCCGAGACGCCCAACGTCCCCGTCACCGCGATCCTGCACCGCACCGAAGCCGACGGATCGAAATCGCTCTGGCTGGGAACGGACGGCTATGGCGTTGCGGTCTGGCAGGCCGGCAACTGGCGGCGGGTCGCCAGCGAGTCGGCTGTGATCGGCAACAACACGGTGCTGGCGCTCGCCGAGTCGCGCCGGGTCACGGGCCGCCGGCTGGTCTGGGTGGGGGCGCGCAACGGCGGGCTATCGAGCTTCGACGGCGAACGCTGGCGGCGCTTCGATCAGGCCGACGGTTCGTTGCCGAGCGATCTCGTTCAGGCGGTGCTCGAAACGGAAGATGCCCGGGCTCAGGGGACGCTCTGGGTGGGCACGCGCAACGGCCTCGCCGCCTGGGACGGTTCGAAATGGCGCCACGGCGCTACGGCTCCCGATTTTCCGGCAATGTCGATTCTGTCGCTTCTGGGAACGCGCGACCCGAAGGGCGCCCCGGAGCTCTGGGTGGGCTCGACGAACGGCCTGTACCGTTTCGCGAACGGCGTCTGGCGGAACTGGAATGAGCGGTCGGGCCTCCACAACCGTTCCGTGCAGTCGCTGTATGAGCGCGTCGGCAAGAGCGGACAGCGAACGCTGTGGATCGGCACGGACGGCGGAGGCATCGCCCTGCTCGCCATGGACGACCCGGCGGCGGCGCCGCGGCCGCTGTCCGATTTCGGTTCGCCGGCGCTGCCCAACGGCACGATCTACTCGATTCTCGAGGATGGCGAGGACCGCGTCTACGTGTCGACGAACAGTGGAGTTTCACGGCTGACACCGACCGCCGACGGATTCCGACAGGAGGAGTTCACCTCCGAGCACGGCTTGCCGCTGAACCAGGGCAACCGCGGCGCAGGACTGGTGGACGAGAAGGGCAGACTCTGGGTAGGCACCATCGGTGGCGCCGCGGCCTTCGATCCCGCCGCCGAGTTCCACGACCATCGCCCGAAGCGGTTGCGTCTGCGCGGCCGGCCCTCGGGCTGCGACGACTGCGTGTTGTTCGATCGCGGCGTGCTGTCGCACGATCAGAATCGCGTCCACTTCCAGTACGCGCTGTTGAGCTTCTTCGGCGAACCGCTCACCCGCTATCGCACCCAGCTGGTCGGCTATGAGGAGACTCCGACGCCCTGGTCCGCGGTGTCGAGCCGCGAAGTCGCCGCACTCGCTGCCGGTGACTACGTTTTTCGAGTCTGGGGGCGAGACGCTTCGGGCAACAGGTCCGGTCCGGAAGAGATCGCGTTCTCCGTCCGTCCGGCACCCTGGCAGACGAAATGGGCGCAGCTTCTGCTTTTGTGCCTGATCGCCTTCGCGGTGGTGTCCATCTTGCGCGCTCGATCGCGGGCTCATCTGCGCCGCGAGCGTGAGCTCGAAGACCTGGTCGATGCCCGGACGCGGCAATTGAAGCGCGCCAACGAGCTGCTGGTGGATCTCTCCTATGTCGATGCTCTGACCTCGGTTCCGAACCGCCGGCGTTTCGACGAGCTCTTCGCCGAGGAGTGGAGGCGCTGCCTGCGTGCGGGATCCCCGCTGTCTCTCGTCATGCTCGATATCGACAGTTTCAAAGGGTTCAACGACACCTACGGCCATCTGGTCGGAGACGGCTGTCTGAAGGCGGTGGCGCTCAGCCTTGCCGACGGTCTGGTTCGCAGCGGCGATGCGATCGCCCGCTACGGCGGCGAGGAGTTCGCGGTCATCCTGCCGGCGACGGAGATCGCCGGCGCCTTGCTCGTGGCAGAGCACCTGCGGCGACGGGTCGAGAATCTGGCCATTGCGAATGCGGCGTCGAAGTCGAGCCGCGTCGTCACCGTGAGCGCCGGAGTGGCCACTGCGATCCCCTCCGTGGAGCTCGATCCGGCGGAGCTCTTCCGGCGCTCCGACGAGGCGCTCTACCGCGCCAAGCGCGCCGGCGGCAACGCCACCCAGACCGGCTGAGCTGCGAAGGGAGGCGTCAGCCGCGCGGCCAGCGCGCGGCGAGGTCGCGGCTGGTGGCGGCGTGGGCAAGGAGCTCGGCCATCGAGTCGCCGCCGTACTTTTCGAGGCAGGCGTCGGCGAGCACCAGCGCGAGCATCGCTTCGCCGATGACGCCGGCGGCGGGAAGGGCGGTGACGTCGCTGCGTTCGTACTGCGAAAGGTGCGGCTCACGGCTCTCGAGATCGTCGAGGTCGACGCTGGGCAGCCCTTCGCGGAGGGTCGCGATCGGCTTCTTGTAGAGCGTCACGACGACATCTTCGCCGTTCGTGATGCCGCCTTCGAGGCCGCCGGCCCGATTGGTGGCGCGGGGGAAGCGGCCGGATACGTCGCGGTGCAGGATCGCGTCGTGGGCGGCGCTTCCCGGCCCGCGGCTCGCGGCGATCGCCGAGCCGAGCTCGACCGCCTTGACCGCCGGCACCGACATCATCGCCTGGGCGATCCGGCCGTCGAGCTTGTCGCTCCAGGAAACGTGCGACCCGAGCCCCACCGGCACGCCATGGGCGATGACCGTGACCGCTCCGCCGAGGGTGTCGCCCTTCGCCTTCGCAGCGTCGACAGCGCGGATCATCTCGGCTTCGAGAGCGCTATCCACGGCGCGCAAGGGGGACGCTTCGTCGACCTGGCGAATCTCTTCCCAGGTGGGGGTGGCGCGTCCCGCCCCGACCGCACCCAGCGAAACGACGCCACTCGCGATCTCGACCCCGAGCCGCGCCAGCAGCATCTTCGCGAAAGCGCCCGCCGCGACGCGCGCCGTCGTCTCGCGCGCCGAGGCGCGTTCGAGGATGTCGCGGAGATCGCGGCGCAGGTACTTCTCTCCGCCGGCGAGATCGGCATGGCCGGGACGCGGACTTTTGAGCCGCCGGAGCTCGGCGAATGCGGGTTCGATCGCCGCCGCGTCGGCCGACATCGCGCGCTCCCAGTTCGCCCAGTCGCGATTCTCGATCCACAGTGCGAGCGGCGAGCCGAGGGTCTCGCCGGCGCGCACCCCGCCGCGGATCTCGGCGGCATCGCGCTCGATCTGCATCCGTCGCCCGCGTCCGTAGCCATGCTGACGGCGCGCCAGATCCCGAGCGAGGAGCTCGAGGTCGACCTGCAGGCCGGACGGCAGGCCGGTGAGGATGGCGGTCAGCCCGGGCCCGTGGCTTTCGCCGGCGGTGGTGAGCGAGATTCGGCGGAGCAAAGTGCGGTCAGTCTATCTTGGAGGGGGCCGTGCCGGCGGCCGCGGAGGTCGGAGCCGGGGCGGGCAGGAAGCGCTCGAACGGCGCCTTCAACTCTTCGGGGAAGCGCACCGGCCGGCGGGTTTGGCGGTCGACCCAGACGTGCTCCGTCGACGCGCTCGCGAGGAGCGTCGGCACGGCGGCGGGCGGATCCTCGCGCTCGATCCGGTACTCGAAGGTCACGCCGCGGCTGCTCACCCGCTCGACCCAGCAGGAGGCGCGCACGGTGTCGCCGTAGCGCGCGGGCGAACGGTAGGAGAGGTGGACCCCGGTCACCAGCAGAAGGAGACCGCGCTTTTCGATCTCGGCGTAGTGAAAGCCGGCCTCGAGGCAGAGGCGCGTGCGAGCGAGCTCACACCAGACGATGTAGTTGGCATGGTGAACCACGCCCATCTGGTCGGTCTCGAAGTAGCGCACCTCGATGTCGACGTCGACGTGGCGGGGCGGTAATCGATGCGTCATGTGGAAAATTTAGCACGCGAGGTAGCCGCGCGGCCGGAGCCAGTCGAGGAGCAGAGCGACCGCGAGGCGCGGATCGTCGCCGGCGAGGTCGAGCGTGAGCTCGGCGTCCTCGGGCGCTTCGTACGGATCGGAAACGCCCGTGAAGGCCGGCACCTTGCCTGCTCGCGCGGCGGTGTAGAGCCCCTTAGAGTCGCGCGCTTCGCAGACCTCGATCGCCGTCGCGACGTGCACCAGGACGAAGCTGCCGCCGGCGGCGACGACCGAAGCGCGCACGTCCTGGCGCGCGCCGGCGTAGGGAGCGATGAGGGCGCAGATCGCCGTGCCGCGGGCACGGGCGATCTCCGCGGCGACGAAGCCCACCCGGCGGACGTTGGCGTCGCGGTCGGCGCGCGAGAAACCGAGGCCCGCCGAGAGGATGGGGCGCATGGCGTCGCCGTCGAGCACGCGTACGCTGCGGTCGTCGCTCATCGCCAGTTCGTCGGCGAGCGCCCGCGCCAGAGTCGATTTGCCGGAGCCCGAGAGCCCGGTGAGGAAGATCACCAAGCCGCGCTCGTGGCGCGGGCGGGTCGACCGTCGCAGCTCGCGCTCGACAGCCGGGAAAGTGAACCAGTCCGGCAGCGGTTCGGAGCTCTCCAGGCGGCGGCGGAGCTCGGTGCCCGAGAGGCTGGCGCTCGCCTCGCCCGGTTCGAGATCCGACTGCTGCACGAAGGAGCCCCGGTTCGACGCCCAGACGAACTCCTCGGCACCGACGATCTCGAGACCGATCTCCGAGGAGTGCGCCTCAGTGAGCTGGCGGGCGGCGTCGCCGGGATAGAAAGGCTTGCCGTCGCGGTCGACCCCCGGGCCGGCGTGATC
>JAYTAM010000014.1:0-11704 GCA_043737505.1 Thermoanaerobaculia bacterium
TCCAGCCGCACCGCTTACCCTGCCGCCGCCGCTGACCACCACGGCGAGGGCTCATTAAATGCGAACCGTCGCTGTCTCAAAATCGTTGACACGTTCCGCGGACTTGGTCTGAATCGGGAATTCTTTCCACTGATTGACAATGCTCACTAGTGCTTGCTTCACTTGCTTGCCCTTCGCACCGGCAACTTTGTTCGCGAAGTGCGCGACTTCTGTCATGGAATGAGGGGTGAAACCGAAGCCTTCAAAACGATCAAGAAGAGCCCGAAGCAGCTCAAAATCTTTTGGGGAGAATTCCTTGAAGTGCGCCTGCGAGCCCAAGAGCAACGGATCGGCAAGACCGACGAGCAAGACCGTCAGTGGTCCTGTATCTAGGAGAGCCGTCCTCTTATTCACGATTTCGCACACTTAGGACCTGCGAATCTGAGTCTCGAATTGCAACCACCTTCATGTCGCGCGTGAGGAGCCGAGGCTTTGAAAGTGCTTCCACAATCGACGCCAATGGTGGCTGCTCTTCTCGATTCCAAGGACGAGAAAAGCCGATCGTTACTTTCCAGATGCTCTCTTCTTCGTCGAACTCGATCTCCTCAAGCCCAATGTTCTTGGCTCCGTCGGGCTCAAAGAGCTCGAGAATCCTGTTCCTCGCTAGAGCTGCCGCATCCTTGGCTTCCATCCTGGTGATCCCCCTTAGAACTCGACGATCGCGAAACATGAGCGCACGAAGTCATAGGCGAGTCTTCGAACAATAGGCTATCGGGTACGCTGTCCGAAACCTAGGAAGCGCTGCGCGCAAGAGGGCCGGACACTGAATTGGAGACGCAGGCGGAGGGATGCAACTACTCGTACCTTAACGCCTCAATCGGATCCAGCCGGCTCGCCTTCCCCGCCGGATAGATCCCGAAGAAAATCCCCACTACCGCACTGAAGCCGACGGCTACGAGGATGGCCCAGAAGGGGACGTGCGCCGGGGGCCAGTCGCCGGGGAGGAGGCTAGCTACCAGGGCGCCGATGCCCCAGCCGGCGAGGAGGCCGATGCCGCCGCCGAGGAGACTCAGCGTTACGGCTTCGATGAGGAATTGGACGAGCACGTCCTGGCGCTTCGCGCCTACGGCTTTGCGGATGCCGATCTCTCTCGTGCGCTCGGTCACGCTCACCAGCATGATGTTCATGATGCCGATGCCGCCGACGAGGAGGGCTACTCCGACGACGGCGCCGATGACCGTGGTGATCATGCCGAGGATCGAGCCGACGCTCTTCAGGATCTCGTCCTGCAGCATCACGTCGAAGTCGTTCGGCTGGCCTTCGGCGATCTTGTGGCGCTGGCGGAGCATCTGCGTGATGCCGTCCTTCACTTGATCCACCGAGGCGGCATCGACCGCCTGAAGCCGCAGCTGGATCTGCTCGCCCGCCGTATGCCCCAGCAGGTTCACCGCCGTGTCGAACGGGATGAAGACCAGGTCGTCCATGTTCTGGCCGAGCGCCTGGCCGCGCTTCTCCATCACGCCGATGATCGACACCGGCAGCGAGCCGACGTAGACCTCCTTGCCGACCGGGTCGTCCAGGCCCAGCTCTTCGGCGACCTTCCTGCCGATCACGGCGACCTTACGCCGGTGCTCCATGTCCACCCGCGAGAAGAAGCGGCCGACGTCCACCTCGTGGTTGTTCACCTCCGGCCAGTCCTGCGAGACGCCGAAGAGATACTGCACCGTGTGCTGGCGCTCGCCGTACTTAATGAGCTGGGCCGGCGCGGCGATGAGAGGCGTGATGCGACGGATGCCGGGGATGCGGTCGCGGATCGCCTGGCCGTCTTCCCAGGTCAGCTTCACCTGCCGTGCGAGGACCCCTGGGCCCTGATTCGGATCCTGCTTCGGCAGCACCATCACGTACGTCGCCCCCACCCCCTGGAGCTCCTTCGTGATCATGAACTGCAGACCCTGGACGATCGAAACGACCGCAATCACGGCCGCCACACCGATGATGATGCCGAGCGTCGTCAGCATCGAGCGCAGCTTGTTGGCGCGCAAGGCGCGGAAAGCGATGCGGAGATTCTCGGTGACGACCATGGTCTGTAGGGGTCTAGGGGTCTAGGGGCGCGCGGCCGCGATCGATCGGGAACGTGCGATCAGACTGCCGCGGCCCGCGCCGGCTCCCTCACGTCGGTCTGCACCTTGCCGTCGCGCAGCACGATCTTGCGGTCGGCGTGGGCGGCGATGTCCGGCTCGTGCGTCACCAGGATCACCGTGTTCCCCTGGCGGTGGAGCTCGTCGAACAGATTCATGATGTCCGTCGAAGTGGCGGTGTCGAGGTTGCCGGTCGGCTCGTCGGCGAGCAGGATCGACGGGTCGTTCACCAGCGCGCGGGCGATCGCGACGCGCTGGCGCTGGCCGCCAGAAAGCTCGTTCGGCAGATGATGTGCGCGGTCCGTCAGACCGACGCGGGCGAGGGCGCGCTGGGCGCGTTCGCGGCGATCCTTGCGCGAGACGCCGGCGTAGATCAGCGGCAGCTCGACGTTCTGCAGCGCGTCCGTCCGCGCCAGCAGGTTGAAGGTCTGGAAGACGAAGCCGATCTCCTTGTTGCGGATCCCGGCGAGCTCCTGATCGTTCAGCTTCTCCACCGCCGTGCCGTTCAGGATGTAGCTGCCGGTGGAGGGGGTGTCGAGGCAGCCGAGGAGATTCATCATCGTCGACTTGCCGCTACCCGACGGACCCATGATGGCGACGTACTCGCCGTGGGCGATCTTCAGGTCGACGCCGTTCAAGGCGCGGACCTTCTCGGCGCCCATGTCGTAGACCTTGTGCACGTCCTGCAGCTCGATGATGGACATAGGGTAGCTCTCTTCCTAATCGGAGTCGTCGTCAGATTCTTCGTCGGCGGACTTCTTGTCGCCGGAGGACTTCTTCCCGTGCTCCTCGAGCTCGGGGGTGGTGACCTGCACCGCGTCGCCCTCTTCGAGCTTCCGCAGGGCGCGGTACGGTCCGGTGATGACCTGCTCGCCGCCGGCAAGGCCGGAGACGATCTCGACGTCGGTGGCGTCGGAGATCCCCGACTCGACCGGGACGCTCTTCACCTTGCCGTCGACGATCAGGAAGACCACCGAGACCGGCTGCGGCTTCTTGCCGCCCGCGGCTACATCCGCTCCCTTGGGCTTGCGCTCGACGACCGACTGGATCGGCACCGCCAGGGCCTCGGCGTGCGTGCTCACCTGGATCTCGGCGCGCGCCGACATTCCTGGGCGCAGCGCCTCGTCCGGAGCGTCGAACAGCACCTTGGTCTGGAAGAAGGTGACGTCCGGCTGCGACGGCTTCGAGTAGCCCGAGCTGCCGATCTCGACGACCTTTCCCGTGTACTCGCGCCCGGGGATCGCGTCGACGTGCAGCACGACCTTCTGCTGCGCGGCGAGGTGCACGACCTCCGTCTCGTCGACGTCGATCTCGGCGAGGATCTCCGACAGGTCGGCGATCGTGCCGATGACCGACGCCGGATTGTTCATCGTGCCCGAGACCACCACCTCGCCGACCTCGGCGTTCAGGGAGATCACCCGCCCGGCGATCGGGGCGTAGATCGTCGTCTTCCGCAGGTCGTCCTCGGCCTTGTCGAGCAGCGCGCGTCCCTGGGTGATCGCCTCGCGCGCCTGCTCGACCTGAAGATCGGCCGAAGTCCGGCGGAGGCGGGCCGCCTCAACCGCTTCGACGGAGGAGATCCCCTGCGTCGCGAGATCCTCGGCCCGCGCCAGGCGGACCTTCTCGTCGGCGGCGGAGATGTTCGCCTGAGCGAGCGAGGTCTTGGCCATCGCGAGCTGCGCCCGGGCATGATCGCGCGCGGCGATGTACGCCTCGCGCTCGAGCTCGAGAAACGGCGCCCCGGCGGCGATCTCGGCCCCTTCGACGGCGTAGAGCTTCTCGATCTTGCCGATGACGTGCGCCGAGATGTTGACCTTCACCCGCGGCTGGATCTGGCCGCTCGACTTGACGCTCTGGGTGATCTCCTGCCGCGCCACGGTCTGAACGTAGACCTTCTCACCGGTCTGCTTGCGACCGGAGAGGATGCTGGCGAGAAGGATCGCCGCGAGCAGGACGACGCCCCCGGCGATCAACAGATTGCGCTTCATCGTCGGCCCGTTCCGGAGGGTCTAGAACAGCGCGGCAAGAGAGACCTTCCCGGCGATCAGAACCGCCCACAGCGCGATCACGACGCCGAAGGCCGCCGCCTTCGACACCCGGCCGACGACGCGGTAACCGATACCGAGCAGGATGACCGTCCAGATCGAGAACAGGTCGATGCTGCCGAGCAACGCCACCATTGCCTTGCCGGTCGACTCGGGGGCGAAGGAGGCGAGGTTCGAGTGCAGGTAGCGCGCACTCTGGACGTCCTGAAGGCTGAGCTCGGCCCGCGACATCACGACCGGGATGGTGAGCAGGGTGGCGATGACGAACGGCATCATGCCGTGCACCGTCACCGAGAGGCTCCGGCGAAAGTCGATCTCGCTCCCCATGAGGCGGAAGAGCACGAGGAAGATCCCCGCCGTGAGCAGATAGACGGCGGGCTGCAGGACGAGCTGCGAGGCCGTCCCCACCCACTTGAACTTGTCGGCCATCTCGACCTGGCGATCGAGCTGCGCCTCGTCGACGTCCTTTCCGCTCTCCTCGATCGCCTCCCGCATCACCTGCTTCATGTCGAGCTTCGGAGTGACGACGATGGAGAGAGCCAGTGCGGTCACGATGAGCACCACGAGGGGCGCCAGCCACGAAGGCCGCACAGCGAGAGCGCGGAAGGTCTTCTCGGGCGCGAGCAGCACGCCCCAGATCGACTTCACTCCGCTCCCCTGCCCGTCTGCGGTCTCACCGGGATCGGGTCCCAGCTCGGAACCCTGCTGCGGACTCTCCATCGTCGCTGACTCCTTCCCCGGGCGATTCTGCGATTTGCCAGCTACTGCGCGATGGTGACGTTGGAGCTCGACAGAAGGCCGCCGGTCGCCCGGTTGTACTCGACGATCGACTTGCGATAGCCGGTGACGGCAGAGACCTGGCGGAAGCGCGCCGCCGTCAGATCGTCCTGCACCTGCAGGATCTGGTAGGCGGTCGACAGGCCGTTGTCGTACTTCTTGCGCTCGGCGTCGAGGTTCTTCTCCGCCAAGCGGGTCGAAACCTTGGCCGACTCGAGCTGCTCGCGAGAGGTCTCGAGGCCGCGCACCGCCGCCCGGACCTCGGTCGTGACCCGCAGCTCGAGCTCGTCGGCGGTCAACTTGCCGGCCTCCAACGCGAGTTCGGCGATCGCCTTGCGCGCCCGCGCCGTGCGGTTCTGGATCGGTATGCCCAGCTCCAGGCCGATCGACCAGCCCGGGTAGTCGAAGCCGATGACCTGGTCGAAGGCGTCGTCCCAGCCGCCGGGGATCGTCGAGCCGATGGTGCCGTCCGGGTTGCGGATGACCTCGTCGCCGCCGAGACCCGCGAGGCCGTAGGTCGCCTTGAAATCGAGGCGCGGCTTCGTGGCCTGGGCGAAGAACTCGCGATCGAGCATCAGCCCCTTGACCTGCAGCTGCTGGCTGAGGATTTCCGTCCGTGAGGCGAGGGCCGACTCGATCGCCTGCGCGAGGTCGACCGGCGGGTACTCGATGATCGCTTCGGTGTCGGGCACGATCGTCTTCGACCACGCCTCGCCCTGATCGATGTTGAGGAAGAAGAACAGCAGGTCCTCGGCGTCGCCGACCGCGCCGCGGGCGCGAATGATCGTCTCCTGGCGGGTGGCGATCTGGGCCTCGCTCTGCACCAGCTCGAGCGGTGCGAGCGTGCCGACGTCTACCCGCACCTTGTTGTTCGAATGCAGCTCTTCTGCGAGTTTGAGGCTGTCGACCGCCACCAGTTCGGCGAAGCGTGCCGCGACCAGATTCCAGTAGGCGTTTTCGACATTCTGGATGGTGGCGATCACCTGCCCGACAAACGTCTGCTGCGAGATCTCGCTGCCGACCCTGGCGACCTCGATGGTGTATTCGGTGGCCGAGCGGCCGAAGTTTCGGAGAAGCGGCTGGGTGAAGGAGAGGTCGAGACCGCTCGAGAACGAGGGATTCAACAGCGAGAAGCTCGAGTTGGTCTCGAACCGCCCGTCGGTGAAGTCGCCGGTCAGAAAGCCGCCCGTCGGGAAGAGCTGCGAGCCACCGACCGAGAAGCTGTCACGCTCCTGCTCCTGGACCTCGGCACCGTCGAGGTTGGTGCCCGACGGACTCTCGAGCTCGGAGTGGGTGAGGGCGGCGAGGAGATTGAAGTCGTAGATGCCCATCGCCTCCTGAATGCGGAGATGCCCCTGCTCGCGCGCGTAGCGCTCGACCCGCAGATTGAGATTGCGCTGGAGAGAAAGCTCGACGGCCTCCTCCAGCGTGAGGTGGATCTCGTTGCCCTGCACGCGGAGCTCGGCCAAACCGATCTCCCTGTTGGCCGTGGTCTCGACGGCAATACCCCCTGCCGTACTCGGCGGCGTCGCGTCCTGAGCGTCCTGAGCGTCCTGAGCGACGGCGGGAGCGACTGTCAGGAGCGAGGCTCCCATGGCCATCAAGGCGAACCACACCGGCGCACCGGCGTTGCGGCGCAGCCTATTCTTCACTCGCAGCTGAATCGTCATGCGTATCCTCTCCATTCGCGAAGTTTACGTCACAAGTTTCTACGTCAGTGGGGCGGAAAAGTTCCATCTCCGGCAGGCGAAATCCCACGGGAGCCGGCCTCGCCGGGGAAGTGACAGGCGACCCTGCTGGCCTCTCCGGCGCTCAGCAGTGCCGGACGCTCGCTGCGGCAGAGGTCGCGGGCGATCGGGCAGCGGGGGTGAAAAGGGCAACCCGGCGGTGGGTCGGAGGGGCTCGGCGGCTCGCCGGCGGGGGCGCGCACCAGGCGGCCTTCACCGGCCCGTCGCACCCGCGGCACGGCGGCGATGAGGCTGGCGGTGTAGGGGTGCAGGGGTCGGCCGAGGAGCTCCGCCGCCGGCCCCTCTTCGACGATCCTGCCGAGGTAGAGCACCGCGATCCGGTCGGCGATCTGCTCGACCAGGGCGAGATCGTGGGCGATGAACAGCATGGCGATGCCGCGGCTCTTCTGCAGGTTGGCGAGCAGGTTGACGATCTGCGCGCGGACCGATAGGTCGAGCGCCGAGACGGGCTCGTCAGCGACCAGGAGGTCGGGCTGCGGCGCCAGTGCCCGGGCGATGCCGATGCGCTGGCGCTGGCCGCCCGAAAACTCGTGCGGATAGCGCCCCGCCGCCTCGGCGGGGAGGCCGACCTCGTCGAGCATGCCGGCGACCCGGCGCGCCCGACCCTGGCGATCGGAGCGCTCGGCCAGCCCGTGCACCTGGAGCGGTTCGAACAGGGCGTCGCCGATCCGCATGCGCGGGTTGAGCGAGCCGTAGGGATCCTGGAAGACCACCTGGAAGTGCCGCCGCGCGCGCCGCAGATCGCGCCCCTCGAGAGCCAGGAGGTCCTCGCCGCGGAAGCGGATCTCGCCCTCGGTCGGCTCGACGAGGCGGACGATCATCCGGCCCAGGGTGCTCTTTCCCGAGCCCGACTCCCCCACCAGTCCGACGGTCTCGCCGGCGGCGACGTCGAGGTCGACCCGGTTGACTGCCGACACCGCTCCCAGCCGCCGGCGGAGAAACGGCGAGCGGATCGGGAACTCCTTGCTGAGCCCCCGGAGCTCGAGCAAGGCGCTCACGGGCGGGTGTCCTGATCTGGCCCCGACAGCTGTCGGGCCTCTGCTCGCGAAGGTCCGATGAGCTCCGGCAGCCGGAGGCAGCGGCCGCCGCGGCCGCCGGAGCTTGCCGGTCCGGCCTCGGAGCTTTCGGTGTCGAGCGCCACCCAGGCCGGTCGCTCGGCGGCGCAGCGCTCGATCCGCGACGGGCAGCGAGGCTCGAACACGCAGCCTGCAGGCAGCCGGTCGGCCGCCGGAACCTGGCCCGGGATCGCCGGCAGCTCGCCGCGCGGCGCCGGCTCGCCGAGCACCGGGATCGAGGCGAGGAGCGCCCGGGTGTACGGATGGGCCGGGTGCGCGAAGAGCTCGGCCGCACTCGCCGACTCGACGATCTCGCCGGCGTACATGACCAGCACCCGGTCGCAGCTCTCCGCCACCACCGCGAGGTCGTGGGTGATGAGCAGGATCGCCAGGCCGAGCTCGCGGCGCAGGCGATCGAGGAGCTCGAGGACCTGCGCCTGCAGGGTGACGTCGAGCGCCGTCGTCGGCTCGTCGGCGATCAGCAGCTCGGGCCCGCCGGCGAGAGCGATCGCCAGCATCGCGCGCTGCCGCTGGCCGCCCGAGAGCTGGTGCGGATACTCGCCGAGCCGGCGCACCGGGTCGGGGATGGCGAGGAGCTCCAGAAGTTCCAGGGCCCGGGTGCGGGCGGCACGTGCACCCGGCCGCTTGCCGCCCTCTCGAGGATGCCGGTGCGCCCGGATCGCTTCACAGATCTGGGTCTCGAGGGTGAGAACCGGGTTGAGCGCCGCCATCGGCTCCTGGAAGACCAGACCGATCCGGGCTCCCCGCACCGCGCGGAGCTCGCGCTCGGAAAGACCTCGAAGCTCGCGGCCGTCGAGCCGGATCGAGCCGCCCACGACCTGCCCGGGCGGCGGGACCAGTCCGAGAATCGCCAGCGCCGTGAGGCTCTTGCCCGAGCCGGACTCGCCAACCAGGCCGACGATCTCCCCGCGACCGACGGACAGGCTCGCGCCGCGCACCACCTCGAACGGCCGCGAGCCGCCGGGAAAGCGGATCTCGAGGCCCGAGACTTCGAGCAGCGGTGCGCCCGATGAGGCCCCTGCGGTCGCCGCCGGCATCAGCCAGTGGACCGACAGCGCAGCCAGTTGACGGTCAGCGCGACGGCGAAGCCGGTCGCGCCGCGCCGCTTGCCCTCGCCGCCGACGTAGGCGGGGCCGGCGATGTCGAGGTGCGCCCAGTCGTCGACTCCGCCGACGAACTGCGAGAGGAATGCCGCCGCCGTCGAGGCGCCTCCCCATCTGCCGGCTGAATTGCGCAGATCCGAATGGCTGCCGCGCATCTCCTCGAGAAACTCGGGCCAGAGCGGTAGACGCCAGAGACGCTCCCCCGCCGCGTCCGCGGCGCCGAGGAGAGCGTCGCTGAGGGCGTCCGACGGGGTGAACAGGCCGGCGCCGGTCGGTCCGAGCGCCACGACGCAGGCGCCGGTGAGGGTGGAGTACTCCAGCATCGCGTCGGGCTTGTCGCTCGCCGCCCAGGCGAGGGCGTCGGCCAGGACCATGCGCCCCTCGGCGTCGGTATTGGTGATCTCGACTGTCTTGCCGTTGGCGCAGCGGACAATGTCGCCCGGGCGGTAGGCCTTGCCGTCGGGCATGTTCTCGGCCAGCGCCAGATAGGCGCGCAGGCGCACCGGAAGGTCGAGCCGGCTCGCGGCTTCGAGGATCCCGAGCACCGCGCAGGCCCCCATCTTGTCCCACTTCATCTCGTCCATCTGCGCCGCCGGCTTGATCGAGATGCCGCCGGTGTCGAACGTGATCCCTTTGCCGACGAGGGCGATCACCGGACCGGCGCTACGCTTTCCCTTCGCGGAGCCTCGGCCATCGAGATCGATGCGCACCAGCCGCGGCGGATTCTCGGAGCCTTTGCCGACGGCGAGGATCCCCCCCATTCCGCGGCGCTTCAGCTCCGGCTCGCCGAGGACCTGGATGCGCGCCTTCCAGCGCCGGGCAAGTCCCCGCGCCTGCCGCGCCATCCAATCGGGCGAGGCGAGGTTGGGAGGGGTGTTGCCGAGGTCGCGCGCCAGGGCGACGCCCTCGGCGATGGCGGTGGCGAGGGCGACTCCGGCCGCGAAGGCCTTGCGCTCGGCGGCGGCCAACGGAGCCAGCGCGCCCAGGGCGATCGTTGCAGTGCGGAGCACCGCCCCCTTCCGCCGCGGCAGATAGGCGTCGAAGCGATAGTCGGCGAGCGCCAGGCGGCGGGCGATGCGCTCCGCCGCGGCCTCTCCGGCGAACTGCGGATGCTCGGGGAGCAGCAGGCCGAGGCTCGTCGCGCCGGCGAGCCGGGCGGCTTCGACCGCCCGATCGACGAAGGCCGCGGCCTTTTCCGCCGTGAAGTCGGCCCGCTTGCCGAGGCCGACGAGGGTGACGCTCCGGCTCGCCCCGTTCAGCGGGCCCTCGGCGATCCGATCGGCGTCTCCGGAAAAGCGCATCGTCCGCGCCAGCGCCGCCATCGCGCGACCTGCAACCGCGCCGGCGGCGCCGAAGGCCGGCTCGACGTCGGCGAAGAGTCCGACGACCAGTTTCTCTCCCGCCAGGCTTCGGCCCCTTGAAAGTTCGACCTGCACGAGCTTCCGCATCAGCTAACGGCCCTCCTCCAGCGACGGCGCGGCGCCCTGCCCGGACGTTTGCAGGCGATCGCGCACCGCCTGCATATCCTCCCATGTCGGCCGCTTCCAGGCGGCGTTCCGCAGCAGGGCGGCCGGATGGTAAGTGACCCGCACCGGCACTCCCTGCACCTCGTGCCAGTCGCCGCGCAGCCGCGAGAGCGAAGCGTCGGTGCCGAGCAGCACCTGCGCCGCGACGCGCCCGAGCACGACGAGCAGCTCCGGCCGCACGAGGTCGATCTGCTTTTCGAGGTAGCCGCGACACGCCCGCACCTCCTCCGGTTCGGGATCGCGATTGCCCGGCGGCCGGCACTTCACGATGTTGGCGACATAGACCTCTTCGCGCCGCAGGGAGATCGAAGCAAGGATTTTGTTGAGCAGCTCGCCGGCCGCGCCGACGAACGGCAGGCCCTGGCGATCCTCTTCGGCACCAGGGCCTTCGCCAATGACCATGACCCGCGCCCGCGGGTCGCCGCTGGCGAAGACCGTCTGCGTCCGCGTCGTGCATAGCTTGCACTGGCGGCAAGCGGCGACGACGGCAGCCATGGCGTCGAGCTCCGCGACGACCTCGGCCGCCGGCCGGCGCGAGAGCGCAGGGCGATGGAAGCCCGCAGCGGGCGCCGCGGGAGAACCTACGGGCGCGACGACAGCGACCGCTGCTGCGGGCAAGGACGCCGACGCCGCGACCGCACCGGCCCCTGTACCGAAAGCTTTTGCTTCCTCTTCAGAATCCGGCCCGACCTGCTTTTGCGCGCCTGTCGGCGCGCCGGCGGGGATCTCGAGAAAGAGTTCGGTCCAGCCGAGATCCGCCAGGTACTGCAGCAGCTCAGCTTCGGCCGGACCCGGCTTCACGACCCACCTCGGAATTCGCCTGCGCCTCGCGGGAGGCGAGAGCCGCTTCGAAGCGATCGAAGAGCGCGCTCGCGAGCGCCGCCTTCGGCCGCCGCGAAAGCGCCTCCGGCGCCTCGTTCGGCCGGAAGATCGTGACTTCGTTCTCCTCCGCACCGAAGCCGATGTCGTTGCGCGAGATGTCGTTGGCCACCAGCAGGTGGGCTCCCTTGGCGGCGAGCTTCCGCGCCGCTTCGGCGGCGGCGAGGGCGCTCTCGGCGGCAAAGCCCACGCGCAGCGCCTGCGGAGCGACCTCGGTCAGCGAAGCCAGGATGTCGGGATTCGCCACCAGTTCGATCTCGGGCGTCCCCTGGTGGCGCTTGATCTTCTGCGCCTCGTAGGCCGCGGGGCGGAAGTCGGCGACGGCGGCCGCCATCACGATGAGATCGGCGGTGCCGGCGTGGGCATGCACCGCCTGCTCCATCTCCAGCGCGGTGCGCACGTCGTGGCGCTCGACTCCCGGAGGCGTCGGCAG
>JAYTAM010000015.1:0-5088 GCA_043737505.1 Thermoanaerobaculia bacterium
GTCGCGCTGTCGCCGATCGCATCGGCGAGCCCTTCGGCCAGCCAGGGGGGCAGCTCGCGTCCAAAGGCGCGGCGATGCGCCAGGTGCGCGAGCTCGTGAGTGAGCGTGCGCGCGACCTCGGCGTCGGCGATGTCGCCGACCGGAAGCACGACCAGGCCCGCCCATGGCAGAGAGAAGCCGGCGTAGCCTCTGGGCAGCGCGGCGTCCGCCGCGACGTAGGCGCGGAACCGGGAGCGGCTCTGGAACAGCACGAGCGTTCCTGCGGCCGGAGTGGAGGGCGGCACGCCGACGCGCTGCGCATACTCGCCGTCAAAACGGGCGGAGAGATTCCGGCAGAGGAGGACCAGTTCTGCGAGCCGCTCGCCGGCGAGATCGCTTTTCAAACGGTAAGGGCCGCACCATTCGAGACGAACCGGCGGCGCGAGAAATCCGCTCGCCGCCGCGACTTCGGCCTCGTCACCCGCGGGCGCCGGCAGGCCGAGCGGCGCCGCCTTGCTCTGAACTGGATGCAGCGGAGCGGAAGCCGCAGGTGTCTCCACGTCCGAGCGTGCGCGATCGCAGCTCGCGGCGGCCAGGAGCAGCGCCGCCAATGCGAGCGAGGCAAGGGCTCCACCTCGTGGCCACCTCGGCAGGTGCCTGGGCGCGCTTTGCACGGTGCCGTTCTCCTTGGCCAGCATCGCCAAGCTATCAGGTCAGGCCGATGTCGCTTGACGCCGACCACGGTTGCTGTTCTTCTCTGTTCCTTGCTCCGTAGCGTCGCCGCCGGCGGCGCACATCCTCCGTCGAGGGGCGCTGCAGCGGACTTGAGGTCCGCCACGCTCGACGCAGGCTCGAAGGGTAAGGGCGCCTCTTTGGAGGCAGCCCCATGCACGCTTCGAGAACCAGCATTCAGGTGGGCCGTGTCGTTGGATTGTGGCGCTATCCCGTCAAATCGATGGCGGGCGAAGCGTTGGCCGAGGTCGACGTCTCCTGGCACGGCCTGGCCGGCGATCGCCGTTGGGCCTTCGTCCGCAGCGGCGTGACGCAAAGCGGCTTTCCCTGGCTGACGATCCGGGAGCGCGCGGAGATGAGCCACTATCTGCCGTCGTTCACCGAGCCGCATCGTCCCGACCGATCGCCGACTGTGGTGAGGTCGCCTTCGGGTGGACTTTTCGACGTCATGGACAAGGATCTCGCCGACGAGCTTTGCCCGGAGAGCGTCACGGTCCTCCGACAGGATCGCGGCATCTTCGACACCTTCCCGCTCTCTCTCATCACGACCCAGTCGATCGCGCGGCTCGGTGAGATCGTCGGAACGGTTCTCGATCTCCGGCGGTTTCGGCCCAATCTTCTGATCGAAGCCACGTCGAGCGCGGCCGAAGCGACACCGTTCCCCGAAGACGGCTGGGTCGGATCCACCCTGCGCATCGGCGGCCTGCGACTGCGAGTCGACAAGCGGGACGGCCGCTGCGCCATCATCACCGTCGACCCGGAGACCACCGAGCGCGACCCTGCCATTCTGCGAGCCGTGGTCGCCGAGCGCCAAGGCTGTCTCGGCGTCTACGGCTCGACGGTGGAGCCGGGCCGTATCGCGATGAACGATGCCGTCATTCTCGAGGCTCCGGTCTGATACGGCCGACACTCGTCGGGCGCCGGCCGCCACCTCTCCGCCGCCCGACCTTGGTAGGCTCAGGGCATGGCCGCCACGGAACTCCCGATCCTCGACTTCGTCCTGCGCAACTATCAGAACTTCAATGCCCGCGCGACGCGCGACGCGCTGCTCGCCTACATCCGGCATCTCGAGGGCGGTGGCAAGATGTTCTGGTCTCTGGCCGGGGCCATGTCCTCGGCGCAGCTCGGCATCACTCTGGCGCCGGCGATCCGCGAGGGCCTCATCCACGGCCTCTCGGTGACCGGCGCCAATCTGGAGGAGTCGCTCTTCCGCCTGGTGGCGCACGGGAGCTACAAGGACTTCCCCGACTACCGCTACTTCACCAAGCAGGACGACACGCGCATTCTCGAGCAGCGGATGCGGCGGGTCACCGACACGAGCATTCCGGAGGACGAGGCCTTCCGGGCGGTCGAGAAGTTTCTCGTGCCGGCCTGGGAACGTGCCGAGGCCAATGGCGAGCGCCACTTCTGGCACGAGTACTTCTACGATCTCGTGCTCGCCCTGCCGCGGGATCTGCACGAGGGGCCGGCCGAAGAGTGCTGGTTGCTCGCGGCGGCAGAGGCGCGCATTCCGATCGTCGTGCCCGGCTACGAGGACTCGACCTTCGGCAACATCTTCGCCTCGCACGTCAAGTTCGGCGACTTCTCCGCCGGCATCGCCAAGTCGGGGATCGAGTACATGGCGGCCTTTTACGATCAGTACCGGCAGATGGCGGAGGGCGGCGGCGTCGGCTTCTTCCAGATCGGCGGCGGAATCGCCGGGGACTTCCCGATCTGCGTCGTGCCGTCGATCAAGTACGACCTCCAGCAGCCGGTCCAGCCCTGGTCGTACTTCTGCCAGATTTCCGACTCGACGACCTCGTACGGCTCCTACTCGGGCGCGACTCCGAACGAGAAGATCACCTGGGACAAGCTCACCGAGGAGACGCCGATGTTCATCATCGAGTCGGACGCCACCGTCGTCGCGCCGCTCATCCTCTGCGGACTCCTCGAGTATCGCCGAAATGCGGAAATGACGCGCCAGCGCCTGGCGGAATTCGGGGCGCCCACGCACGTACGTGGTCGTTGACCGTAGGAACTACTCACGCGCGGGTGGCCTCTCGAGGTCCATACTTCGAGCTCTCGACAGGAGGCTACTGATGCGGCGATCAACGGTATTCATGCTCGGCTTCGGAATGATCCTCGGAACGGCTGTTGGCGCTGCGGCGGCGACGCCCGATGGCAAGGTGGTTTTCCTCGCTCAGAAGTGCGACATGTGCCACGCGGTTTCGAGCGCCGGGATCGAAGCGACGACGAAGTCCGAAAAGATGAAGGGGCCGGACCTCGCGGGCGCCTGTCAGGCGCTCGACCCCGTCTGGCTGGCCGACTTCATCCAGAAGAAGGTCGACAAGAATGGGAAGAAGCACGCCAAGGAGTTCAAGGGTACCGACGAGGATCTCGCCGCGCTCATCGCGTGGTTGAACGCGCAGACCAAGACCTGACGGTCTTGCGTTCATGACCGCGCTCCTGACGGCACTCGCCCTGGTCGCGATCCTCCTCGTGATCCTGGTCATGCGCCGGCCCGGGCTCACCGCCGCGGCCGGCGGTAAGGCGCTGGCGTTCGTCGCCTTTTTCCTGCTCCCTGGGCTGGTCACCTCCCTCGGGGTCCGCAAGCATGTCGAGCTCTCGAAGAAGACCGAGTTCTGCCTCTCCTGTCACATCATGGAACCGTACGGAAAAAGCCTGCGAGCCGACGATTCCGAGAGCCTCGTCGCCTCCCATTTCCAGAACAATCGCATTCCGCGCGACGAGGCCTGCTTCACCTGCCACACCACCTACACCATGTTCGGCGACACCAAGGCGAAGCTGACGGGATTGAAGCATGTCTGGATCAACTACATCGGGACGAAGCCCGACAAGATCGAGCTCTACTCGCCTTACAACAACCGCGAGTGCCTGCACTGCCACGCCGGAGCGCGCTCGTACGAGGAGAACGAGATGCACGCCGACGATCTCCAGGACCTCGCGGCCGGAAAGACCAGCTGCCTCGAATGCCACGCGACGGTGCACGACGTCGAGAAGGTCGCCACCAAGGCGATGTGGAAAGAGAACCTGCCATGACCGAATCGATTCAGGCGGCCCCGACCACTGCGACCACTCGGGCCACCCCGCCGACCGCCCGCCGGCTGGCGCGCTCGGGCGCGCTCATCGTCGCCGGTCTGGCGGTCGAAGCGATCACCTTCTCCTGGGGTCACCCGACCTCGTTCCTGCTCTTCGCCTTCGTCGGCGCAGGGCTGACGGTGCTCGGCGCCGTCTCCTACCTCTGGGCGATCGCGAAAATCTGAGCTCGCAAGCCCGGCTTCGTCCTGTGCCGAGACGATTCCTGGAAATCGCCTGGCGCCTTCTCCCCAGGAATTCGCCAGGGACCTTTCTCGAGACCTCGTTGCCCGTTCCGCATCCCAAGCAGTATCGTCCTTCCCATGCGCACCCGGATCCCGATCTTCATGCTCCTCTCCTGCCCGGCGATGGCCATGGCTTTCGCCGGCTCGATGGCGCCGATGGCTTCGAACGGGCCGGCCGGCGCCGAGCGACTCGCCGCCGACACGCCCAGGACGACGCTCCAGGGCAACACCTTCGTCGCCCCGTCCGGCTGGACGGTGAGCGTCGCGGGAACCGTCACGACGCTCGAGCCACCTGAAGGCGACTCCTGGATCGCGCTCGTCGACCTCCCCGCGAGCGGCGACACCGAGAGCGCCGACGCCGCGGTGGCCGCGGCCTGGAAGGCCTACAAGCCCACCGCGACCTGGCCGCTCAAGGTCATCATCGACCGGCCCGACCGCGATGGCTGGACGAAACAGCGCGTCTACGACTACCAGACGTCGCCCAACGAGCGGCGCGACGTTTCGGCCATGGCGCGCCAGGCCAACGGAACCTGGAACGTCGTCATTTACGATGTGACGCAGCCGGTGGGCGAGAAGCGCGGCGCGCAGATCGCGCTGGTCTTCGATCGACTGCTGCCCAAGGGGTACGACCGCGAGTCGTTCGCCGGCAGGAAGGCGCATCCGCTCGATGCGGAGCGGCTCGCCGACCTCGCCCGCTTCGTCGAGACCGGCATGCAATCGCTCAAAGTCCCCGGCGTCGCGATCGGCATCGTCGAGAACGGCAAGGTCGTCCTGGCGCGCGGCTTCGGCGCACGGGCTCTCGGGCATCCCGAACCGGTCGACGCCGACACGATGTTCATGGTGGCATCGAACACCAAGGCGATGACGACGCTGCTCCTCGCCCGGCTCGTGGCCGCGGGCAAGGTGACATGGGGTACGCCCGCGACGGCGCTCCTGCCGTCGTTCCGGCTGGGCGACGCCGAGACCACCCGGCAAGTGCTGGTCAAGCACCTGATCTGCGCCTGCACCGGGCTGCCACGGCAGGACCTCGAATGGCTGTTCGAGTTCGCCGGTGTGA
>JAYTAM010000016.1:0-2184 GCA_043737505.1 Thermoanaerobaculia bacterium
CTCTTCTCCGGCGGCACGACCGGGCGCCCGAAGGCGGTGGTGCAGAGCCACCGCTCGTACGCCTTCACCACCCAGGCCTACGGTCAACGCATTCTCGGCCTCACCCCGGACGACATCACCCTCGCCGTACCGAAGCTCTTCTTCGGCTACGCCATGGGCTCGAACCTCTTCTTCCCTTTCTCCGTCGGCGCCTCGGCCTGCCTCTTCCCGGAGAAGGCGACCGCGGAAACGATCTTCTCGGCGATCGCCCGCCATCGGCCGACGCTGCTCGTCAACGTGCCGACGATGATCCAGCAGATGGTGAGCCACCCGGCCGCCGGAGTCCAGAATCTCGGCTCCCTGCGGCTGGCGACCTCCGCCGGCGAGGCGCTCGCCGTCACCCTGCGCGAACGCTGGCAGGCGACTTTCGGCGTCGAGCTTCTCGACGGTCTGGGCACCGCCGAACAGTGGCACGTCTTCGTCTCGCACCGGCCGGGCCGGGTCCGTCCGGGAACGCTCGGCGAGGTCGTTCCCGGATTCGATGTGCGGGTGCGCGACGACGAGGGCCGCGATCTCCCCGACGGCGAGATCGGCGCTCTCTGGGTGCGGGGAGGAGCGCGGGCCTGGGGCTACTTCCGCGAGATGGACAAGACCCAGACGACCTTCCGCGGCGAATGGGTCGTCCCCGGAGACCTCATTTCGCGGGATGCCGAGGGCTACTTCACCTACCAGGGTCGCGGCGACGACGTCTTCAAGGTCGCCGGCAAGTGGTTCTCCCCCGCCGAGGTCGAAGGAACCCTCCTGCGCCATCCGCAGGTCGCCGAATGCGCCGTGATCGCCGTCGCCGACGAGAACGGTCTCCTGAAGCCGCATGCCTGGGTGATCCCCAGAACGCCCGGCGCCCACCTCGCACGCGAGCTCGGCGACTTCGTGGCCAGGGAGCTGCAGCCCTACAAGGCCCCTCGCACGGTGCATCTGGTCGCCGAGCTGCCGCGGACGCATCTGGGCAAGATCGATCGCGGCGCGCTGAAGCGCCCCGAGGAGACCGGAGGATCGGGGCGATGAGTGGACGCGGGAAGCGTTCCGTCCGGGCCCCGAAGCCGGCCAGAGCGGCGGCCACCGCTCTCGCCGCCCTCACGGCGCTGACGCGCCTGCGCGCCGAATTCGGCCCCGGCTGGCCGAAGCAGAAGCGCGCGCTCCTCGCCCGGCTCGAGCGCGCTCGTCTCGGGTCGGCCCGCGAGGTCGAGGCGCTCCACGAGCTGCTGCTCTTCCTGCGCGCCTACCCCGACGACGCGCCGCTCCTCGTCCAGGTCGAGCGCATGCTGGCCGGATTCGAGCACCGCGCCGACTTGCGACGGCATCGCGCCGAGCTCCGCGACAGCGGCATCGCCGGCACGACGATCGACTTCCCGTTCTTCGCCGAAACCGCCTGGCGTCTCGCCGCGAAGTTTCCCGGCAACTTCGACATCGACTGGGATGCGGTCGACGCCCCCGAGCGGCTCGAGCGCTGGCTCCCGTTCGTCGCTCATCCCGCCGAGATTCCCGGCCTCGACGAGATCGCCTGGACGCCGCACGAGTGGCTCGACCGGATGCGCAGTCCGGGCGGGGCGTCGCCGCAGGCCGGCGGCGCCTTCTTCCTTCGGCGCCTGCGCGCGGCGATTCCAGACTCCCACCTCTTCGAGCGCATCGTCGACGACCTCGGCCTCTTCTACCGCCTCTCGCCCTCCGCTCCGGGAGCGGCGCCGGCAACTCCGGCGCGGACGCGCGAGCGCCTGGCCGGCGTGCGACCTGTCTTCCAGCGCACACCGCTGCGTCGCGGCAGACCCGACCTCGGGCGAGAGCTCGCTCGCGGGGGGCTCACGCCCCTCGCGGTCGAAGAGCTCTCCGGCCACCGCGCCGAACGGTTGCTCGAGTTGGCCCGCGATGCGATGGTGACGCGCGGCCGCGATCTCGACGCATTCGCCTACGGCAGTGCCGACGACGTTCGCCTGGTGAGCTGGGAGGACGGACTGCAATTCGCGGTCTTCGGCGTCCACCCGGAGCGCCGCCTGTTGCTCGAAGCGGTGTATGCGTTTCTGACGCTCAAGAACGGCGTCCCTGCCGGCTACGTGCTCAACAGCGCCCTCTTTGGATCGGCGGAGATCGCCTTCAATGTCTTCGAGGCCTTTCGCGGCGTCGAAGCGGCTCAGGTCTACGCCCGCGTGC
>JAYTAM010000017.1:0-5070 GCA_043737505.1 Thermoanaerobaculia bacterium
CTGTTCGTGCCCGCGACCGGCATCGTCGACTACGTGGCCGTCGCCTCCGCCCTGGCGGCGGAGATCCGTGCCGCGGGCAGCGAGGTGCGAACGGGCTCCACGGTGACAGCGATCCGGCAGGTCGGCCGGACAGTCGAGGTCGAGGCGCGCGGCGAACGCAGCACCGCGGCCTTTCTGGTCGGCTGCGCAGGTCTCGCGAGCGATCGCGTGGCCCGGCTCGCCGGTCTCGACCCCGCCGTGCGCATCGTGCCGTTCCGCGGTGACTACTACCAGCTCACCTCCGAAGCGCGCCGGCTGGTGCGCCATCTCATCTACCCGGTGCCCGACCCCGACCTGCCCTTCCTCGGCGTGCACTTCACGCGCCGCGTCGACGGCGTGATCGAAGCCGGCCCGAACGCCGTTCTGGCCTGGAAACGCGAAGGGTACTCGCGCTCCAGCTTCTCGCTGCGCGACGCGGTCTCGACGCTCGCCTTTCCCGGTTTCTGGCGCATGGCGCCGCACTACGCCGGCATCGGTCTGGCGGAGTATCGTCGCGCCTGGAGTCGCGATTTGTTCGTGCGCTCGCTGCAGAAGCTGGTGCCGGAGATCGTTGCCGGAGACGTGCGTCCCGCGGGCTGTGGCGTGCGCGCGCAGGCGATGGACCGCTCCGGCAAGCTCCTCGACGACTTCGCCTTCGCCGAGGGCGAACGTCAGCTGCACGTGCTCAACGCCCCGTCTCCCGGCGCCACGGCCGCGCTCGCGATCGGCCGCCATCTCGCTGAAAAAGTGATCGCACAGAACTGAGGAGCCGCCGTCGATGTCCCTGCCGATCTACACCGTCGACGCCTTCACCGATCGTCCGTTCGCCGGCAATCCGGCAGCGATCTGCGTGCTCGATCACGAGCGCGATCCGGCCTGGATGCAGACCCTCGCCGCCGAGATGAATCTCTCGGAGACCGCCTACCTCCGGCCGCAGGGCGACGCCTGGAGTCTGCGCTGGTTCACCCCGAAGGCCGAGGTCGCGCTCTGCGGCCACGCGACCCTCGCCGCGGCGCACGTCCTGTGGGAGAGCGGACGGCTCGCGACCGACGCGCCGGCGCTCTTCGACACACTCTCGGGCCGGCTGACGGCGCGGCGTACGGACGGCGACGGAGAAGACGCCTGGATCGAGCTCGATTTCCCCGAGCGCCGCGAGAGCCCGCATGCCGCCCTTCCCGAGCTCTTCGCGGCCCTCGGCGTGCAGCCGGTCTACTTCGGCAAGAACGCCTACGATTATTTCGTCGAAGTCGCGACGGCGAAGCAAGTGTGCGAGCTCGCTCCCGACTTTGCAGCGATGGCGAAGCTCCCGGTGCGCGGCGTCATCGTCACCGCTGCCGGAGACTGCGGTTCCGGTCACGATTTCGTTTCACGTTTCTTCGCGCCGGGTGTGGGCGTTCCCGAGGATCCGGTCACCGGTTCGGCACACTGTTGTCTCGCTCCGTATTGGGGGGAAAAGCTCGGTAAAGGGGAGATGGTGGGGTTTCAAGCATCCCCTCGCGGTGGAACGGTACGAGTGCGGCGGGAGGGCGAGCGCGTCATCCTCGCCGGCCGCGCGGTGACGATCGTCATCGGCGAGCTCGGAGCGGCCGTCGGATGAATCTTCCCGATCTCCAGACGGTTCGGCGGGGGGGTCGTCGTCGATGGCGCGCACTCGCCAAGGGCGCTGCAATCGCATTCCCTTTACTGGTCCTTTTCTTTTTTCTCTATGAGGCCGCCACCTGGCCTGACGTCGCGAGACTGGCCAAAGAGTTGCCGAAGAGCACCGCGTTCATCGATCGCTTTCGCGATCGTGCCCGCGGCGCGGGTAAGCCAGACCGCGTCGCGTGGAAGCCGGTGCCCTACGGGCGCATCTCCGCCGAGCTCAAGCTGGCGGTGCTGGTCGCCGAGGACATCGACTTCTTCTCGCACAACGGCTTCGCCGTGGCGGAGCTCAAGAAGGCGGTGGCCGAGGCGTGGGAGGAGGGGGAGATGCCGCGCGGCGCCTCGACCCTCACCCAGCAGCTGGCGAAGAATCTCTGGCTCTCGCCGTCGCGGAATCCTCTGCGCAAGGTCAAGGAGGCGCTGCTCACGCGCTCGCTCGAGAAGCACCTCGAGAAGCGGCGCATCCTCGAGCTCTATCTCAACGTGGTGGAGTTCGCGCCCGGGGTCTACGGCGCGGAGGCCGCCGCGCAGCGCTTCTTCGGCAAGCCGGCCGCAAGGCTCTCCCGACAGGAGGCGTCGGCGCTCGCCGGTAGCTTGCCCAAACCTTCGAAGTGGCATCCCGGCGCGACCAGCCCGGTCTACCTGCGCCGCGTTGACCGCATCGCCGGCCGCATCGAGCGCGCCGCCTGGCTGCGCGGCGAGATCTAGCGCCTACGGCGCCTTGCTCAGGCGCTCCGCCATCCGAGTCTGCCAACCCGGGCCGGTGGCTTTCCAGCGCTCGATCAGGTCGGCAGGAAGGCGTAGTGAGATGAGCTTGCGCGGGTTCACCGAAAGGGGGCGGCCGCCCTTCTTGACCTTAGCCCGCGAAAGCATCGCGTTCGTCAGCTCCGGCAGCTCCTTGTACTCCTCCGGCTGCACGACATGCGCGTCGACACGGGCGAGGTCAGACTTCAAAGTACGGCGCGAGCTTGGCTTGTTCGCGGTCATTGGCTTTCCTCATGCTGAATACGTGGCGATCCTCGCCCCGCGGTGTGTAGCCCACGACTACCATTCTGGCGGCGAGCCGACCGAAGCACAGGATCCTGGGCTCGCCGTAGTCCCGACGCCTATCCTCAATCTCGACCGTGGTGCCCCTGAAGACATACATCGCATCGGCAAAATCGAGTCCACGCTCTTCCAACGTCCGTTTCCGCTTTTCCGGATCGAACGTGACTCGCACAAGGTTATTGTAGATACAAAAACAGAAAGATGCCAGTCGACAAGGCCCGGGCGCGACGAGCCCGGTCTACCTGCGCCGCGTCGACCGCATCGCCGGCCGCATCGCCGGCCGCATCGAGCGCGCCGCCTGGCTGCGCAGGGAGCTGGTCGAGAGCTGGGGCACCAAGTTGTATGCCGGCGCGAGGCGAAAGCCTTCGCCGAAGTCCATCACCGCGTGGTTGCGCAGGTGGTCGTCGGTGTTCCCAACCACGATGTTGAATACCATCCGCAGGAACAGCTCACGCGTATCTTCGCGAGGCGCCGCACCGTGGCGGCGGATCCAAGCCGCGAGGTCGGCATAGCTCCCGGCGCCGTTGTCGCGTTCGTGCAGTCCGAGCAGGGTCAATCTGCTCAACACGTGGGCGCGGGCGAAACCATCGGGCTGCCTGCGGCGGTCAAAGCGCCGGGTCATCAACAGCGCCCGACCGCCGAGCTCGACGAGCTCGTGGTCGGGCACGCGAATTCCGCACCGGTCCGCGAGAGTCAGGGTGGCGTGCTCCCATCTCGTGATCGCGTGGCGGTCGTCCTTGGCGGGGAACTTCGCCACCCAGAGGTCGCCGCCCCGTTCCACCGTCGCCTTGGGACGCATGCCGCCGAGGCCGCCGGACCCTTCGCCAAGCAGCGTGAGCAGTTCAGGCGGGATGGGCTCATCGCGCTCGAGGCGAAGGGCGGCGTCCATGAGCTCCACAAGGCGGTGCGAGCTCGGGGCGTTCGAGCCGCCGTTGAACGTGCGCTCGTTCGAGAAGGCGAGCGCGCCTGCGCGCTGATCGCCGGTCGCGAGCAGGAACTCGAGCTCGGTGAGGCCGATGCTTGTCCATCAAGGGCCGGTTAATGTCTCGGTCTCGTTCGTGCTTTCGCAGAAGTCCGAGGAGTGCGAACTTCAAGATGACGCCAAGGCTCAGGACGAGTATCGCGATCCAGGACTCTCGCAAGACAACGCACGCCGACAGCACGCCCCCTTGAAGGGCCTTGTGCTTCTCCTTGTCGAGCATCTTTCCGAGTTGGATCTCGGCAATTTCGCCAGGAGAGCGGTGGACTTGACAGCCGGCGCCGCGGGTGTTCGAATCGCCACCTCATGACTCGTCCGAGCGTTGCCTGCGCAGCACCTTCAGCCCTCAGCTGCTGGCGCAGCTCTGCTCATCATCACGCGCATCATTAGGTAGGCCGGGGCTTGTTGTCCCGGCCCATCGGGCCCGGGACGACCAGCCGAGACTTTGCCTTTCCTCCGCTGACCTCCTTCCGGGAACCCGGGAGGAGGTTTTTGCTTTATGGAGATTCCACAGCGGGTCGAGCCTGCCGCGGGAGGGGAGCGGGCGGATCGTGCGGATCGTGCGGTCGTGGTCGCATCTCTGACCGAGCCGCCGGCCGCCGACGGCCGCGATCTCGAGGCTCTCGCCGGCATTGCCGACTGGCTCGAAGTACGCGCCGATCTGGTCGGCGACCTCGACCCGGACTGGTTGCGCGCTCATTTTCCCGGGCAACTCCTCTACACGCTCCGCAGTACCTTCGAGGGCGGCGCCTTCGACGGTCCGCGGGAGGCACGCCTGCGGCGCATCGGCGAGGCCGGGCCGCGCTTCGATCGCGTCGATCTCGAGGGCGAGCGCGACCTGGTGCCTGAGCTTCTGGCGCGCGTTCCGGCTTCGCGCCGCATCCTCTCCTGGCACGGTGCGCCGATCGATCTCTCGGCACTCCAGGCTCGCCTCGCGCACCTTGCAGCCGTCCCTGCGGCGCTCTACAAGCTGGTCCCGGGGTCGGCGAATGCCGGAGACGAGCTCGCTCCCCTCGCCCTCCTGGCCGGTTCGCCGCGCCGGGATGTGATCGCTTTCGCCAGCGGTGACGGCGGTTTTTGGACGCGGATCCTCGCGCCTCGACTGGGCGCGCCGGTCATCTATGGCTCGGCGAGCGCGCGCGCGGCTGCGCCGGGCCAGCCGTCGGTGGCGCAGCTCAGCCGCGACTACGGCTTTCCGGAGCTGCCGAGGATCCGCCAGCTCTTCGGAGTGGTCGGCCGGCCGGCGCTCCAGTCGCTCTCGCCGCGGCTCCACAATGCCGCCTATCGCGCGCTGGGGTTGCCAGCGCTCTACGTCCCCTTCGACGTCGAGCAGTTCGGAGACTTCTGGCTCGAGATCGTCGAGAGCGACGCCATCGAGGCTCTGG
>JAYTAM010000018.1:0-5058 GCA_043737505.1 Thermoanaerobaculia bacterium
TCGATCTCTTGCTGCCGTCGGTCTGGGACGAGGAGACCTTCGAGTCCCGCACCGCGCTGATGCGCAACGACGGTCGCAACGGGTCGGGCTTCCTGTTCACCGAGGTGGATGCGGGCCTCGCGCCCACCGCGCATGCCCAGAGCAGCTGGGCCGACTTCGACGGCGACCTGGACCTGGACCTTCTCCTGGTCCATATCTCACCGCTCAATGAGGACGGCTTCATCCGCCGTTACCGCAACGACGGCGGAGGTCTCTTCGTCGGTGAGGACATTCTCGGCACGTTGACCGTCGAGCACGGCGAGGCGCAGTGGGGCGACTATGACGACGACGGCGACCTCGACATCCTGATCGCCGGCAACATCCGTGAGCTCGACGGTAGCTACAACACCGTGCTGCGCCTCTATCGCAACGACGCCGAGACCTTCGAGCCGGTCGACATCATCGCCTGTACTTTCTGCGGCGGCGATGGCTGGCTCGACCTCTCCGCGGCGACCTGGGCGGACTACGACTCCGACGGCGACATCGACATTCTGCTCGCTGGAAGTTTCAACCCGGGTTCGCAGCTCGCCGGCCGGGCCAAGATCTACGACAACGACGGGGGCGTTTTCGTCGATTCCGGCAATCAGCTGCCCGCGCCGATGGCGAGCGGCGATCGCGGCGGCTCGTTCAGCTGGCTCGACCTCGACGGCGATGGCGATCTCGACTACTTCATCGCCGGGCAGTACTTCGTACCCGGAGGCAACGGGCTGGTCGAAGCGCAGATGCACGTCTACCTCAACGACGCTCCGGCGCAGAACCAGGCGCCCACTCCCCCCTCGGCGCTCGCGTCCGGGGTCTCGGGCGGCGGCTCGGTGGCGCTGTCGTGGAGCGCAGCCAGCGACGACCTCACGCCGGCAGAGGCGCTGACCTATGAGCTGCGTTTGTATCGCGGCGGCGCACCGGTTTCGCTCGCCCGCCGGGTTCCTGAAGCCGGAAATCTGAGCGCCGCCGGAGAGTGGACGCTGCATGGGCTCCCCGAGGGCTTCTATTCCTGGACGCTCGAAGCGGTCGACAGCGCTTTCAACAGCGGACCGGCCGCCCGGGCGACCTTCGTCGTCGGGCAGCCGCTGTTCAACGACGGCTTTGGCTCCGCCAACACCGCCGCCTGGAGCGCCAGTCAGCCCTAGAGGGGCCGGACGCCAGGGACAGGCCCGCTGCACGCGCCGATACCCGCCGCGGGGGCGGCGTGCGCTTTCTCCGCGGCGAGGTGCGGCTCGGATACGATCGGCGCCCGGATGAGCCCTGGGGCCCTCGACGCGCTGCTGCTCAGTGTCCAGGTGGCCCTGGGCTCGACGCTGGTTATTCTCGTGCCCGGCATCGCGCTGGGTTGGCTGCTGGCGCGGCGGGAGTTCCCCGGCAAAGCGCTCTTCGAGACGCTCGTGGCCCTGCCGCTGGTGCTCCCGCCGACGGCGGTCGGTTATCTTCTGCTCCGCCTTCTCGCCCGCGACGGTCCGATGGGCGAGCGAGCGCTGGGCTTCGACCTCGATCTTCTCTTCACTCTGCGAGCCGCGGTTCTGGCTGCGGCGATCATGTCCCTGCCGCTCGTCGTGCGCACGGCGCGCCTGGCGTTCGAAGAGGTCGATCCGCGCCTGGAAGCGATGGCGCGAACTCTTGGTCTCGGGCCGCTGCGCACCCTCTCCGCAGTGACGCTGCCGCTCGCGCGCCGGGGCCTCGCTGCTGCCGCTGTCCTCGGATTCACCCGCGCGCTGGGCGAGTTCGGCGCCACCATCATCGTCGCCGGTAACATCCCCGGCAAGACCCAGACTCTGGCGCTCGCCATCTTCAGCGACATGCAGGTCGGGCGGGACAGGGAGGCGATGACCCTGGTGGCCATCACCGTTGTCCTCGCCTTCGCGGCGCTGTGGACGGTGGAGATCCTGACGCGCCGCCGGCGGAGCCCACGGTGGAGCCCAAGGCGGAGCCGCCAGTGAGCGCTGGAATCGCCCTCGAGCTCACCATCCCCTGCCACGGCTTCGCGGTCGAGATCGCCTGGCAGACAGGAGAGACGGCGCTCGGACTCTTCGGCCCCTCGGGGGCCGGCAAGAGCTCGGTGCTCGAGGCTCTGGCGGGGCTTCGGCGCGGCGTGCGGGGGCGGATCGAGGTCGGCGGCAAGACCTGGCTCGATTCTGCCCGCGGGATCTCGCTGCCTCCCGAAGCGCGCGGTGTCGGCTATGTCGCGCAGGAACTGGCGCTCTTTCCGCACTGCGACGTTCTCGCCCACCTGCGCTTCGGCGAGCGCCGGGCCCGCCGGTCGACCCGCCGCCTCGAGCCGGAGCGCGTCCTCGCCCTGCTCGAGCTCGCTGCCCTCGCGCACCGTCCGGTGACGGCGTTGTCGGGGGGCGAGAGGCAGCGGGTCGCGCTGGGTCGCGCGCTCTGCTCGGCGCCCGACCTGCTGCTCCTGGACGAACCTCTCGCCGGTCTCGATCTCGCGCTGCGGCGGCGGATCCTGCCCTATCTGCTGCGGGTGCGTGAGGAGTTCGGAATTCCGACCCTGAACGTCTCGCACGACTCCTCGGAGATGACCCTCCTGTGTCGCGAAGTCTCGGTGCTCGAGGCCGGTCGGGTGGTGGCGCGGGGCGCCCCGGGCGCGCTCTTCGGCGCCCATCGCCTGGCGCCGGGTGAGGGTGGCGCCGGGCTGGTCAACGTGTTCGCGGGTACGGTCGAAGAGGTGGGCGACTCTCTGGCAACGATCATGATCGAGCCCGGCGTGCGCGTTGCGGTGGCCGACGAAGGGAGCTTCGTCCCTGGCCAGCGTGTCGCCTTCGAGCTCCGCGCGACCGACATCCTGGTCGCGCGCGGCCCGGTCAGCGGACTCTCGGCGCAGAATGTCCTGGCGGCGACGGTCGGCAAGGTGCACCTGCCCCAGGAGGACGGAAAACACGCTGGGGCGGTGGTCGAAGCGTACCTCGGGAAGCACGAACGCCCGGTCGCGGTCGTCGTCAGCCGGCGCGCCTGCCGCGAGCTCGAACTCGCCGCCGGCTCGCCGGTGCTGTTGATCTTCAAGGCTCAGGCCTGCCGTCTTCTCGCCACCTACTGAGCGCATGCGCGTCTGCTACCTGATCCAGACTCATCGCAGTGCGGCACAGATAGCGCGCCTGGTGCGGGTCATCGGAGCCGGGAGCCCCGGCGCCCTGGTAGTGGTGGCGCACGACGACACCGGCTGCGCGCTTGGGACGGCGGATCTCCCCTGCGCTGCGGAGCGCCATCTGCTTCCCGTGGCGGGCCCCATTCGGCGCGGCTACCTCTCGATGCTCTCGCCGTATCTCGAAGGTGTCGCCTGGATGCGCGCGCAGGGCCTGCGCTACGACTGGCTGGTCTATCTTTCCGGCCAGGACTATCCCACGCTGCCGCTCGCCGAGTCGGAGGCGATGCTGGCGGCCGCCGATTGCGACGGTTTCGTGCGCTCCTGGCCCACGTACGGCTCCGACGGACCTTGGCGGAGACGGCGTCAGGGGCGGAGCCGCTACGCCTTCCAGTACCGTGATGCGACCTCGTGGCCGCCGCTCCTGCTGCGCCTCGCCCGCTTCTGCAACGGGTGGCAGCGTCTCGTGCACGTGCATCTCGTCTACGGGCCGCGCGTGGGAGTGCGCGCGTGGCGTACGCCGTTCGCCGCCGGGCGCATCTGCTACGCCGGCTGGCAATGGACAACGTTGCGCCGGCATGCCGCCGAGCTCGTCGTCGACCGCTTGGCGGGCGATCCAGAGCTGCACGCCTACTACGAACGCACCGTCTGCCCCGACGAATCGCTGGTGCAGACCGTTCTCCTGAACGGCGGCGGCCTGCGCCTGCACAACGACAACCTGCGCTTTTGCGACCACACCACCGGCGCCGATGGGCGCCCGCGCCTGCTCGGGGTAGCGGACTTCGACCGCCTCGTCGCCGCCGGGTATCCGTTCGCGCGCAAGTTCGACTGCAACCACGACGAGCGGATACTCGACCTCCTCGACGCGCATCTCGAACGTAGGACGGCCGCCACGGGGCCCAGCCGAACCTGACCGGTCGCCGGCGGTCGGCCTCAGCGCCGCGGACGACCCGAAAGCAGCCGCCGGGCGCGCCGGATGAGCGGACGAACCAGGAACGGGAGGTGGCGGAGCGGCCTCCCGGCCGCGAGCGCCGGAATCTTCCGCCAGAGCACTTCCTCCCAGCGCGCGACCATCGCCTCCGGCGAGAACGCCTCCGCGCGCTTCCTGCCGTGGGCGACCATGGCTTCGTAGCGCAGCGGCTCGGCGCGCAGCAGGTCGATGGCGGCCTCGATCTCGGCCAGCGAGGACACTTCGATGTAGTCGAGCGGATCGCGGCGCAACTCGCGAAAGGCGGCCTCCCTCCCGAGAAGGGCCGGAACTCCGGCGCGCCAGGCGTTGTAGAGCTTGGTAGCCGGTTTGTGGGTATGGAAGTGGGCTTCGTCGGGACGCAGGGCGAGCACCAGGTCGGTGGCATGGAAATCGTTCCAGTGCAGTCGCGATGCGTTCGCCGCGAGCGCCTTGAAGTCGACCGCATCGAGCACCCACTGGAGACCGCGGTCGGCGAGGAAGCTCTCCCAGCGGGGGCTCCGCAGGTCGCCGTGGAGGTTGCCCAGCATCCCCTTGAACTCGACGCGCTGGATGGCATTGCCGCGCTGCGGATCGCGCGGAACGAGGGCAGCCTGCGGCCAAAGGGGGACGAAGAAGCGCCTCCGATCGTCGGCATGGACGCCGTTCTGAACCACCTCGAAATCCGCCGAGGTCGGCTCGCTGTTGTCGGCACGCACCCCGACGAGCACCGTCCGGTGCAGGCGACGCGCATGGCGCAGAAGATGTCGCGAATGCTTGGCGTGATAGACGACCAGTCCGGACGCGGCAGGCTCGGCGGCGAGCTCCACGGGGTAGCCGGCCTGGCGCAGCCGCAGAAAAGTGAGGGCGATCCAGCAGCGTTCGCCGCTCTGGAACTCCCGCCAATCGCGCTCGGGGTCGGTCGAGCGCAGGCGCTCGAGATCGGCCTCGCCGGGAAGGTAGAAGGTGACGGGCGCGCGGTTCAGCTGAA
>JAYTAM010000019.1:0-11611 GCA_043737505.1 Thermoanaerobaculia bacterium
GTCACCGTCGTCGCTGCCCAGTTGACGCCGCCTCCGCCTAGGCGGTTGTCGCGCGCGGTCAGACGGAAGGTCATGGTGCGGTTGCGCGTCGACATCGACTCCCCGAGCGTCGAGACGTTCCCCAGAATGTCAGAGAGGCGGGGAAAGGTCCGACTCGGAGAGGTCAAGGGCACGAAGGAGCGGAAGATTGGCCGTACAGCGGCGACGTCGGTGTTCGGCGGCGCCGCCGTCCCGAGGTCGAACTCCTCCCACATATAGGTGAGCGCATCGCCGTCGCCGTCCGTCGCCGAGCCCGTCAGGGTAAACGGCGTCTGCCGAGGGACGGTGTAGGCGGCGCCGGCGTTGACGGCCGGGACTGCGTTGCCGGTGGCCGTGGCCACGGCGCAGCTGCTGCCGGTGGCGCCGGTCGTGAAGGTGACGATCTGGTCGAAGCTGCGGGTGTGAAAAGTATCGTCGCTGTTCGGCTGCAGATCTTCGGCGCCGCAGATGCCGGCGTAGGCCATGATCGTCGAGCCGCTGCCCGGCTCGTACGCCGAGGAGGCGCTGCGATTGCCGCCGCCGCAGGAGCTGGACGTCCCGTTGAAGGTGTGCTGACCGCCGAACTGATGGCCCATCTCGTGCGCCACGTAGTCGACGTCGAACGGATCGCCGACCGGATTTCCTCTGCCCGTAACACCCCACGCTTTGCTGCTGGTGCACGGCACGTTCAGCCCCGCGACCCCGCCGCCGCCGGTCGAGAAGACGTGCCCGACGTCGTAGTTCGCCGTGCCGATGACCGAGTTGAGATTGGTCTGGTTCTGACCCAGCATCGTGCTGCCGTTGCTGTTGGTGTAGGGATCGGTTCCGCCGTTGGTGTAGACGAGAAGGTTGTTGTTGGCGACCAGCACCATCCGCACCGCCACCTCGCGCTCGTAGATCGCGCCGACGCGATTCATCGACACCACCATGGCGCTGAGGCCGCAGGCGACCGCCGCTGGATTCGGTGCGCAGACCGCAGTCGTGTATTCGCCAGTTCCGGCGAGCGCCAGGCGGTAGGTGCGCAAAGTGGCGCCCGAGGGGGCTTCGGGGGCGGAAAGGAGATCCGGTAGCTCGAGTCCGGCCGCTGCGTCCGCCGGCGCGATGTCCGCGCGCTCGTCGCCCTTCACCTCGCAGCGGAAGTTGTCTCCGGCCGGCCGCACCGCCTGCGACTTGAAGTACGAGACGACCACATCGTCGTGCCAGCGGCGGTAGGGATCGATGTAGACGGTGCCTCCCGCCGACCGCACGATGGCGTGGAAACCGTGCGGCGTCAGGCTCAAACGCGCGGTCGCAGTCGGATCGTCGATTCCCCGCGCAACGAAGGTGCGGAGCTCCGG
Source organism: Thermoanaerobaculia bacterium (assembly GCA_043737505.1). Lineage (GTDB taxonomy): Bacteria > Acidobacteriota > Thermoanaerobaculia > Multivoradales > JAGPDF01 > JAGPDF01. The sequence goes on from JAYTAM010000019.1 coordinate 1,356, forward strand.
GAACCGGGCTGCGAGGCCGAGCTCGAGAATCGGCGATTCCTCGACCAGGAAGCGGCGGCCGCTGCCGTCCGGCCAGGGCAGGAGGAGCTCGAGCGGCGGCGCGAGCGTCGCTCCCGAGCCCTCGACTGGTGCCTGCGAAAGCGCCGCTGCGAGAGCGCCCGCATCGACCTCGACCAGCCGGAAGCTGCGCGGCAACGGGGCGTTGAGGGCGGCCTCGCGCTGCGGCAGCGCCGCAATGGCGTCCACGCTCAGGTCTTGGAACGGATTCTCCGCAGCGCCAAGCGCTCCGTTACCGACGACCAGTGCGGCGAGCAGGGCGGCAGACAGATGTGTCGTTCGAACGGGCATCGGCTTCCTCGCTGGAGAGAAGAACTTGCGACGATGGAGAGTCTGGAATCGGTCGGGACGCGAGCACACTAGCAAAAGAGCGACCGCCGCCCTAAAAGCGCTGGCGCGCAGGGGTCGGTGGCAGAATGCCGCCACCTTGCCCACCGTCGCGCCTTCGTCCATCCGCGAGCGGCGCTGGCTCTACCTCGGGACGGCTCTCGCGCTCTTCCTCGTCTGGAGCAACAGCTTCATCGCCGCCTCGTATCTCCTGGGCGGTGAGCGGCCGGCGGCACAGTTCGACTGGCTGGCTCTCTCGGCGGCGCGCTTCTCGCCGCTCGTACCGCTCTGCCTCGTCTACTGCTTCGGTTTGCGGCGACGCCAGTGCCTGGCTCTCCTCCGCCGCTTCCCCATCCGCCTGCCGCTCTCCGGCCTGCTGGCGGTTCCGGTCTATAACCTGTCGCTCTACTACGGCCAGCAGCATGGCGTGCCGCCGCCGGTCGCCGCGCTCACCAGCGCGCTCACCCCGATGCTGCTGCTCGTCTTCGCCGCCGTCGCCCTCGGAGAACGCCTGACCGAGCGCAAGATCGCCGCCTTCGGCATTGCGCTCGCAGGGCTATTCACCATCGCGCTTTCGCGCGGCGGCTTCGCCGGGCTGCCGACCTTTGGCCTGCTGCTCGCCATCACCGCCATCGCGCCGGTTTCGTGGTCGGTCTATACCGTTCTCAGCAAAGCGGTGGTCGGGACGAAGCAGCTGAGCCAGCTGGGCGTCGCGACGCAGTCGAGCGCGCTCGAGACGGCCCCGGCGGCGAGTGAGGCCCCTGGGCCCGAGAGCTCGCCGCTCGACTGGACCTACCTGACGATGGGCATCGGCAGCTTGCCGCTGCTCCTGCTGCTGCCGTTCCATGGCGGCCGCGAGATGCTCGCCCTCGGACCCGGAGGTTGGCTGGCGCTCTTCCATCTCTCGGTGCTCTCGGCGTTCATCGGCTACGCCGTCTGGAGTTGGCTGCTGCGCCACCTCCCGGCCTCGACAGTCGCCTTTTTCGTCTTCCTGAATCCGCCGCTCACGCTGCTCTCCAAGCTTGTTCTCTCCCTCACATTGCCGGCGCTCTTCGTCTTTCACTTCAATCCGCTTGAGCTCCTGGGCAGCGCCCTTGCGCTCGCGGGCCTGGCGTTCGCCATCGCCCCGGCGCGAGAATTCTCCAATCTCTAGCGCATCTCTCGCACGATAGAGTGCCCCGCGATGAGCGCCTCGCCTGACGCCCAACCTTCGGCGGCGCTCGACCCCTCGGCTGACGAGATCCGCGCTCTGGGCGCCGCGGCGGTCGAGTGGATGGCCGGGTACCTCGAGGCGCTTCGCGACCGGCCGCTCTATCCCGACACCACCGCCGAAACCCTGCGCCGGGAGCTCGCCCTCCCGCTGCCGGTCGAGGGCAAGGCCTTCGCAGAGGTGCTCGAGACCTTTCGCTCCATCGTCGTTTCGGGCAGCCGACACAACGCGCATCCGCGCTTCTTCGGCTACGTCTCGGCACCCGGCACCGCGGTGGCGGCGATCGCCGACCTCCTCGCCTCCACCCTCAACGCCAACCTCACGGCCTGGCGATCGGCTCCGGCGCCGGTCGAGATCGAACGTCTGACGATCGACTGGATCCGCGAGGCCCTCGGCTGCCCCCCTGGCTGGGACGGGCTCTTCACCAGCGGCGGATCGCTGGCCAACTTCACCGCTCTGGCCGCGGCGCGCCATCGCCACTGCGGCGCGGTCGCCAACGACGCCGGCATGCAGGCGGTCGCACGGCCGCTGCGAATCTACATCTCCAGCGAGGGTCACCACTCGACCGACAAGGCGGCGGCGCTCCTCGGCCTCGGGCGCGACAACGTCGTGTCGTCGCAGTGGACGCCGCGCTGCGCATGGACACTGGCGCGCTCGAGCGCGCGATCGCCGCCGACCGCGCGGCGGGCCACGACCCGTTCTGCGTCGTGGCGAGCGCCGGCACCGTCGTTTCCGGGTCGATCGACCCGCTCGCCGAGATCGCTGCGATCGCCGCCCGCGAGGGTCTGTGGATGCACGTCGACGGCTGCTACGGTGGCTTCGCCCGGCTCGCCCCTTCGGTCGCGGAGCGCTTCGGCGGACTCGAGCTCGCCGACTCGATCGCCCTCGACCCGCACAAGTGGCTCTTTCTCCCGGCCGACTGCGGCTGCCTGCTGTTCCGCGATCCCGCCCGCATCGGCGCCGCCTTTGCGCTCGGCGCCGACTACACCCGTATCGCCCAGACCGATGCCCGCGAGGCGTTCGCCTTCTGGGACTACGGGCCCGAGCTCACGCGGCGCTTCCGCGCGCTCAAGGTCTGGATGACGCTGGCGCATGTCGGCGTGCGCGCGCTCGGTGAGGCGATCGAAGGGAACCTCGACTGCGCCCGCCACCTCGCCTCGCTGGTCGCGGCGAGCGACGACTTCGAAATGCTCGCGCCGGTCGAGCTGTCGATCTTCTGCTTCCGCCATCTCGGCGGCGGAGCGCCTACCGCATCCGCCCGCACCGCGGCCCGCACGGAATCCGACGAACGGCGGCTCGACGAGTGGAACGAACGCCTGCTGCTCGCGCTCCAGCGCGGCGGCAGCTCCTACCTGTCGAACGCCACGGTGGAAGGAAAATTCGCCTTGCGCGGCTGCGTTCTCAACTACCGCACCACGCGCGCCGACATGGAGATCCTGCTCAACGATCTGCGCGCTGCCGCCGACTCACTGAGCGCCGGCTGAAGCGCACCCGCCGGGAGCCTCAGCTTTTCGGCCTGAAACGCTCGCGCAGCATCTCGAGCCGCGGCTCGACGTCGGGCACCGACATCACGACCGCTTCGATGTGCTTGGCCAGTCCTGGAGTCTGGGCGTTGGTGCGCATGTCGGCCAGCAGCGGCTGGATCTTGGCGAAAGTTCCGAAGATCTCGCCGTTGGCGTCGAGAAACATGTCGCGATCGATCGCGCCGTGGCTGACGAGCGACGCCGCCATGTCCCAGTAGCCGATCACCATCCGGTACTTGCCGGAGTCGGCGCTCGCCAGCACGCCGCGGATGTCCTCGATCGAGGCGGGATGGAAGTGGCGCAGGAACCAGGTGCGCGCCTCGCGCAGGAGGGGATCGCGCCGCATCTCGAACAGCTTGAGGATCAGCTGGGCACTTTCGAAAGGAGTGGGCATCCGTCGACTCTAGCGCTTCTCGACGGCGACGACACGGAGGTCGTTGCCGTCGCGCTCCGAGCGCAGTCCTACGCCCGCCAGCACGTCGGTGAGCGCCTTCGTCCAGACGACGTCCTCGACGTCGACCGTGACGGTCGAAGAGATCTTCTCCGCACCGACGATGCGGCGCCCGGCGAGCTGCTCGAAGATCAGCAGGACGTCGGCGAGGGCGGCGCCCGAGAGATGGAGGGAGATCGTCTCGTCGGCGCAGAGCGGGCGTTCGACTGGCCCTTCGTCGGGAAGTTTCGCCCGCTCGATCATCCGCTTCGCCTGCGCGACTTGCCCGGCGGAGAGCTTCGGCACGAGCTCGTCGCGCTTCTCGCCGGCGAACTCCCAGCCGAGCTTGGCGGCGAAGCCCTTCCAAAAGTAAGCGCAGACCAGATCCTTCGGGCGGCCGCTCCCGGTCTCGTAGCTCTCGCCCAGCTCGAGCTGGGCAGCGGTAAAGCCGGAGTCGGCAGCGAGGCCGAACCATTTCGCCGCTTCGACCGCATCGCGGCCGACCCCCTGTCCGTCGCGATACATCTTTCCCAGGGCGTACTGGCTCGAGGCGTCGGACTGCTCAGCGCCCTTCCTGTACCAGCGCAGAGCCTCGGCATCGTCGCGGGGAACCCCACGCCCCGCCGCGTAGAGATCACCCAGGCTCGCCTGGGCGGTACCCAAGCCCTGCTCGGCAGCCTGTAGATACCACCGCGCCGCCTCCTCGTAGCTCTGCGCGACACCCAGGCCGAGCTCGAAGGCGCTGCCCAACCGGTATTGCGAGCTCGCCTGCCCCCGCGCCGCCGCGCGCTTCCACCAGGCGATTGCCCCGGGCAGATCGCGCGCCATGCCACGGCCGAACCAGAGGCGGATCGCCCAGGAGTGCTGGGCATCGGCGTTGCCGCCCTCCGCCGCCGCCAGGAGCTCGGCGTTCGTGCCCCAGCCGTCGGGCTCGGCGGTCGCCCCTGCGGGAGCAGAGACGCAGACCAGAAGCAGCAGCAGGCAGAAGGTTCTCTTCACGTCGGTACACTCCCGAGGGATAAATGGTGGATCCTGGCACACGGATCCGCCCCACTTGAGATACGGCGAATCACCCGATGTCGGGCCAGGGAGCTCGGCAGCGAGACGCGAACGGAGTTGATAACCTGTCGGCATGAGCGAAAAGACCACCGACAAGTCGATCCGCGAGCACATCGAGCATCTCGTCCACAGCGAACAGAAGCTCTACGCCAAGGGCCAGGCCCTCGAAGAGGCCGATGGCAGGGAGCTCCACCACCTCAAGCTCGAGCTCGACCAGTGCTGGGACCTCCTGCGTCAGCGCCAGGCCCTCCTCGACGCCGGCCAGAACCCCGACCAGGCTCACGTCCGCCCTGTCGACGTCGTCGAGAGTTACGAAGGGTAGAGGCACCGCAGCACCGCGCGACGCTCACCGGAATGAAGATCCTCGCCGCCGTCTGCCAGATGCGCTCGACCGCGGACGCGGCCGGCAACCTTCGCCAGGCAGCGGAGCTCATCCGCGCGGCGGCGGCTCGCGGCGCGACCTTCGTCACGACGCCCGAGAACACCAACTATCTCGGGCCGCATACCGAGAAGGTGCGCCTGGCGGAGAGTCTCGACGGGCCGACCTGCCGGCTCTTCTCGACCTTGGCGAAGGAGCTCTCGCTTCATCTCTTGTTGGGATCGTTCAACGAGAAAAGCTCGGTAAAGGGACGCTGTTTCAACAGCAGTGTCTTGTTCGGTCCCTCTGGGGCCGTTCTGGCGGTCTACCGGAAGATCCACCTCTTCGACGTCGACGTGCCCGACGGCGTGTCGTTTCGGGAGTCGGCGACGGTCGCGCCGGGTTCCGACGTCGTCGTCGCGCCCGCTGCGTTCGGATCGGTCGGGTTGTCGATCTGCTACGACCTGCGGTTTGGCGAGCTCTATCGCGCGCTGGTCGCTCGGGGCGCCTTGGTGCTGACCATCCCTTCAGCCTTCACGGCCACGACCGGCAAGGCGCACTGGGAGACGCTGGTGCGAGCGCGGGCGATCGAATCGCAGGCGTTCGTGGTCGCTCCGGGGCAGGTCGGCGAACATGGTGACTCGGGCCTGCGCGAGAGCCACGGACACTCCCTGATCGTCGATCCGTGGGGACGGATCCTGGCCGAGGTCGCTTCGGGTGTGGGTTTCGCCGTCGCCGAGCTCGACCTGGCCGAAGTCGCTCGCGTCCGCGGCGCGATTCCGATCGCGGCCCACCGCCGACTTGCGGGCTAAGGCCGCCCGAGAGCGTCAGGCCGCACCTGCTCCAGAGTTCTCTTCCGAAGCTCAGTGCGGGAAATCGCCATGGGCAACCTGTCGTGCCCTGGGAGAGGTGCGCAGCCTCCGCAGCGCGTCAGCTCAGGGGGGGCACTCGGGAGGCGTGTTGGACGTTTTCGGAGTACCCACATCGGTGCCGTTGTAGGCCGTAACGCCCGCCGGAGCCGTGCACTGCGAACCGTCGCTGTCGATCATGATCGATCGCGCTTCGGTGCTCGATGCCCAGGTCCTCGTATGGAGAGGGAGGTCGGAGAGGCCGATCTGAAGGGTCCCGCTCGCACTGACGAGGCCGAACGGGAAGATGCCATCGACTGCGGGAAGCCCGCCGTTGTCGGCGCTGCTACGGGCTAGAAGACCGAAATCACCGGCTTCGAGGTGGATGCAGTTTCCTCCCGCCGGAATCACTGGAGCGGCATTGAGCGAAGTGGTGCCGGCCTGCAGTCCGTTGAGATCGATCGGGACGAGTGCGACGACTTCGAACCACTCGCCTGAGGCGTCCGGGGCGACCATGGGATTGGGCATCCACTCACTGATCAGGATCTGCCCAGGCGCCGGTGAGACCGTAGGGCGCGAGGCCCCGAGCCCAACATCGAAGCAGGTGCATTCGCCGCCGACCGCTGAGCTCCAGATGCAGAGACTTCCGGACTCGAAGTCGTCCGTAAAGACGGTCTGTGCGAAGAGGCCGCCTGTCCACCCGACTGGACCGAGAAGAACCGCCAACAACAGAGTACGAAAACGGGGCGTAGCCATCGTTCCCCTCCGGAGGTAGGAGCTGCACGGGGCGACTCCGCGCACTCTACCACCGGCTGAAGGAGGGCACCCCTTCCATCGGTAGACGCTCTCCTTCTCGGGGGCGTCTGACCAAGACCTGGCGGCGCGCCCGCGAGGACTACTTCGCTGCCTCGACCAGCTTCTCGACCACCGCCGGATCGGCGAGGGTCGAGACGTCGCCCAGGTCGCTGGTGTCGCCGGCGGCGATCTTCCTCAGGATGCGGCGCATGATCTTGCCGGAGCGCGTCTTCGGCAGGCCGGGCGCGATCAGAATCCGATCCGGCGTGGCGATGGCGCCGATCGCCTCGCGCACCTGCTGTTTCAGGGCTCCGACCAGCTGCTCCGGATCCCAGCTCTCGAACTCGGGGGTGATCAGAACGTAGGCGAAGATCCCCGTCCCCTTGATGTCGTGCGGGAAGCCGACGACCGCCGCTTCGGCGACCGCGGCATGCGCCACCAGCGCGCTCTCGACCTCGGCGGTGCCGAGCCGGTGTCCGGAGACGTTCAGCACATCGTCCACCCGGCCGGTGATCCAGTAGTAGCCGTCCTCGTCCCGGCGGCAGCCGTCGCCGGTGAAATAGAGACCGGGATAGGCGGTGAAATAGGTCTCGCGGAATCGCTTGTGGTCGCCCCAGATGGTGCGCGCCTGACCCGGCCAGGAGCCCCGCAGACAGAGATTTCCCGAGATGTCGTTGCCGGTGAGCTCCTCGCCGGCATCGTTGACCAGCACCGGATCAATGCCGTAGAACGGCAGCGTTGCCGAGCCCGGCTTGGTCGGTGTCGCTCCCGGCAGCGGCGTGATCAGGATGCCGCCGGTCTCGGTCTGCCACCAGGTGTCGACCACCGCGCAGCGGCCGTCGCCGACGACGTCGTGGTACCACTTCCAGACCTCCGGATTGATCGGCTCGCCGACGGAGCCGAGGATGCGGAGCGAGGTGCGGTTGTGCTTCTTCACCCACGTGTCGCCCTCGCGGGCGATGGCGCGCAGCGCCGTCGGCGCGGTGTAGAAGATCGTCACCCCGAGATCGTCGACGATCTGCCAGTAGCGTCCGGCGTCGGGATAGACCGGAATCGACTCGAACATCACCGTCGTCGCGCCGTTGGCGAGTGGGCCGTAGACGATGTAGCTGTGTCCGGTGACCCAGCCGACATCGGCGGCGCACATATAGACGTCGTCCTCCCGCAGATCGAAGACCAGCTTGTGAGTGAGCGCGGCGTAAACCATGTAACCGCCGGTGGTGTGCAGCACGCCTTTGGGCTTGCCAGTCGAACCCGAGGTGTAGAGCGTGAAGAGCGGCGACTCGGCGTGCATCCATTCGACCGGGCAGGTCGAGCGCTGTTTCGAGCACTCTTCATCGAGCCAGAAGTCGCGCCCTTCGCGCATCGGCGAGTCGAGATCGGTGCGCCGCGCCACCAGCACCGAGCCGACGAACGACAGGCCCTCGACTGCCTTGTCCACCGTCGCCTTGAGCGGAATGCGTTTGCCGCCTCGCAACCCCTCGTTGGCGGTGACGACCAGCTTCGCCCCGGCATCGAGAATCCGGCCACGCAGCGACTCGGCCGAGAAGCCGGCGAAGACCACCGAGTGCACGGCGCCGATACGGGCGCAGGCGAGCATCGTCGCCGCGACCTCGGGAATCATCGGCATGTAGATCGCCACCCGGTCGCCCTTGGTCACGCCGTGGGCGAGCAGGACGTTGGCGATCCGGCAGACCATGTGCTTCAGCTCGCGATAGGTGACCGTACGGTAGTCGCCGGGCTCGTCTCCCGCCCAGAGAATCGCCGGTTTGTCGCCGCGTGTCGCGAGATGGCGGTCGACGCAGTTGTGACAGGCGTTCAAGCGCCCGCCGCCATACCAGGAGAAGTCGACCTCGCGCAGGTCGGCGTCGAAGATCTGCTGCGGCGGATGGAACCAGGTGAGGATCCCGGCCTGCTCCCGCCAGAAGCCCTCGGGGTCGTCGATCGAGCGCCGGTAGGTCGCCTCGTACTCGGCCAGTGACTTCACGTGGGCGTGAGCGGCGAGCTCGGTCTTGACGGCGATCATCTGTGACATGCGGGCCTCTCTACTCGTGAATCGAGCGATCCTTCGTCTCGCGCAGGAAGAGCGTGCCGATGACCACGGTCATCAAGGCGACGACGATCGGATACCAGAGCCCATTGTAAATGTTCCCCGATCTCGCGACCATGGCGGTCGCGAGAAGCGGCAGCATGCCGCCGAACCAGCCGTTGCCGATGTGGTAGGGCAGCGACATCGAGGTGTAGCGGATGTTGGTCGGGAAGAGCTCGACCAGGAAGGCGGCGATCGGCCCGTAGACCATGGTGACGAACAGCACCAGAATGACCAGGATGCCGAGCGCCGGCCCGTAGCGGATCTTCGCCTTGTCCGCGGTCGCCGAATAGCCCGCCGTCTTCAACGCCTCCTTGTACTTCGCCTCGTCCCAGCCGACGAGTTCGACGCTGCCGATCTTCGTCACGACGTCCTGACCTCCGATTGCCGGCGCCGAGGTGAAGGAGAGTCCCGATTTGGTGAGGAAGTCCTTCGCCCGGTCACAGGGAGAGAACCGCGTCCCCGGCAGAACGAAAACGTGGAAGCTGCAGTCGGTCGCCGAGACGGTGATCGGATTCGCGTTCTGAAACGCCTCGAGATCCGGGTTGATGTAGTGAGTCAAACCCTTGAACAGAGGTATGTACGTGAGCGCAGCGATCAGGCAGCCGGCCAGAATAATCTTCAACCGCCCGATCCGATCCGAGAGGCGCCCGTAGAAGATGAAGAACGGCGTGCCGATGAGGAGGGATACGGCGATCATGGTGTATGCGGTGATGTAGTCGACCTTGAGCGTGATGGTGAGGAAGAACAGGGCGTAGAACTGGCCGGTGTACCAGACCACTCCCTGACCCGCGGTCGCGCCGAGGAGCGCGAGCAGCACATACTTGTTGTTCGGATAGCGCAGGAAGCTGTCGCGCAGCGGCGAATGGGACGCCTTGCCGGAAGACTTCATGCGCCGGAAGACCGGCGATTCATGGAGCTTCAGCCGGATGTAGATCGAGAAGATCAGCAGCACGAGCGAGAGCAGGAATGGAATCCGCCAGCCCCACGACTTGAAGTCATCGACGCTGATCCACGAGCGGCAAACCCCGATGACCAGCAGCGAGAGGAAGAACCCCAGCGTCGCCGTGGTCTGGATCCAGCTGGTGGCGTAGCCGCGCTCCTTGTCCGGAGCGTGCTCGGCGACATAAGTGGCGGCGCCGCCGTACTCGCCGCCCAGCGCCAGACCCTGGAGCAGGCGCAACGCGACCAGCAGAATCGGCGCGGCGATGCCGATGGATGCGTACGTCGGCAGCAGCCCGACTGCGAACGTCGAGGCACCCATGACGACGATGGTGATGAGAAAGGTGTGCTTCCGGCCCACCATGTCTCCGAGGCGGCCGAAAATCAGCGCACCGAAGGGGCGCACCAGGAAGCCGGCCGCGTAGGTGGCGAAGGCCGAGAGCAGCGCGCCGGTGTCGTTGCCGGGCGGAAAGAAGAGCGCGGCGAAGAAAGGCGCCAGCGTCGCGTAGAGGTAGAAGTCGTACCACTCGAAAACCGTACCGAGCGAAGAGGCGAAGATGACCTTGCGCTCTTCCGACTTCGAGACCGTGCGGCCAGTGCTAGATTCGGGTGCAGCTA
>JAYTAM010000020.1:0-5048 GCA_043737505.1 Thermoanaerobaculia bacterium
TACCTGCTGCAGGAGGGCTTCCTGCAGCGCACCCCGCGCGGCCGCGTCGCCACCCAGCGCGCCTATCAGCACCTCGGCTACCCGCTGCCGCCGTCGACGCCGCCCTGGGCGGTACCCGGAGGCTCTGGCGGCCCCGGCAGCACGCTCTTCGACCCCGAGTAGCATCGGTCTACGGGCAAGTCGAGAACGCTCCGCTGTCGAGGATCGGGGCGAACGGTACCCCGAGCGGCCGGCGGTAGATCTTCGTCACATTCCGAAGGGTGTCGGTGACCCGCATCTCCACTTCGACGTCGGTCGTGCCGCCGGCGAAGACCCGATAGTTCTCGAAGCCCGCGAGGCCGCAAGCGTCGATGGTCTTCACCACCAGCTCGATGTTCGCCGGCTGGAAGAACCAGAAGGTGCCGGTGTCGTCGGTGAGCGGCACGGCATGCGCCGCCCCGCTCGCTCCGGCCGCCGTCCGCCAGTCGGCCTCGACGCGGAAGCGGCCGCCCTCGAGGCAGAGCGTCTCCGCTCCGGGAACGCAGCCGCCCGCGCCGAGCGGCAGCAGGTGGACAGGCGGGGAGGCGGCCGTCGCCGAAGCCTCGGCCGCGAAAGGAGCGGGCACGCACTCGAGGTAGTCCGAGTCGAGCACCGGCGCGAAGTTCGTCGCCTGCGGATTGCGGTAGCTCTTGCCCCGCCCGGTCGCGGTGTCGAAGACGAACAGATCGACCTCGAGGTTGGTCAGACCGGCGCTGTACGACCAAGTGCGCTGATTCGCGCCGCAGCCATCGACGATCTTGGTGAGGAGCTCGACGTTCGCCGGGTCGAAGAACCAGAAGTAGCCGCTGTCGCCTGACAGCGCCATCGCCCGGCCGCGCCCACCCCCTCCAATGCCGCCGGCCGGGGTTGCCCAGTCTGCTTCGACGCGGTAGCGGCCGCCGCTCAAACAGAGTCCGAAGTCGCCGGCAACGCAGGGTTGGCCAGACCAACGATCGTTCATTCGCTGCCAGAGCTGGTTCATCGTCAGCCCGGCGACAGTGCTCAGTCCGAGACGCGCCCGTTCGTGGGCGATCGTCCGGCGGAGCGCGGGCGACCCCTGGGTCTCGAAGGCGTCGAGCAGGCGGTTGAGGTCTGCGGCCATGTCCGCGCTCACCTGTGTGGTGTTCGCGTCGCCCTCGGTGAGCGTCGCAAGAGCCTCCACCCAGGCGTCCTGGGATAGGAAGAGGTCGACGAGCAGCGAGGGGTGGGCGACGAGCGTCCGCACGATCGCAGGCGAGAGTGTCTTGTAGAGCTCCGCGTAGTAGCGGCCGGCGGACGTTCTCACCATCACCTCGTCGCGCAGGGCTTGCAACTCCGTGAGCCCGATCAGATCGCCGCCGGCGCCGGTGGCGGTCTGCACGCCTGGAGCGAAGGCCGCTTCACTTCCCACCGGTTCGCACCCCTGGGCGCGCAGGTCGCTTCGCCAGTGCGCCAGCACCACGAAGGCGCAGTCGGGACCGGCGTGGGAAAGCAGCGCCAGACGGCTCGGCTCGCCGATCGTCGCGCCTTCGCCCGGAGCGAGCTCGAAGAGCTCAGCATGGTGACCGGAGGGAAGATCGACCTCGATCCTCGCTGAGTTTCTGCCAATGCCGATCGCCGTCGCGCTGAGCGGGGGAACGAAGGCCGCCCCGTTGCGCAGCATGCGGAAGGAGACCGGGCTGCTCGCCGTCTCCGACAGCTGGACGATCAGGTCGGAAGTGGAGATGCTGCCTTCGTCGTGGCCGTTGCTCTGGGCGACTGTGCCGCAGGTCATCTGCACCAGACCCGCCGCGGAGCGAAAGCTGAGCCGGGGTAGATCCCCGGCGGTCGGTACCTCCGCCGTGACGCGCACGTCGTCGATGTCGACCGCAAAGGTGTTGTCCGGCTGAATCTCTTCGTTGCTCGTCTGATAGAAGGAGGAGACCCGCAGGGCGAGAGTCATGGGCTCCCCTACGGGCGAAAAATCAGGATGGACCTCGCGCACCGCGTCGAGCCAGAAATCGGTCGCCAGCAGCGGACCGGAATCGACCGACAGCCACTGGTCGAGCGTCGCATCGGAGTGCACCCAGGCGAAGAGGACGCGCAGCGCGACGAAACTCTGGTCGCCTTGTCGCAGCACCGCCTGTACAGAGAGGGATCGCGTCAAGTAGAGAGCGGCGGGCCCGACACCTTCGTAGTGCGCGCGAAAGCGCCCCGAAAAGGAGAACGTCTCCACTGCGCCCGAGGTTGCGGGATCGTACTGTGCCTGCGGACTTCCCTGGATCGAGCGCTTGAGCGAGGACAACGGGTCGGTGTGATGGTGGCGCACGGTGAGGAAGGTGTCGTCAGCGGGTGAATGCTGGATCTCGATCTCCGGATCTCCCGGCGGGACGAGGAACTGCCAGTCGCGGAGCTCCTGATCCTCGAAGACGACCTCTTCGCCTCGCGCGGCGCGCGGCTCGAGGGCCCCGACGAGGAGCAGCACTCCCAGAACAGGCCCTGCGACGAGCGTGATGGAAACTTGCATCGGAGTCCTCCTGAAGAGCCCCACCGTCACGGACAGAAGGCGGAGCTATCGAGAATCGGCGCCCGGGGTGCACTCTCGCGTCGCGGGCCCGGCCGAGTCCTCAACTTCAGCGAAGGTCCGGATGAGGGAGCGCGAAGGCGCCGCCGGAACGCCTTCGAAGAGTGCAGCAGTTCACGCTCCGGTTGGCCGGAGGGCGCCGGAGGCACCGTAGAATGGTCGACAGCACCACGATCCCCGATGACCCTTCTCGAAAGTCCCAACCCGCTTCGCCCAATCCGCATCGGCGAGTTCGTCGCCGATCCCGGACTCAACCTCCTCGTCGGACCGCACGGTTCGATCGCTCTCGAACCCAAGATCATGGAGGTCCTGCTGCAGCTCGCCGCGAGGCAGGGTGAGACGGTAGGGCAGGAAGAGCTCCTGGCTTCCGTCTGGGAAGGAAAGTTCGTCGTCGATGCCGTGGTCACGCGGGCGATCTCGGAACTCCGTCGCGCGTTGGGTGACGATTCCAAGGCGCCGCGCTACATCCAGACCGTCGCCCGGCGCAGCTATCGGTTGATCGCGACCGTCGCTTCGGTCGCTCCAGTCGCGGCGGCCGTTCTGTCCGCGAGCGATCTTGCCGCCACCGCGACGCCTGCGGCCGTCGCCGCGCCGGCACCTCGGCCGCGAACGCGCCCGAGGGAGCTCCTCCTCGGCATCCTGCTCCTCGTCCTCGCAGCGGCGATGGCGTTGCGCTGGGCCAACCTGCAGCCGCCCCCGGAGCGGGCGATCGCCGCCGCACCCGCCAGTCCCGCGGACGTCCCGCCCGAGGCGTTCCGGCTCTACGCGCAAGCGCAGAAAGCGCTCGCCGGCGGGAGCTGCGTGGCGCATCAGGCGATCGCCGACCTCGAGCGGGCGATCGAGCTCGCGCCGACCTTTGCCGCCGCTTGGGAGCAACTCGGCTGGGCGAAGTACAACCTGGTCTCTTCCTGCGGCGAGTCCGGCAGCGCCTACCCGCAGGCGCTGCGCGCCGCCGACCGCGCGCTCGAGCTCGCGCCGGGGAGTACCCAGGCGCTGGCGCTGAAGATCGCCGTCCTCACCGAGACCGGCGAAGCCGAGAAGGCTTGGGAGCTCGCGGCACCGCGCGTCGGGGCCTCGGCGCAGATCGCCTTTCTCGCCGCCTACGCCGCCACTTATACCGGCGATCTCGAGCGCGCCCGAGCGCTCATCGAAGAGGTGGCCCAGCAGGACGCGACTTTCTTCGGCCGTGAGGGCTGGACACCGAACGCCCTTCTCTACCTCGGCGACCCGGAGCGCTTCCTCGCGCTCCTGCCCGAAGGAACGACGCCGCTGGCGCGCTTCTATCGCGGCTATGCCTTCTGGCGGAGCGGCCGCTCCGGCGAAGCCGCTCAGGAGCTCGGGCCGGCCTTCCGGGAGCGGCCCAGCGATCCGTTCGCGCGCCTCGCCGAGGCGCTGGTGGCGGTGATCGAGGGGCGCAGCGACGACGCGCGCCTGCTCCTCGGGCAGCTCGCGCTGCAGCGCACGCGCCTTTCGGCGAGCGACGGCGAGCAGTCGTTCCGCGTCGCCGAGCTCCTCGCCGCCGCCGGCGATCGCGAGCGCGCGCTTGTCGAGGCCGAGCGCGCCGTCGCGCAGGGCTTCTTCTGCTCGCGCTGCTTCGCCACCGCGCCGGCCTTCGCCGCCTTCGCCGGCGAGGACCGCTTCACAGCGCTTGTTGCCAGCGCCCGCCGCCGCGAAGCGCTCTCTCCCAGGTGAGTCGTCGCCGCGCAGTCCTCATCTGGAATCCTCGCGCCGGGCAGCGCCGCGCGCGACGCGCTCTGCCGGAGATCCGGCGCATCCTCGAAGGGGGCTTCGCGCTGACGCTCGAACCGACTTCGGGTCGCGATCACTGCCGCGAGCTCGCGCGCCGGGCGCTCGCCGACAAGATGGACGTGTTCTTCGTACTGGGTGGAGACGGAACCCTGCGCATCGCGGCGAGCGTCCTGGCCGGGAGCGCGACCGCCGTCGGCACGCTCCCCGGCGGAACCACCAACGTGGTCGCCGGGGCGCTGGGTTTCCCTGACGATCCCGTCGCGGCGGCGCGGGCTCTCCTGCTGGCGGAACCGATCGAGCTGGATCTCGGACGGTCGGCGCACGGTCCCGGCGGCGCGGACGCCCAACCGTTCCTCATGCAGCTCTCCGGCGGCCTCGACGCGCAGGTCATGGCGAACGTCGACCTGCGGACCAAGCGGCTGCTGGGCAAGGGGGCGGTGGCGATCGCCGGCCTCCGCGAGTGGTTCCGCTATCGCTTTCCGCGCTTCGAGCTCGAGATCGACGGCGTGGTCGAGAATCCGGTAGGCGCGACCGGCTTCGTGGTCGCCAATCTCCCGCAATACGCCGGCCAGTTCACCATTGTCCCGGGAGCCTCCGGCCACGATCGCCGGCTCGATCTCCTCCTCTTTCACGGCCGCCGGCGACGCGATGCCGCCGGCTTCGCCCTGGCGCTCGCCCGCGGCCGCCACCTCGAGCGCCGCGACGTCGAAGTGCGGCCGTTCACCACGCTGCGCATCGC
>JAYTAM010000021.1:0-25979 GCA_043737505.1 Thermoanaerobaculia bacterium
ACGTTCGGCACGGCTGAGGCAGCCGCCGCATGGAAGAGTAGCGAAGAGAGTCTTTCAGGTCCGAAGTCGGACGCAGTCCTTATCTCAGGAGTCGGAGAGCGCGTGATGAAGAAGGTCCTCGGAATTCTTGCGGCATTGCTGTTCGCGGCGGTCGTCATCGCGACCGGCGTCTTCCTCTACAAGAAGTCGCAGGTCAAGCCGGTCGTCTACCAGACAGCGGCGCCGGTGACCACCGACATCATCCGCAAGACCGTGGCGACGGGAGCGGTGGTGCCCCGCAAGGAGGTCCAGATCAAGCCGCTCATCTCCGGCATCATCGAGGAGCTCTACGTCGAGCCCGGACAGCTGGTGAAGCAGGGGGACCTGGTCGCCAAGGTGCGGGTGATCCCGAACATGGTCGAGCTCTCGTCGGCCGAGTCGCGGGTGAACAAGGCGAAGATCGCCCTCTCGGACGCTGAGCGCGACTACCAGCGCAACAAGAATCTGGTCGCAGACGGCACGATCGCCGCCGCCGACTTCCAGAAGTCGGAGATCGCCTGGGAGCAGGCGAAAGAGGACGCCAAGGGCGCCCAGGACAACATGGACATCGTGCGCAAGGGGACGAGCGCTCGGATGGCCTCGGCTTCGACGACGGTGGTCAAGGCGACGATCGGCGGCACGGTGCTCGAAGTGCCGCTCGAGGTCGGGAACTCGGTGATCGAGTCGAACAACTTCAACGACGGCACGACGATCGCCGCCATCGCCGACCTCGACGATCTGATCTTCAAGGGCAAGGTCGACGAGTCGGAGGTCGGCAAGATCAAGCCGGGCATGGACCTCGAGCTCACGATCGGCGCCCTGCCCGAGAACAAGATCCACGCCACCCTCGAGCGCATCGCCCCCAAGGGAGTGGAGGAGAACGGCGCCATTCAGTTCGAGATCCGCGCCGCGCTCGCGCCGCACAGCGACCTTCTGATCCGCGCCAACTACAGCGCCTCGGCCGACATCGTGCTCGAGAAGCGCGAGCAGGTTCTGGCGCTCGACGAGGGGCTGCTGCAGTTCGAAGGTGAGAAGCCGTACGTCGAAGTCGAAACCGCGCCGCAGAAGTTCGAGCGTCGCGAGATCGTGACCGGGGTTTCCGACGGCATCAAGATCGAGATCGTCTCCGGCCTGACCGCCGGGGACAAGGTCAAGAACCCCAACACCGACGCCGCGCCGCCGAAGGCGGATTAGTCGCCGACGTCAGGGCTGGAGCTCGAACATCGCCAGGCGGCGCCAGGACTGGGCGCCCTCCTGCTCGATGAGGTGGATCCACGACAGGCGGACCTGCAGGCGGGCCGGCAGCGCCAGGGCGGCCTCCAGGGAGTTTCCCGCGGCGCGCAGATTGCGCGGGTGGGCGAGAGTGATGTGGGGACGCGGCCGCGCGATCTCCCGGCTGCCCAGTACCAGCTCTCGCAGGGCCTGGAACTCCGCTCCCCCCGCGACGCAGCGCAGCTGGATGCCGTGTTCGGAGAAGAGCTCGGCGCGCCCGAACTCGAGGGTGATCCGGCGGCCAGAGCCGGCAGCGAGGCGCGCCTCGAGCTCGTCCGGCGGAATTCCCACGACCTCGTCCTCCCGGCAGAGGGTGACGTGTGCCGGAATCAGGCGATACTGCTCCGGATCGACGACCCGCCGCACAGCTTCGACGGCGGCGGCCGGTTCGCCGGAGAGGAAGAGCGTGAGTTGGCGGCGGTTCACGTGGTCTTTCGCGGCAGCGGGGCGAGTCTATCCCCGGTCCGGCATGGCACAATCCGCGCTTCGATACCGTATCTCCTCCCGATGACGCCTCTCACCTCTCCTCTGACCTCGGCCTCCGAACGGGCAGGGTTCGCGGCGACGAGCGCGGCATTCTTCGCCTTCGCGCCGCGCTTCGCCACCGCGGCGACCTACCTCGCTGCCTGGATCGTGCCGCAGCGACTTCCGCCTGAGCTGGTGCGAGGTCTCGTCATCGGCATGGTCCTCGAGTTCCTCCTGCTTCATTCTTACGCCTTCCTGAATTTCGCCGCCGGCGCGGCGCCAGATGCGAAGCCGCGAGAGCGGCTGAAGGTTGCGCTCCTGGTCCTGGGCTTCGGGTCGTTCTACCTCATCATGGCGGCGGCCCTGGCCTGGGCGACGCGGTCCTCCGCGCCGGTGTGGGTCATCGCCTGGCTCGTCGGGGGGCGGATTTTCGAGATCGCCGTGGCCGGCGACGCGAGCGCCGCGGTGGCGGATTCGCGCACCGCTTCCTGGCTCCGCCATCTGCTGCTCTACCTCGGGTTGGCCGTCCTCACCGCGGTCGTGCCGTTTCCGGCCCTGGGACTGTCGAGCGAGGCCGTCGCCGGCATCGGCCTGTCGGGCTCCGGCAGCTGGATCGAGAAGCCGCAGACCCTCTTCGCCTTCGGCTTCCTCTACTTCGGTCTGGGGGCCTACTTCGACCTGCGCGCCCGCCTGCGGCGCTGAAGGCGCCGTGGCTCGCGCTTCAGGTCAAGAGGAAAAAAGGACCGGTAAAGGAAAAACTCCGCCAGACGACTTCGCCCGGCTCGTGGCCGCCGGCGGTTCTGACGCCTACCCGGACGGAGGCGAGCTCTTCCGGCGCGAGAGAGTGCTTACGCACCCGGCGAAGTTGACGTAGTAGTCTCAGCCTAGATGCTTGGGCGACACTGCGCAGCAACCGTTCTCGTCGTCTGCGTGCTCGGCGGAGGGGTGTCGGCGCGTGCCGAGTTGTCTCCCAACGGGGGTGAGTTTCAGGTCAACACCTACTCGACCCAATCCCAATCCAGAGCGGCTGTGGCGACGGACATTGTCGGCAACTTTGTCGTGGTCTGGGTCAGCGATGGCTCGGGCGGCACGGATACCGGGAGCCGCAGCATCCAGGCGCAGCGCTTTGCCGCCGATGGAGCTGCCCTCGGCGCACAGTTTCAGGTCAACGCCTATTCGACGGCGTTCCAGGGCTATCCGGCGGTGGCAATGGACGATCTGGGTCGCTTCGTGGTCGTTTGGGAAAGCGAAGGCTCGAGCGGTTCGGATACCGGCAGCCGGAGCATTCAGGCTCAGCGCTTCGATTCTGACGGCAGCTTGGCGGGGGGAGAAATCCAGGTCAACTCTTACACGACGGGCGCGCAGTTCTTGCCAGCTGTTGTTTCAGGCCATCAGGGTGGTTTCATCGTCGTTTGGAACAGTGTCGGGTCGAGCGGCACGGACGCGAGCGCCGCCAGCATCCAGGCGCAGCGCTTCGACGCCACCGGCAACGCGCTCGGGACGCAGTTTCAGGTCAACTCGTACACCACAGGCCCGCAGTACTCGCCGGCCGTGGGGATGGACGGAGAGGGCGCATTCGTCATCGCCTGGCACAGCTTCGGTTCCGGGGGCACCGACACGGACGAGTCGAGCGTCCAGGCCCAGCGCTATGACGCCAGCGGCGTCGTCTCGGGTCAGCAGTTTCAGGTCAACACCTATACGACCAGCGGCCAGTTCGCGCCGGCGGTGGGAGTCGCCGAGACGGGCCAGTTCGTCGTCGTCTGGGGCAGTTCGGGCTCCAGTGGCACGGACACCAGCTACTCCAGCAGTCAGGCGCAGCGCTTCGCGGCAGACGGCGCTGCCCTGGGGGCGCAGTTCCAGGTCAACACCTATACGCCGGGCTACCAGCACGACGTATCGCTGGCGATGAACGGGCGGGGAGAGCTCGTAGTCACCTGGGGCAGCCTCGGCTCGAGCGGGACGGACACCGAGAGCTTCAGCATTCAGGCAGAGCGCCGTGACGCGAACGGCGCGGCCCTGGAAGGGGAGTTTCAGGTCAACTCGTACACCACGAGCATGCAGGGCGGATCGGCCGTTGCGATCGACGGGAAGGGCAATTTCGTCATCGTCTGGGAGAGCTTTGGCTCGACCGGCACGGACACCAGCCTGTCGAGCATTCAGGCGCAGCGCTACGACGGACTCTTTCACGACGACCTCGAAACCGGAGGCAGTTCTCGCTGGACGGCCACCGTGCCTTAAGAGCTCGAGCAGGGCAAAGAGCGGGTCAGGCGTTGTCGCCGGGCTCGTCGTCGTCGCTACGGATTCCCGCGCCGCCCGGGAGGGAGGCGAGCGGCCTGGGCGCAATGTCGAGCGCCGGAGGCGCTGTCAGGTCCTCGCCCGTCGTTGCGCCGAGCTCTTCCAGTTTTCTGCCTTGGGGCAGGACCCGCGTATCGAACGACGCCACCGCGTCGTTGTACTTCCCGAGCGCCGAGTTGAGCCCTTTGCCGACCCCCGCGAGGTGTCCCGCGAATACCCTCAGGCGATCGTAGAGAATCCCCGCAGCATCGCTGATCTCCCGCGCGTTCGCCGCCAGGGCCTCCTGGCGCCAGCCGTAGTAGACGGTCTTGAGGAGCGCGACGAGGGTGGCGGGCGTGACGATCAGCACGCTCTGCTGAAAACCCTCTTCGATGAGCTGCGGATCGTGCTCCAGCGCGGCCGAGAAGATCGCCTCGCTGGGCAGGAAGAGGACCACAAACTCCGGTGCGTTGTCGAACTGGTCCCAGTAGCTCTTTGCCGCCAGTTTCTTGAGGTGGGTGCGCACCTGGGACGCGTGCCGCTTCAGCGCCGCGCCCCGCTGCTCTTCGTTCGGCGCTTCAATCGCTGCCAGGTAGGCGTCGAGCGGTGCCTTGGAGTCGACGACGACCTGTTTGCCGCCGGGGAGCTTCACGACGAGGTCAGGCCGGAGCTTGCCGTCCTCGCCGTCGACGGACTCCTGCGTTTGAAAGTCCACGAAGTCCACCATGCCGGCGAACTCGACGGTCCTTTTGAGTTGCACCTCTCCCCAGCTGCCGCGCACCTCCGGCCGGCGGAGCGCGCTCACAAGGCGGCCGGTCTCCGTCTGCAGCTTCTCCTGCGTCGCGAGCAGCGACCGCACCTGCTCGCTGAGCATTCCGTAGGCCTGCTCGCGCGTCCCTTCGATCCGCCGCACCTCTTCGTCGACTTTGGCGAGGGAGACCTTCATCGGCTCGAGCAGCGCCGCGATCGCCTGCTGGCGCTGTTCGAGATCACCCTGCGCCTTGCTCTGCAAGACCTCGAGGTTCTGTTTTGCGAGGTCCAGGAAGACTTGGTTGTTCTGACTGAGCGCTCGGCCGGCGAGGCTCTGGAAGGCGTCGGTAAGGCGGTTCTCTGAGGATTCGAGCGCGCGGACCTTCTCGTCGTAGGCGGCGAGCTGCGCCTTGAGGCCGGAGCCCTCGGCTTCGAGCGCCGATTCCCGCTCCTCCTTGGCCGCCAGCGCGCGGCGGAGCTCGACGATCTGTTCCTCGCGTCCGCGCAGGCGCTCCTCGATCGCCGCCCGTGCCGCCGCCGCCTCGGATCGGGAGAGCGCTACCGCCTGGGCGATGCGCCGTGCGACGACGGTGCGGATGACGAAGAAAATGGCCACCGCCGGCAGCAGCGCGAGTACGACCTTGAGGGCGTCGGGCATCAGGCGCTCATCTTAGGTGATCTCGAGCAGGAGCTTGCCGGCGGTGGCACGGCTCTCGAGGCGGCGGTGGGCGTCGGCGGCCTGGGCGAGCGGGAAGCGGCTGTCGACGCGGACGGCGAGATTTCCCGCTGCCGCGAGGTCGAAGATAAAGCCGCTGCGCAGCGCGAGCTCCTCCGGGGTGCGGGCGTAGTCGAAGAGCGATGCCCCGACCAGTGTCCGGCTGCCAAGGACCTTACGCGGCGAAAACGGTTCGATCATGCCGCTCGACTGGCCGAAGACGACCACCGTGCCGCGTACCCGGGTCGCCCGGACGCTCTCCAGAAAGGTGGTCTGGCCGACGCCGTCGATGGTGAGGTCGACGCCGACGCCCTTCGTCGCCGCGAGCACCGCCTCGGCGAAGCTGGTCTCGGTGTAGAGGATGACCTCGTCGCAGCCAGCGGCACGGGCGAGCTCCGCCTTCGCTGGCGTCGAGCAGGTGCCGAAGATGCGCGCCCCGGCGCGCTTCGCGAGCTGCGTCGCGAGGAGGCCGACGCCGCCGGCGGCGGCGTGGATGAGGACGGTCTCTCCGGGCTCGAGCGGCCGGATGCCGTGGACGAGATAGTGCGCCGTCATCCCCTGCAGCGGCAGCGCCGCGCCGAGCTCGAACGACAGCTCGGCGGGCAATGGAAGGGCCCGCGCCGCCTGCAGGAGGACCTCGTCGGAGTAGCTCCCGGTAGCGTCCCAGAAAGCGACCCGGTCGCCGACGCGTGGCGAGGTGACCCCCGGGCCGACGGCGGTGACGACGCCGGATCCTTCCTTGCCGGCCTGCGCCGGCAACGGCCCCGGATCGTAGAGGCCGCTGCGGAGGTAGGTGTCGATGAAGTTCACCCCGGCGAAATGCAGCCCGATGCGGATCTCCCTCGGCCCGGGCTCGGGCAGCGGAATCTCGTCGAGCTGCAGAACCTCGGGACCGCCCGTCTGATGCAAGCGAATGGCGCGCATGGTCCGAGTCTACGGCCTCAGGGCTGCGGTGAGGCCGGCCACATCGCTGGCGTCACGCAAGCCGTAGAATGCGCAAGTGCCTGGCCCCCGCTCCGCTCGTTTTTTTTCATTGTGTGCGCTTTTTCTTCTTTCCGCAGCGGAGGCCACGGAGGTTCCGGCAAGCCGTGCCGTGGCCGACGTACCCGGCGACGACTGGAGCCTGCCGGCCTGGGTGACGCCGTCCCCGAACAGCGGCTTCTTCTCCGAAGAGGCGGCTCCCTCCTTCAACGTCGGCGTCCGCGTCGCCGACTTCACCTGGCGGCAGCTCCAGCCGACGCAGGGCTCGTTCTCGACCACGACCGGCGACTCGGTCTACGGCATGACCTTTCCGTCGTGGAACAGCCAGCTCGCCGGTAGCGACCCGATCTGGCTCCGCCTGTGGGTGAGCGGCGACGACTGGGCGCCGCAGTGGGTGAAGACACTCTGCGGCGTCTCGCCGGTGGGCACCGGCTACGAAGGGGACGCCCATCTGCCGATCTGGAACGCCTGCCTCTGGCAGCAGGCGCGCGAGCTCTTTCGCCAGGTTCTCGTCGTCCGCGGTCTGCGCTTCGATCCGCGGCTGAAGTTCGTCTACGCGCCAGGCGGTTTCACCTGGTGCGAGTTCGACTACGAAATCCCTACCCAGGCGGCGGAGAACTTCGGCCTCACCTTCGCGACGTTCGACGGCTGGTTCCAGCCGGCGCTGCAGAACCTGGTCGACATCCTGAACGGCGAGAACGCCGATCCTGCGGACGACTTCGCCTGGAAGCTGGTCTTCACCGGCGAGGACTATCCGTTCGGACCCTGGAACTCCCAGGATGACCTGCACGCGCGGGATGCGGTCTCGAAGGGGATGGGCATCCGCACCGGCATCACCGAAGTCTTCAACTTTCACCTCAATCACGTGCCGGCCTACGGCACGACGATCGCCGCCGACGGCCACATGGTGACCGACGAGAACTGGCGCGCCCTCGACGGCCGCCGCATCGTCGCCACCGAGAACGAGTGCTTCAACGACTGCGGTTTCACCGTCGCCGACACCGCCTACGCGGTGAAGATGGCGAACCTGAAGGCGCTGCAGCTGCGCATGAACTGGATCTACGTCGTTCCCGGGCCGAGCTACATGGCCGGGTATCCGGCGCTGTGGAACTGGACCCGGCTCGAGCTGGGGAAGCGCGTCTACGAAGCGCCCGACGCCTGGGCGGCGTTGCGCGACGCCGAAGACACCTACTGGATCGACGATCCGAGCCACACCTGGAACGGCGCGCCCTGGGTGCGAAACCTCGAGCGCTGGTTGCGGCAGAACGATGTCGCTCCCGATGGCATCGTGCGACGCGGGACCGACGTGCGGTCCGACGAACCGACACCGGAGAATGGCACCGCTTACGAGGGTCTGCGCACCGAGCTCGCACTGTCGAGGAACGCGATCTACCTCGATCTGGACGAACGTTTTTTCGCCGGCGGCACCGCGACCCCCGATGCCGTCGAGGTCAAGGTCACCTATCGCGACAGTGGCACCGGTTCGTTCCGCGTCGACTACCCGGCGGCCGGCGGCGTAGTTTCCTCCGCGCCGCAGGTCTACGCCAACAGCGGCGGCTGGCGAACGGCGAGCTTTGCGGTGCCCGGCGCGCTGTGGAACGACAGCCTGGCCGGCGGCAACGATCTTCGCCTTGTCGGTACGGGTCCGGCCAATCTCGAAGTGCGCTTCGTACGAATCGTCCGCCTCGCCCCGCCGCGGGCGATCTTCCTCGACGCCTTCGAGTCGGCAACCGCCGACTTCTGGTCGCCCTGAGCGAACCCCTTCAGACCATCGCGCCCGACTCGAGGTCGGGGTGGGCGCGCAGGAACTCCACGAGGCGGGGCATGTAATCGGCGAGCTTCGGGCAGCGGATCCCCAAGGCTTCGAGGTCGTGGTCGGCGTGATGGGTGTCGTAGAAGGTGGGGTGGATGAAGTAGTCGACGGCGGAGGCCGGAATCCCCATCAGCTGGTACACCCCGGGCACGTACTCGATCGCCGACTTGGCGACGTTCAGGGGCATCGGCACGCGCACGATCGCCCGCCCGGTGGCCTTGCCCATGAGAGTGATCGCCTCGTCGATCGTCGGCGGATCCGGATCGGCGAGCTGGTAGCACTTGCCCGTCGCTCCCTTCCATTGCGAGAGCGCGGCGATCGCGTCGATGACGAAGTCGCGCGGCACGAGGTTGATGCGCGTCCGCCTGGGGTCGCCGGGCACCGGCAGCACGGCCACGGTCGGTTGCTTCAGCAGCCAGCGGATGACGTAATAGGGGCCGTCGTACTTCTGCGTCTCGCCGCTCCGGCTGTCGCCGGTGACCACCGCCGGACGGTAGATCGTGACCGGCATTCCGGCCTTCATGCGCTCGCGGACTTCGACCTCGGCGAGATACTTGGTCTCTTCGTAGAAGTTGTTGAACTCCTGTCCGCGCTCGAGATCGTTCTCGCGGAAGATGCCGGCGTAGCGCCCCGAGACGTAGCAGGTCGAGACGTACTGCAGGCGGCGCAGCTTCTTCGACCGGGCGGCGAAGTCGAGGACGTTGGTGGTCCCCACGACGTTGATCTTTATCGCGGTTTCGCGCTGCACCGAGAGGTCGTAGACCGCCGCGAGATGAAAGACCTCGCTCACCTCGCGGGCGAGCTGCGCCGGATTCTCGAGGCCGAGGTCGGCCTGGGTGATGTCGCCGGCGGCGAGGCGGAGCCTGCCGGCGAGGCCCGCCCCGCGAGCGGCGAACTCCCGCTCGATTTCGGCGACGCGCTTCTTCGCCAGAGTCATGAACTTCGGCTGCACGAGGCAGACGACCGCGGGCTTCCCGCGGCGCTGGAGAATTCTCCGCACGAGCTCGGAGCCGAGGAAGCCGGGAAAGCCGGTCAGAAGAACCTGGGTCATGGAGTTTCTACCTCGGAGTCTTTACGTCGGAGTCTTTACCTCGAAAAAGTGCGCGCTATCGCAGGCCCGGCAGCCGGCGCAGGGCCTTCAAGGCGCCGGTCATCCAGCGGCCGAAGACTTCGTCCGGCACGCCGGTGGGCGCGGCGATCGCCATGCCGCGTTGCACCGCGACGGTCTGCGCTTCGGTGTACTTGAGGATCCCTTCGCTGCCGTGGCGTCGGCCCAACCCTGAGGCCTTGAAGCCGCCCATCGGCGCCTCCATCGATCCCCAGGCGGCGGCGTAGGCCTCGTTGATGTTGACGGTGCCGCTGTGGATCCGGGTCGCCATGCGCCGGGCGAGCTCCGTGTCGGCCGACCAGATGCTGGCGTTCAGGCCGTACTCGGTGGCGTTGGCGAGCTCGATCGCCTCCTGGTTGGAGGCGAACGGATAGAGCGAGACCACCGGGCCGAAGGTCTCGTCCGAGAAGAGCAGCATCGCCGGCGACGTCCCGGAGAGGATCGTCGGTTCGAAGAAGAGCGGCCCGAGATCGGGCCGGGCCTTGCCGCCGATCTCGAGGCGCGCACCCTTGGCGACCGCGTCCTCCACGTGCCGGCTGACGGTGGCGAGCTGCTTTGCCGAGGCGAGCGAGCCGACGTCGCAGCTCCAGTCGAGTGCCGGACCGAGCTTGAGCTTGCTGGTGGCGCGCACGAACGCGGCGAGGAACTTGTCGAAAATCGATGCGTGGACGTAGAGCCGTTCGATCGAGATGCAGAGTTGGCCGGCGGAAGAGAAGGCACCGCGCACGGCACCGGCGACCGCCGCGTCGAGATCGGCATCGGCGAGCACGAGCATCGGATTCTTGCCGCCGAGCTCGAGCGAGCAGCCGGTGAGCTGCGCTCCCGCTTCGCGCGCCAGCAGGCGTCCGGTGGCCGTGGAGCCGGTGAACTGCAGGTAGTCGGAGGCTTCGAGAATCGACGGGCCGAGCACCGGCCCGTCGCCGGCGACGACGAGCATCAGCTCCTCTGGCAGGCCGCACTCGATCAGCAGCTCGAGCGCCCAGAGTTGCGAGAACGGAGTCAGGAGGTCGGGCTTGGCGAGCACGGCGTTGCCCGCGAGGAGCGCCGGGATGGCGTCGGTGATCCCCATCGAAAGCGGGTAGTTCCACGGCGAGATGATGCCGACGACGCCCTTCGGATGCTGATACTGCCAGGCCTGGGTGAGGCCCGGAATAGCCCCTTTGCGCCCCTTGGGGGCGAGGATCTCGTCCGCATGCACCGCGTAGTACCGCGCCACGATGGCGCAGTCGAGAACCTCTTCGAGGGCGTGCTTCCGGGCTTTTCCGGACTCGAGCTGGACGAGGTCGAGGATCTCATCCTGAGAATCGAGAATCCGATCGTGGAACTTGAGAAAAATCTTCGCGCGCTCGTCGAAGGTCCGCATCGCCCACTCCTCCTGGGCAAGCCGCAGGCGAGCCAGGGCGAGGACGACGTCGGCGGGGGTCGAACGCGGAAGGGTGCCGACGAGCGCGCCGTCAAAGGGCGAGCGGACTTCGATGCTTTCGGTCCGGTCCGCCGCGACCACCCGTCGCGCGAAAGACGGCAGCCGGTCCAGCACCGCGGGCCGGCGAACGGCGGAATCGGCCTGGGGGTGGGGAGTGCTCTTGCGACTTGCGGCTCGTGCAGATTTCGCGGCGGAGGCCATGGCCTGCAGATTCTCACCCGCCGGGCTTTACGTCAAGGTGCGGCAAAAAAATGACGCATCGCGGCGTAACTCCCCGGAGGGGGCGGTCGTCAGGCCTTGGCGGGACCGAACGAGCGCTCGAACAGGCCCAGGATAGCCGCGCGCCCCTCGTCCGAAAGGTTGCGCGTGCCGGTGCCGGAGAAGGCGCGGTGGCCGATCTTGGGCTGGTCGGGAACCCACCGGCCGTCGGTCCAGACGAACCACTCCATGCGCCCCTGATCGAAGACCCAGACCTCGCGGTTGAAGAGCTTGGCGAGCTCGACCCCCCAGCCGGTGCCGCCTTTGACCGTGTCGTCGGCCTGGATCCAGCCGATGGCGAAGACCTGCCAGCTGCCGTTGACCATGTGGTACAGCGACTGGATGACGCGCCGGATGAGGTCCGCCTGGTGGTACGTGCGCCCCATCCGCTTCGAAACGATCTCCATCGAGATGTCGCCGGAGGCGAGCTCGGCGTCGTCGAGAACCTTGACCCCCATCGGCCATTCCATCGCGTGGCCTTCGAACGACAGGGTGGTCTGGTCGATCCCCCAGCGCTGCGCTGCGCGGCCGAATTCGGCCTCGGCCCCACGATGGCCGCCGGAGATCAGAGTGGGTCGAGTCGTATTCGGCATCTCGAAGCTCCTAGCTGAAAATGCGGCTTCTGCCGCAGCGCGTCGTTAGCGGCGATCGCCGGCTGCGATGGCTGCGATGGCTGCGATCGTCGCTGAATCCTATCCGAGGCGGGGAAACCCGACCTGCGGTGAGCCGCTCGCTACCCCTTGAACCCCGCCAGCACGTCGAGGACGAAGGCGATGTCCTGGTCGGTGTGGTCGGCGGAGATCTGGAAGCGGATGGTCTCGTCACCTTTCGGCACGACGGGGAAGTTGAGGCCGGTGGCGAGGACGCCGTGCTGCAGCAGATGGCGCACCAGGGCGGTGGTCTTCGGGGTGTCGCGGACGAAGAGCGGGACGACTGGGTGGGTGCCCTGGAGAGTCTCGAACCCCAGCCGGATCAAGCCGTCGCGGAACTGCCGGGTGCGCGCCGCGAGATGGGCGAGCAGGCCCTTGCCATCGGGGCCGTCGAGAATCTCGACCGCCTTCTGCGCCGCCGCCGCCTCCGCCGGGGTGATCGGATTGGAGTAGATGTAGGTCGGCGCCGACTCGCGCAGGAAGTCGATGAGGCCGGCGGCGCCGGTGACGTAGCCGCCGTTCACTCCGAACGCCTTGCCGAGGGTGCCGATGAGGATGTCGGCCGGCCCGGAGCCGGAGGCCTCCTCGGTGCCCCTTCCGGTGGCCCCGAATGCCCCGACGCCGTGGCTGTCGTCGACGATCACCACGACGTTCTCCGGGAAGGCGGCGTCGTGCTTCCGCGCCACCTCGAGGATCGCCGGCAGCGGAGCCTCGTCGCCGCGCATCGAGAAGATGCCGTCGGTGACCACCAGCGCGCGCTTGCAGCCACCGGCTGCGATGACTTCGCCCAGCCGGGCATCGAGCTCGGCGACGTCGTTGTGGCGATAGACGCGCTTCTCCTTCGGCCGCGCGAGCCGGATCGCGTTGATGATGCAGTTGTGGTTGAGGGCGTCGGAGATCAGTGCCGTCTCGGGGGAGACCAAAGGAGTGAAGACGCCGAGCATCGAGGCGTAGGCGGAGGAGAAGATCATCGCCGCTTCGCGGCCGTGGAACCGGGCGAGGGTCGCTTCGAGCTCGACGTGCGGCGCGTAGGTGCCGCTGATGAAACGTACCGCGCCGGGTCCGGCGCCGTACTTTCTCGACGCCGCCTCTTCGGCTTCGACGACCTCGCGGCGAAGGTTCATGCCGAGGTAGTTGTTCGAATTCATCTTCAGGAAGAGCTCGCCGCCGCGCCCGACGATGCGGTATCGCGGACCGAAGCCGCCGGCGGCCGGCACGACTCCGTCGATGACCAGCTCGTGGCGCTTCGGATTGCCGCGCGCGTCGAGGACGGCGAGTTCGGACGCCAGGGCGGCAAGAAAACGATCGTGCGGCATGGGGGCCTCTCTGGATAAATCGGCGCGCCTCGCAGGGCGCGCCTCACTGGCTCTAAGCAATGCGGAGTTTCAGGCGCAGCTCAGTCAGCATGTCGGCGACCATCGCGGCGAGGTCGAAGCGCGGCGCCCAGCCCCATTCGGCGCGCGCGGCCGAGTCGTCGAGCGATTCGGGCCAGGAGTCGGCGATCCGCTGCCGCACGGGGTCGATGTCGTAGTCGATGGTGAATCCGGGCACGTGCTTGGCGATCTCCGCCGCGAGCTCGACCGGGGTGAAGTTGACGGCCGCGATGTTGAAGGAGTTGCGGTGCGTGAGGCGCGCCGGGTCGGCCTCCATCACGTCGATGGTGGCGCGGATCGCGTCCGGCATATACATCATGTCGAGGCGGGTGTCGGGGCCGAGGAAACAGGTGTAGTGGCCGTGCTTCAGCGCCTCGTAGAAGATGGTGACCGCGTAGTCGGTCGTCCCGCCGCCCGGTGGCGCGCTGTGCGAGATGAGCCCGGGGAAGCGCAGGCCGCGAACGTCGAGGGCGAAACGCGAGGCGTAGTAGTCGGTCAGCAGCTCACCGGCGACTTTGGTGACGCCGTACATGGTGGTCGGCCGTTGCAGGGTGTCCTGGGGGGTATTCTGCCGTGGCGTCGACGGGCCGAAGGCGGCGATCGAGCTCGGGAAGAAGACCGCGCAGCGCTCCTGGCGGGCGATCTCGAGCATCTTGTAGAGCCCGCCCATGTTGAGCTCCCAGGCGACGTGCGGCTTCTCTTCCGAGGTCGCCGAGAGCAGCGCTGCGAGGTGATAGATCGTACCGATGCCGTGGCGACGGACGAGGTCGTGCGCCTGGCGTGCATTGGTGGCGTCGAGCACTTCGAATGGACCGGAGGCGTCGGGGTCGCCGGGCGGCACGCGGATGTCGGAGGCGACGACGTTCTCGGCCCCCTTCCTCCGGCGCAGCTCCAGGACGAGCTCGGAACCGATCTGGCCAAGAGCGCCGGTGACGAGAATTTTTCGCATGAGCCCGGGCATCGTACCGGCTTTTCGTTTGGATTTCGAGATGAGACCTCAAACTCGCGGCGAGTGCTGAGCCTGCTCAACCTCTCGTGGCGAAAAGCCATGCCAATGGCAGAGGAGGCTTCTCGAGGCCACTGGTTAGAGGGTTTTCTGGTCTCTCAAGGCCATCCAAGTACCTCGCACCGTTGTCATTCAAGCGCTCAGGCCATAGGGTTCTCCAAGGCACTAGCGGAAGGGCGAGAACTCGCCAATGGACTGTTCATCTCAGTTGAACAGCCGGTTGAAGTTCGCAGATGAGACACAAGCATTTGGCCAGTTGGCTTCTTGGAATCCGTATCGCACCATTCCTAGAACGCGGCCGTCAGCATTAAGTACGACTCCACCGCTCATTCCCTCGTAGATTGGTGCGGCGACTGCGAAGTGACTGATTCCGCCAATGTTCTGAATAGCAGCAATGGATGTGGCAACGACAAGTGGGGAATTGGGCGGGCTGAGGCCTCTGCGAAAGGCAATAATTTGGACACGATCCAGAACCTTGCAGGTCGCGGAGGCAGCACTTGTGAAAGAGCAGCCAAGAAACGTTGGGATCTTCAATCGCGCGACGTCTGCTGGCTTGTCCTCGATCCAGGTCAAGACACTCACCGTGACGAACGGCGGAACTGCTGAAAGCGCCTGCCAACTAGCTGCGCCGAGCGCATCTCCAGCGTCGCGTAGGTGCTGAGAGGTTAGGACTCCAAATCCGTGCAGTGAGAATGCAGATCCCTCAACTACAACGTGCCCCTGAGTGTCGATGCCCTGAATCCACCAGACCGCATGGGCTGCGAGCGCCGGTAGGAGTGCCGAGGCTCCATCGAGCTTTAGTGACCTCGTCTGAGTTAGCTGGGCGTACTCAATCGACATTCGAGAATAGATTGGGTCGGAATGTCCCCGCACCATTTGAATGAAATTGAGCTTGCCGGCAAGATGGAGCCGAACTGAGGGGCTTTTCCCCCTGCGTTGACGCGCATCATGCTTCAGAAAACTGTCTTCAGCGGCGGCATCGCCGCTCCTGCGCCAATTGTGAAGAATCGCCCTCGTTCGCTGAAGTTCCCTTCGCGCAATATTGGGCTTCTTGTTGACCACGAGGCCGGTAACGAGCTGACTTTGTCGCTGATTTCTGCACCGAGTCTTGCTCGGAGCAACGCGGAAGCCGTTCGCGGCAATGACCGCGAGTAAGTTTTCCGACAAGACAGGGGGATCCGAGAAGCTATCCACGACGAGGTGCGATGGCAGCAAGGGTTCGCGCGATGAGAAGGTAATGTCGTCAACGTAGCGTGTGTACTTGCATCCAAGTGCTTTGGCCAACTTGTAAAGCTGGCGGTCCAGAGCGCGACACACAAGGTTGCTCAGCACAGGCGAGGTAGGCGCTCCCTGCGGCAACTTACCGCGATAGCAGCATAGTTGCGCCAGTGCAGTAGCGACTTCGCGTGGAAATCGGAAGGGTGTCTTTTGAAAGATCCCTAGGATGCGTCCAAAGTGAATCGTTGGGAAGAAGTCTTCCAAGTCTAGATTCAGAACAACGCTCTGGCCTGTGTGAACTCGCGCATTCGTCAAAATACTTCGGCCCCGCGCAAAGCCATGCGCAGATTTTCTGGGGTCAAAGACTTCTTGAAGGTGCTTCGCAATGATCCGCTGAAACACTTTGATCAAGTCCGGTGGAATCTCGATCGTACGGTTGCCGCCCGAGGCCTTTTTGAGCGAGAAACTGCGATACGGAGTGGGTCTTGCGTAGAGGTGGTGCTTCAGGCGCTTCTCCGTCGTCTGAAGAAGTGCACTCAGGTCAGCCAGAGACGCCATGGCGTGAAACTGTTTCTTTTCCGCCGCGGTTATGAGTCTTCGCATCCGTCACTTCGATTCAGGTGCCATTGATCGCGGTGCGGCTTTTCATTGCCAACCGTGCGAACTACGTGCTCACAGCCGATACGGGGCCGAAGCAAAGGAACCTTTTTATCAAGTGGGTGACGCATCATCGCCCAGTTCTTAAGACATTGCCGCGATCAATGGCACGGGAAAAGTACCACGGAGCGAGTCCCCTGTAGCGGCAGCAGGAGGTGACAGCGGTTTGGTGGGATGCTCGAGGAGCCTAGCGAAGTTCGCAGCAAGGCGAGGTGCCTAGTATCCTGCGATTGGGAGAGGGGACTGCTCTTGATGCGCTTGTGGCGCTAGCGTGCCCCCCTGGGCGAAGGCGCCTTGCGTCGAGCGCCGTAGCTAGACTCGATCTTTTCCTCGTTTAGATCTAGGAGTTTTAGACCGACGTCACTGAGCCAAGTTAGCGCAGCTAGAGATGTTTCAACTGAGCTGGAGTCCAGTGTGACATCCGCGGGGGTTGTGGGATGGACCAGTCTGTCGCGCAGCTCAAAGGTCCTGACCAAGGAAGTCCAGCCCACATCCATTTCGGGCAACCTTCCGTCTCCAAAATTCTGTGAGAAAGCTGAAAGCGTGTGAATTAGACGAACGGGGACCGTTTCTCCGCGAATCGGTTGCGGAATTTTGACAGCTCCCCCAGTTGTTCGAACGGCGCGCATGAAGAAAGTCGCGAATCCATTGACCCCCTCCGCGATTCCCGCGATGGTCCTCAAGTACTGCCGCTTGGCCCTGTTGAGGAGGCGACTTTCCTTTCCGAGGCTCAGAGTGGTTGAGATGCGATCGAGTGCGATGCAGAGCTCTTGGTGAAGAAGGTCGTTGAAGGCTCGGATGTATCTAATCGCCACGCTGGGATCAGAGTAGACGAGGTTGTAGAAGCTTTGATCGAACGTCTCATCTGGTGAATTGCGACGAGCGGGGGCAGCAAACGAGGCTCGCTGATTGCTCCGATTATCGGTCCGCAGACCCAGTCCCTGCCTTGCGCGCGCCAGCAAGTCAGAGGTCTCTTCTGACAACCAAGTCGCAAGCGCCCATAGGTCACCTGTTGCATGGTTCGCATACAGGTGCTCGAGGCGAGTAGGGTGCGTAATCCGATTTCTCACCTGAGTCAGCTTCCGAAAGCTCTCGGCAACGTTTGCGGGCCATCCTTCGTAGGTACCTCCGCCTACTTCTCGCAGGAAAATTCGCGCCGCGTTGTCGTAGCGAGTCGCTAGCGAGTGTCTTCGTGGCGTGGTGAGGCACTCATCACGGTCTTCGTCGTATTCGAGTTCCGAAAGAATGGCCCTCTCACGAGGGAAGAGCGACGTCGTGGATGTAGAGTCGAGCAAGGTGGCCGTCATCGAGTGACATACCGCCTCTAAGAGTCCGAAGAGAGATCGAATTCCTCCCTTGACATCACTCTCGAATGACTTCGCTGGCGCTTTGCCTTCTGCAAGGGTGATCAGGCCCTTGCCGATGTTCTGGAGATCTAGTGACAAATCCGAAACCAGCTGTGCCCCGATCTGGCCGAGGGTCTTACTTGTTCGGCGGAAGTAGTGGAGTCGTTCGGTGAGCATTCCGGTTGCCCTTCCTAGACAGTTCATGCGGGGCAAGAATCGATCTGCGTGATCGGGTTTGGGTCGCGCAATTCCCTTATAGAACAGTATTGGGTGGGCCCTTGTCAAAGCGCGTGAGTGGAGGAACGATTGACTGCAAGGGCGTTGAGAGTTGGCGAGAAGTGCGACTCGACGACGGTCCCTCCTCTCCGCTGATTGCGACGATGTAGAAGGGATCGGCAGAGAGTCCAAGGGGGAAGAATTCATCCCGGGTAAGTGCACTAGGCACTGCAGCCGACCAGGCCGACTAGCGGAGACTCCCTGCCTCCCCTCGCGTCAATCGCCGGAGAATTTGGCCGAGCTAGGGCCGGTAGGGTCTGCCGCGCAACCACCAGCAGGGGACCGCGTCGCGATAGCGCTCGTAGTCAGCGCTGAACCGTCGGGCAAGATCGCTCTCCTCGAAAGGCCGGGCGAGGTAGTTCCAGGCCACCGCACCGAAGGCGGCGTAGACGAGGACCGCCCACGAGCCGAGAAGCAGCGCCACGGCGCTCGCCTGCATCCAGCCGCCTAGCGCCATCGGGTTGCGTATCCGGGCGTAGGGGCCGGAGAGCACAAGTCGCGGCGCGGTGTCGAACGGCAGGGGCGTCCCGCGGCCGTAGCGGTTCATGTGGGAGGTTCCCCAGAGGCCGAAGGCGCTAGCCACGGCGAAGAGGAGCACGGCAAAGAGGCGTTGGCCGGGGAATTCGAAGCCGGGGAGGTCGAGACGGCGCTCGAGAAGGACGATGGTTGAGGGCAGGAGCGCGAGCGCCAAGCCCCAGACGACGGCGATCTGCAACGCCGATTTCGCGACTTGACGCGCGATGCCCTCGGAGCGCGTCACGCGGATCGCGATCGCCCCGCTCGCGAGGGCAAGGACGCCGGCGCCGAGAAGCGAAGCCGTCGCCGCCGGGGCCATCCAGGCGACCGAGGCCCAAGCCGAGTCGCTCGCTCGTGCGAGGGCGACGCAATAGAGCGTCGCGTAGGCCAACCCTCCGCCGACGAGGTTGACGATGAAACCGGCCCATCGGCTGTGCAGGAAAATGAGAACGGAGCCGACGAGCGAGCCGAAAGCGAGGAGGATCACGTCCGGCAGGCGAAAGGCGAAGAGATCGCGCGGCGGTGTGCCGTGTGCGAGAAAGGGCTCGATCCACTCCGGCTGCGTGGTGAGCAGGCCCCACCAGGCGACAATGGCGAGCCCTTGCAGGGCGAAATACGCCGCCACGATTCGGATCGCGCGGCGTTCGTCGGCCGAGAGATCGCGGAGACCGCTCACGCCAGGAACTCTTCGAGTTGATGGTTCACCGCTTCGGCCGCCTCGTGTTGAATCCAGTGCCCCGCTCCGGGGACGAAGATGAGCTCGGCCTCGCGGCAAAGCGCCACGGAGGCGCGGGCCATCCCGCTGCTCAGCGCGACGTCGTCCTTGCCCCAGATGAGGCGCACCGGCGGCTCGACCCGCCGGTGGGCGGGGCGTCGCGGGGGGCACCAGAGGGCGGCTCGGTACCAGTTCAGCATGGCGGGGAGCGCCCCGGTTAGGGCGGCCGAGGCGGCGTAGGTAGCGAGCTCCGCCGCGGTGAAGGTGTCTGGCCGGCTGCTGCGCTTGAAGATAGCCCGGAAGCCGCGAAACTCGCCGACGCGGATCTTGCGCTCGGGGAGGTAGGGCAGCTGGAAGTAGAAGAGATAGCGACTGCGGCGACGCTGCTCGCGGTCGTGCAGGAGGAATTTTCGCATAACCGCCGGGTGAGGGACGTTGAGGAGGGCGAGCCGCGCGATGCGCTGCGGAAAGCGCAGCGCCCCCCACCAGGCGACGGCGCCCACCCAGTCGTGCCCCACGACGTCGATCGGCTCGGGGGCCGATCCCGGCGCGAGGTCGTCGAGGAGGCCGCGCAGGTCGTCCGTCAGCCTGTCGAGCCCGTAAGCGCGGATCCCTATGGGCTTGCCGGAGAGGTTGTAGCCGCGCAGGTCGGGGACCACCACCCGCCGGCCGGCCGTCGCGAGCGCCGGGATCTGCCGGCGCCAGCCCCACCAGAACTCGGGGAAACCGTGGAGAAGCAGCACCGGGCGGCCGTCGCGCGGGCCGGCTTCGACGATGTGCAGGCGGACCGCCGGCAGAGCCAGGAAGCGCTCGCGCAGATCCAGGTTGGGGTGCTCGGCGGCAAAGGCGACGAGCACCGGATCGAGCATTTACGCGGGCGAGCTGACTTCGGCGAGGACGGCGACGACTCGAGCGAGGTAGTCGGCGCGCGTGAACGGTTTGCCGATCACGCGGTCGGGATGGGCACCCAGGCCGGTGATGTCGCCGTCGGCCGCCATCTCGCCGGTCACGAAAAGGCATCGCGGTTCGAGCTCCGGCATGTGGATCTCGATCCACCTGTATAGCGCGATGCCGTCCATATCGCCGGGCATCCGGATGTCGGTGATCAGCGCATCGCAGCGCTCGCGCTTCAGGATGGCCAGCGCCTCGGCGCCGTTGCTGGCGATGAGCGGGACGATCCCGATGCTGGCGAGGAACCGGCGCTGGATCTCGCGCAGGACCGGCTCGTCGTCGACGATCAGAACTCTGTGCCCGTTCCCCGGACTCTGCAGGGACGCTCCGCCCGCCCGAGGCAAGGCCGCCGGGACCGCTGCGGGCGCTGCGCGCGAACTTCCGTCAGGTCTTGCCAGGGTCGAGGGAACCTCCTGCGCCGCCGAAGGAGTCGCCCGGCGCAGGCGGATCGTCAGGCGGGCGCCGCCGGAGGGGGCATTGGCCGCCGCGATCGAACCGCCAGCCTCGGTGACGAACCGCTGAACGAGAGAGAGACCCAGACCCGTGCCGCTGCCCACCGGTTTCGTGGTGTAGAACGCGTCGAAGATGCGATCGGGCTCGAGAAATCCGGGACCGTCGTCTTCGAAGGTGAGCTCGACCCATTCCGTGCCGATGGCCTCGGCGCGGACGTCGAGTCGAGTGCCGCTCCCGGTGCGCATGGCGTCCAGCGAGTTGGTCATGATGTTCATGACCGAGTGCTCGAGGCGCTGCGCATCGACGGCGACGAAGAGCGCCTCCGGAATGGTCACCGACAGCTCCTTACCGGCTTGAGCGAAGGCAAATCCGCGCAGGCCGGTGGAGATCTCGACGGCAAGTTTGAGATGAACCGCGTCGAGCGGGGAGTTCGATTGGGCAGAGAAGCGGAGGAGATTGCGGACCAGGTCTCCCGCCCGGCGGGCTTCCAGGATGAGCGGGGAGACCAGTTCGTCGGCGATGCGGCGGGCAGCCGGATCCGAGTGCTTCCCGAGCTCCTCGACGATGCATTCCGCAGTTCCCAGAATACCGGCCAGGGGATTGTTCAGCTCGTGCGCCAGGCCCGCGAGCATGAAGCCGATGGCGCTCAACTTCTCCTGCTGGACGAGCTCCCGTTGCGCCTGCTTGAGGTTCAGAAGGTTGTCGCTCAGGGCGACGTTCTGCTTCTCGATCTCGCTGCGCGACTCCTGGATGTTGTCCGCCATCTCGTTGAAGCGACCCGCAACGGTCTGAAGCTCCTCATACTTCTGCGGCGGTATCCGGGTGACCAGATCGCCCCCGCCCAGGCGCACCGCCGCATGCGCGAGCTGGGCGAGGGGCTGGGCAAGGCGCCGCTGGACGAGGAGGGCGAGGAAGATCGTGAGCCCGATCAGGGCCGCCCCCACCACGGTGATTCCGATCAGCAGCCGCTGGAGCAGAGCCCCCTGGCCCTCGTGAAGCTGAGCGCGCTCCTGCTCCCGCAGCAGCACGAAGCGATTCATCTCCGCCTGCAGCCGCTCAGCGAGAACCTGCATCTCACCCACCCGAGCCTGCGCCGCCGCCGATTCGCCGCGTTCGATCAGATCGAAAGCGCTGTGCGCAACGACTTCGAGTGCCTGGTGAAGCTCCTTGATCGTCTCGACCTCGAGCCGCGCTTCGAGCGACATGGACTGAAAGAGATACTGACGAAGGCGGGTATAGGCGTTCTGGCCGAGGGCGTCGAAACGTTCCCTGTTGCGCCCGCCGGGCGCCTGCAGTTGCTGGTAGGAGGCGAGGATCTGCCCGTAGACCGACGTCGTGATCTCATCGGCAGCCCGCTGCTCGGACAGGCGCGAGCTGATCTCGCGGGCGGCGTCCCGCTGCACCGAGGTGAACAGCAGGATCAGGCCGACCATGAGCGCGCTGGCAGTGACCGCAAACACCGTCGTGCCGATGAGCAGCACCTGTCGGAGCGAACGTCGCCGGGTCATGGGAGTGGGCTCCGAGCGAGGATTCGGGTGCCGGCTTCGGTCATCTCCGCCAGGTTGTAGAAAGGCTTCGGATCGCCGTTCTCGTCGAATTCGATCGTACCGGTGGCGCCCTCGTACACCGGATGGAGGGTGCCCAGGCTGGCGAGGTGTTGGCGAATCGCCTCGCGTCCTGTCCCGGCAGCGCGCGCCGCAGTCGCCAGCAGCATCACCGCGTCGTAGGTGAGGGCGGCCTCCACTGTCAGCGGAATTCCGGCGGCGGGAAGGAAGCGCGTGCGGAGGCTCCCGAGGGCGGGGTTCGTGGCGTTGGGATCGACCAGGCGCACGAACCGGACTCCGGTGAGAACGCCGCCGGAGTTCTGTTCCGTGATCGCTTCGTCGATGCCGTCGCTCGCCAGGATGCGGATCCCCGGTGTCGCCTTTCGCACCTCCGGGAGGAGCTCCCGCAACTGCCTCGATCGCCCGACCCAAACGAGGAGCTCCGGTTGGCCTTCGGCAATTCGAAGAGCCGTCGCGCGGGCGGCCGGCAGACTCTCTTCATGGTCGTAGGGTGCGTCGAAGACCACCGGCACTCCCGCCTCCTTCAACCGCGCCAGGAGTTCTTCATGCAGAGCGTGCCCGTAGTCGTCGTTGACGAAGAAGAGCGCCGTGCGCGGCCGCGCCCCTCCGGTTATCACCTCGTTCGCCAGGAAGCGCGCCTGGTGGATGTCGCTCGGTACGAGGCGGAAGGTGTAGGGGCCGACGAGGCTCAACAGGGGCGTGGAACTGGTCGGTGCGACCTGCACCACTTGCTGAGTGTTGTAGATCTGCGCCGCCGAGAGACTGGCGCTGCTGTTGGAGTGGCCGACGATGCCGAAGACGCTGGGGTCCTTGGAGAGCTGGTCGGCAGCGGAGAGGGCCAGGCTGGCTCGCGTGCTGCCTCCCCCCGTCACGACGCGCAATGCGAGTGGACGCCCATCGATGCCGCCGGTGGCATTGATCTCGGCGGCGGCGATCTCCGCGGCGAAGATGGCTTCGTCGGAGACGACGATACCGATCCGGGCCGGTTCGCGCGGTTGGCAGCCCGAGATCAGAATCCCCAGGCAGGAGATGCCCAGAAGCTTCCCGGCCCCCGAGATCGCTCGAACGCTGGTCAACGGACCCCCCGCCACCCGCCCGCGGTGACCTCCAGCAGGGCGTACGCTGGACGCGCATCGCCGTCGGCATCGAGCTGGATCCCGCCGGTGATTCCGGGATGCGCCCGATCGGAAGTTCCCATCGACGCGAGGTAGCTGCGGATTCCCTCACGGCCGGCGCCGCCCGCCCGCAGCGCGGCAGCGATGAGGCCGACCGCGTCATAAGTGAGGACCGCCTCGTCGGTCAATGCGCGTCCGCTCACCTTCTCGTAGCGTGCCGAGAAGCGCTGTAGCTCGGTGCGCGGGGCGGTGAGGTCAACCAGACTGACCATCCAGTCGCCGGCGAACTCCGGAAGCCCGGCATAGCTGCCGTCGGCCATCGCGTCGCCGCCCAGGATACGGACCCGGGGAAGCGCCGAGCGAAGCTCGCCGCGGAGAAGCTTCAGCTCCTGGGAGCGCCCGAGCCAGAGGAGGAGATCCGGCTGCACTTTCTCGAGCGCTTGCAAGATGCCGTCGCGGCGGGCGGTGAAGTCGGCATCGCCTTCGAGGTACGGCGCCTCGAACACCGGCACGATCCCGCCCCCAGCCAGAGCCTTCTTGAGGTGCCCCTGGAAAGCCCGTCCGTAGTCGTCGTTGACGTAAAGCACGGCGATTCGGGGGGCGGGCGAAAGGAGGGCGATGCGCGCCGCGATGAACTCCGCCTGATGAACGTCGCTCGCCACCAGGCGAAAACTGTAAGGCCCCGCCTGGGTGTAGAGCGGGGCGGTAGAGGTCGGAGCGAGCTGCGGGAGATGGCCGGCGTTGTAGACCTGAGAGGCGGCTAGGCTGGCGCTGCTGCCGCGATGTCCGATCACCGCCAGTACACTTGGGTCGGGCGTCAGCCGTTCGGCGGTAGCGATCGCTTGCCGTGGCGGATCCGAGTGGCTCTCTTCGACGAGGACGAGCTCGAGCGGACGGCCGCGGATGCCGCCGGCGGCGCGAACGTCCTCGGCAGCGAGCTGGGCGGCGAGGACGCCATCGAGAGTCATCACCACGGCGATGCGCACCGGCTCCGGAGCGGAGCAGGCGCCGATGGCGAGGCAAAGAGCCGCAACCCGAGGAAATTTCATGGAGACGCCTGCGATGGCGGCGGGGCGGGACACTGCAGCCTGTCAGTGTACAGCTCCCGGCCTTGTTCTACCGGCAATTGCCGGCCTTGGAAGGGGAAATCTGGAAAAGCGTCAGGCGACGGGGCCGGCATCCGGCAATCTATCCGTAATTTACCGCAAGAAAAGGACTTGCCGCTGTCCTGTGCGAGGCGGTGTGCTCGGGGTCCTGTCTGGCCCGTTTCCCATGGGTGCTCGCTGAAGAAGCGCTCCGCGCGATCTGATTCCATGCCGAGCCCTCGGTCCAGCCACCCCTCGTCGGTAAAGCCGGGAGAAAAGAGAGCCGACGATGTTGCGCGGCGAAGAAGTAGGGACAGTCCCTATTTTTGCTGCTCGGACAACTGCAGGCTCCTCTCGCGATCCACGTCGCGCTGCATGGAGTCGAAGCGCACGATCGTACCCAACATGACAGCGCTCGCGGCGATCGCGAAGCCGATGCTACCGAGCAGCAGCAGGCGACGCAGCGAAGGCGGCCGGCTCACTCGGGCACCGCGGATCGGCTGGGGACGACGACTCGGGGACCGGAAGCGGTGACCTCGACGAGAGTGTAGGCCGGTCGTGGGTTGCCGTCGGCGTCGAAGGCGATGGTCCCCGTGGCGCCAGCGTGAGCCGGGTTTCGCGTGCCGACGCCGGCGAGGTAGTCGCGGATCGCCTCGGGTCGCAGCCCCTGGCTGCGCGCCGCGGAGGCGAGCAGCATGACGGCGTCGTAGGTGAGCGCGGCTTCGGGTGTCAGCGGGAAACCGGTCAGGGGAAGAAAGCGTGCGCGCAAGTCTTCGAGGCCTGCGCGCGGGGCGGTCATATCGACCAGCCTCACGAACCGCACACCGTCGAGAAGCCC
Source organism: Thermoanaerobaculia bacterium (assembly GCA_043737505.1). GTDB lineage: Bacteria > Acidobacteriota > Thermoanaerobaculia > Multivoradales > JAGPDF01 > JAGPDF01. The sequence continues at coordinate 24,842 of JAYTAM010000021.1, forward strand.
ACTTTCGTTCTGGTAAGCCACGTCGATCCCGTCGCTCGCCAGGATCCGGATGCCAGCGCTCGCTCGCCGCAGCTCGGGCAGGAGCTGGAGCAACTGTTCCGAGCGTCCGATCCAGACGAGCAGGTCAGGCCTCTCCTGGCCGATCCGGCGCGCGGTCGCGGCCGGGTCGCCCAGCGGCTCCTCGTGGCTGTACGGCGCGTCGTAGACCACCGGCACGCCGGCCTCCTTCAAGAGGGCACGCAACTCCTCGTGCAGGGCGTGGCCGTAGTCGTCGTTGACGAAGAGCAGGGCGGTTCGGGGAGTGGCGTGGCCGGCGGTCACCTGGTCGGCGAGGAACCGCGCCTGGTGGACGTCGCTCGGAACGAGCCGGAAGGTAAACGGTCCGACCTGGCTCAACAGGGGAGCGGAGCTCGTCGGCGCGATCTGAACCACGTGGCGCGTGTTGTAGATCTGCGCCGCAGAGAGGCTCGCGCTGCTGTTGGAGTGGCCGACGACGCCGAGGATCGTCGGGTCCAAGGACAGCTCCTCGGCCGCCTCGAGAGCGGGGCCGGCGCGCGTGCTGCCGCCGCCGGCGATCACGTGCAGCTCAAGCGGATGGCCGCGGATGCCGCCGCTGGCATTGATCTCCGCCGCCGCGAGCTCTGCTGCGGCGACGGCCTCGTCGGAGACCACGATGCCGAACCGGACCGTCTCGCGGGACCGGCAGCCGGTCGTCGTCAGCGCCAGCAGAGCGAGCAGCGCCAGCAGTGCCATCCAGGCCGGCGGAGCGGCGAGGTCTCTGCCGCCCGGTCTGGCAGGGAAAGTCACCTTCCGAAGTCCTTCGCGAAACCGGCCACGTCTGGGTCCGCTCCTTGCGCGGAGCGGGACCAGTCTACTCTCATGGCGGGGCGGGCGTGGGCTAGTTCGACGCCAGCGGCCGCAGATTCACCCAGCGCCCGCAGATCTCCTGCAGGGTCTGGGGATCCTCGCTCGCCATGGCTTCGGCGAGAAAGAGGTCGATATCGCGGCGGTCCTTGCCGGCTCGGCGCAGCGCCTGGCGAACGGCGGAGGCGACGGCCCAGCGGTTGCGGGTTCGCAACGTGACCTGGACTTCGGGGAATCTCGGATCCGGCGGCGTCAAGATGAGCAGACCTCTCAT
>JAYTAM010000022.1:0-5003 GCA_043737505.1 Thermoanaerobaculia bacterium
CGCGCCGGGCGTGTCGGCATCTGGCTCCTGCCGGCTTACCTTCTGCTGGCGCCGGTCGTCGCCCGCTGCTGGTCGAACGAACGCCGGCGGCGAATCGGCGTGGCGGCATGGAGCGCGGTGGTCGCCGCGACCGCGCTGTGGGCGATCTGGGAGCAGTGGCGCCAAGGCACCTCGCGTGCGGCGATGCCCCTCGGGCACCACAATCTGCTCGCCGCCTTTCTCGTCATTGCGTTGCCGCTTACGGTGCTCGCGCTGCGCCACCGGGGTGTCGTGCGCGGGCTTTCGATGCTGGCGATCGCCGCCTCGGTGGTCGCTCTCGTCGCGACGCGCTCCTTCCTGGGCGGTGCGGCGCTCGCCCTCGTGGCGCTTGCCGGAGCGGCTCGCTTCGAGCGCGCGCGGCATCTGGTTCTGGGTCTCGCGCTGCTCGGCCTCGCGCTGCTCGTGCCGCGGGCGGCGGCGATCGTGCGCGGCGAAGACTCGTCGGCGTCGGCGCGCCTGGTCTATCTGCAAGCCGGCCTCGCAGGGGCGACCGAACGACCGCTCTTCGGCTGGGGTCCGGGATCGACGCCCTGGACACTCGCCCTCCATCTGCGCCCGCTGCCGGGGGTGAATCCTCCCGGCGAGGTCGTGGGAGAGATGCACTCGCTGCCGCTGGCGCTCGCCTACGAGCTCGGTTTCCCCGGCCTGGCGCTGGCGTCGAGCGTCGTCGGCCTCTTCCTCCTCCGGCGTTGGCGCGGCCGCGCCGCCGCGGCCGACCGCGGCCTGGTGGAGGCGGGCATCGCCGGCGTCGCCGGATTCCTGCTCACTTCGCTGGGCGGCGCCCAGCTCTCGGTCACTGCGCTGCCGCTGGCGGCGGCGCTGGCTGCCGGAGCCGCGCTCGCTGGGGAGGGCGCGGCCGGGCTGCGCGCCGTCGAAGGGGACGACGCAGTGAGCCGGCGGCGGCGCTGGGTCGTGCGACTTCCGGTCGTCCTGTATGCAGCCGGGGCTGTGGCGATGCTGTTGCCGCTCGCTCGCGCCCAGGGGTTCTACGAGCAGGCGGCCCGTATCCGCGTGCGGGCCGACGCTTTGCCGCTCGTCGAGCGCGCCCTGGCGATCGATCCGGACTTTCCGCTCTATCGCGCGCGTTGGGCCTGGGCGTCGTCGGCTCCGATCGACGAGCGCGCCGACGCGGCGCTCGCCGCGGCCCAGGCGGCGCGCGGAATTGCCGCCCTGTGGCTTCGCGGCGGATCCCTCGCGCTCGAAGCCGGGCAGACAGATCGGGCGCGCGCGGCGTGGGAACAGGCCCTGGCACTGGATCCCCTCAGCGGCTTCGCGCCGTTCCAGCTGGCGACGATCTACGGCGGCGGAAAACGGGGGGCCGAATGCGCTGCGAGGGCCATGCTCGCCGAGCCGCGTCTCGCCGCGGCGAGTTCCTGGCGCGGCGGCGAAGAGCTTCGGGGAAAGGCGCTCGCGCTCCTCGAGCATTGGCCGGGCATCGATGCCGGCTGGCGGGTGGAGATGTTGAAGCAGGCGGCGACCTTGCCTCGGGCGCCAGTGGCGCCAGTGGCGCCGGCGGCTTCTGCGGCTTCGGCGGCTTCCGAAGGCGACGAAGTCGAGCTCGCGGCGCAGATCGACACCACGCCGGCGCTCGCCGTATCCCTGCACCTTTTCCGGCGCTCGCCCTGGCGGGCGGATGTGGCGCGAATCCGCGTCGAGCGGGCGGGAGTCCGGAAGATGAAGTTGCCGAGCGCCGTCGGCGTCGAGAGCTCGTCGCCCGAGGCGTTCCCGCGCGACCGTTGCGCGCCCCGCTGAGCGGGTGCCCGCCGGGGTTGCCGGCTGCCCTGGGCTACCCCCGGCTACCTGGAGCTCCCCGGACTAGGCGAGAACCGTCGCCAGCGCCCGTTCGATGCGCCGCAGGCCCTCGTCCGCTTCGTTCTGCGACAGGACCAGCGGCGGACGCATGCGGATGGCGCGATCGCCCGAGGCCAGGCCGAGAACGTCGCTGTCGTTCAAGGCCTTGAGCGTGCGCGAGCGGGTCTCGCTGTCCGGCAGGTCGAAGGCGACGAAGAAGCCGCGGCCGCGGCCGTTGGAGACCTTGCCGGGGAAGAGGCGTTCGAGCGCGTGGAATCCGTCGACCAGGTGCGCGCCGACCCGGGTGGCGTTCTCGAGCAGGCCCTCCTCCTCGATCACCTCGATGATCTTCTGGCAACGCACCATGTCGACGAGGTTGCCACCCCAGGTCGAATTGATACGCGACGAGATCTTGAACACAGAGTCGACCTCGTCGACCCGCGGACCGGCGGCCAGGCCACAGATCTGGGTCTTCTTGGCGAAGGAGAAGATGTCCGGCTCGACGCCGAAGTGCTCGAACGACCACCACTTGCCGGTCGTTCCGAAGCCGGTCTGCACCTCGTCGAAAATGAGCAGGAACTCGTGCTCGTCGGCGAGCTGCCGCAGCTTCTGCAGGAACTCGGCGCGGAAATGGTTGTCGCCCCCCTCGCCCTGGATCGGCTCGATGATGAGGGCGGCGATGTCGTGTCCGTGCCGCGCAACCGCGCTCTCGATTTCTCCAACCGACTGCCGCTCGAGTGCCAGGGTCGCTTCGAGACCCTCCGGAGTCGGCGGGAAACTCAGCATCGGGTTGGTCACCCGGGGCCAGGGGAAGGTGGGGAAGTACTGCGTCTTCCTCGGATCGGCGGTGTTGGTGAGCGACAGGGTGTAGCCGCTGCGGCCGTGGAATGCCTGGCGGAAATGCAGGATCTGCGAGCCGCCCTCCGGCCGTCCGGCGGCCAGGTTCTTGCGAACTTTCCAGTCGAAAGCCACCTTGAGGGTGTTTTCGACCGCGAGCGCGCCGCCCTCGATGAAAAACAGGCGTTTGCGGAAGGCTTCAGGGACGGTGCGCGAAAAGGTCTCGACGAACTCGGCCATGTAGGTGGTGTAGATGTCCGAGTTGGCCGGCTTGTTGATCGCCGCGGGCAGGATGCGATGGGCGAACTCCGGTGTGGACAGCTTCGGGTGGTTGAATCCCAGCGGCGAAGTCGAGAAGTGACCGAAGAAGTCGAGCACGTCGCGGCCGCGGACGGCGTCGTGCAGAAAAACCCCGTGGCTCTTCTCGATGTCCTGCACCATGTGGTACCCGTCGACGAGAATGTGCCGGGCGAGGACTTCACGCACCTCTTGCGGGGTGAAGCGAACGGACGGGTGGACGGTCGTGGTCATCTCTGCCTCGCGTCGTATGGATTGCTGGAAGTCGTTCTTTCGGAAGGCTGGTCAAAAGGCCGGGAAGCCTTTGCAGGGCAGTCGAAGCGGGCTCAGCCTATCAGCCGGCTCGAGGCCGGGTCAACGCGCGGCGGTGCGCGACAGGCCCGAGTCCAGGTCGGCAGCGGTCTCGGCGAGCATCACCCGATTCCGCCCCGCCTCCTTGGCGCGATACATCGCCGAATCGGCGAGCCGCAGGAGTTGGCTCTTGGTGACGGCGAGGCTGAGCGTGGGCTCGACATGGCGGGAGAGGGTGGCGACGCCGATCGAGCAGAAAAGCCCGGACAGGAAGAGCGGATCGGGCTGGATCTCCCCGGGAGCGTCGCAGAAGATCGCATTCTGAACGTCGGCGCGGAGGCGCTCGGCAATCGCCATCGCCTCCACCGCCGAGGTGTCCGGGAGCACGATGACGAACTCGTCGCCGCCGTAGCGCGCCACCAGCGCACGCGCCAGCCCGACCGAGCGGCGCAGAAGCTGGCCGGTCTCCCGCAGCACCTGCGAGCCGGCCAGATGGCCGTGCTTGTCGTTGACCAGTTTGAAGTAGTCGAGGTCGAGAAAGAGCAGCGCCAGATCGCGGCCGCTCTCCCGGCACTGCTCCAGGGTCTGTTCGAGCGCCGAGTGCAGGTAGCGGTCGTTGAACAGCCCGGTCAGGTTGTCGCGTTTCGCCGCCTCCTGCGCCAGCCGGCCGTCGAGCACGTTCTGGATGGAGATCGAGATGTAGTCGGCGAAAATCTCCAGCAGGTCGCGCTCGTGCTCGCTGTAGAAGCTGGCACCGCGCCGGTTGATCAGCTCCAGGACGCCGCAGACGTCGGTCCCGATGCGGATCGGAATGGCGACCAGCGACTGGGTGCGGTACTGGGTCTCGGCGTCGACTGCGGCGTTGAAGAACTGGTCCGAGGCGACATCGGTCGACGAATAGGCCCGGCCCGACAGGTAGACGTGGCCGGCGATCCCCTGGTCGGCGGGCAAGGTCTGCCCGACGAGGAGCTGCGCCTTGTCACCGAAGGCGGCGAGAAAGGTCAGCCGGTTGCGGCTGCGGTCGACCTGTTTGATGCGCGGATTGTCGAGCAGGATCGACCCTGCCTCCGAGGGCACGAACTCGTCCGCCTTGCGCAGAACCTCGACGAGATTGTCCGCCAGACTCATCTCGGGTTCGAAATGCGGTTGAGACGCACGTCGGCGCTCGAGGAATTGCTCGAGAGCGTGGGGGTCGAGACTGAAGACTTCGCTCATGACCAGGCACTCTGCACGCTGAAGTAAACCGGCGGAAAGATACCAGAAGTGGCGTCCTGGCCTTGTGCAGCCACTCAGCGCAGGGCGCGGGCGAGCCGCCTCGCGCGCGTCAGGGCCTCGGCGCGGAGCTCTTGAGCGGCCGCGAGCTCGGGCGCATAGCGCAGGTAGTGCAGCTCTTTCGTCAGTTCGGCGAGCTCGGTCGCGGCGGCCGCATCGACCTTCGCCGCGACCAGGCGGGCCGGCCACTGCGAGACCGGCGTGCCGGGCGCGATTTCGAAGCGACTTGCGAGGTGGTGACGCAAGGCCTCCTCGAGCTCGGTCGCGGTCTCCCGCGGAGTCACTCGCGCGGCGCCGGCCTCGATCGCGCGCAGGATGGCCGGGAGCGGGCGCGCAGAGCCTCGCGCGCCCGACCTCCGGCGGAGCGCTCCTGCAGTGCCCACTCCTGCGAGCAGCAGGCCGGCTCCGGTCGCCCAGATCCAGATACGGCCGTTCACATTCGCCGGAGTCTCGGTCGAGGCGCCGGCGGTAGCGCC
>JAYTAM010000023.1:0-11537 GCA_043737505.1 Thermoanaerobaculia bacterium
TCCGACGCTGCATCGGCTGCAGGCGGTCGAAGCTCGCGACCACGGATTCGATGGCGGCGGCGGCGGGCGAGTCGACTTGGACCGCCCGCGCGAGCTCGAGAAACGTCGCCTTCTCGCCGGCGAGCGAGCCCTGGAACGCGTCCCAGGCGGCGTGCTGTGCCGCACGCACTTTCGCTGCCGCCGCGGCCTCGATGCCATCGAGCTCCGCCGCGTCGGCGATTCCCTGTTCGAGGATCAGGGCGCGGAACTTGGACAGACCGTCGAACTCGATCTCCCACGCGAGACGCTCCGGAGACTTGTAGCGTTCGTGGCTGCCCGAGGTGGAGTGCCCCTGAGGTTGAGTCACTTCGGCCACATGGATCAGCGCCGGGCGCCGGTCGCGCCGGATCGTCTCCGCCGCCTCGGCATAGGCGTCGACCAGACCGAGATAGTCCCAGCCGCGGACGCGGAACATGGCGTAGCCGCGGCCGCCCCCGCCGCCGGCAGGCGCCGCGAATCCGGAGAGCATCTCGGAGAGGTCCTCCTTGCAGATCTGGAACTCGTTCGGCACCGAGATGCCGTAGCCGTCGTCCCAGATCGAGATCAGGCAGAGCGCACCGATGACGCCGATCGCGTTGACCGCCTCCCAGAAGTGCCCCTCGGCGGTCGAGGCGTTGCCGATGGTGCCAAAGGCGATCTCATCGCCGTTGTTCGAGAACATCTCGAAACCGCTCGCCAGTTCCGGGACCTCACGGTAGAGGCGCGAGGCGTAGCCGAGCCCGACGAGGCGCGGCATCTGCCCGGCGGTGGGCGCCATGTCGGCGGAGGTGTGGACCGCGTTCATCATCGACAGCGGTGCGCCCGAGCCGTCGCGCATCCGGGTCGCGAAGTGGGCATTCATCTGCCGGCCCGAGGAGTGCGGCTCGCGCGCCGGGTCGGCGTCGGAGTAGAGCTGGGCGAAGAACTGCTCGAGGGTCAGCTGCCCCACGGCCATCATGAACGTCTGGTCGCGGTAGTAGCCCGAGCGGATGTCACCCGGCCGCGCGGCACGCGCCATGGCGAGCTGCGCGAGCTCCTTGCCGTCGCCGAAGATGCCGAACTTGGCCTTGCCGGTGAGCGCCTCCCTGCGGCCCAGGAGGCTCGCGTGGCGGCTCTCCCAGCCGATGCGGTAGTCGGCGAGGACGCTCGCTCGGCTGAGGACGAGGCCGGCGCCCTCGCTATCGGGACGGTGGGGGCGGCTGCGGCCTAGGGTCGCGGAGTCGGGGGCGGTGTCGGTCATCGCCCGGTGATTCTATCGAGTCGGCGTGGGCGAAGGCGAAGCGGTTCCGCGAGCCCAGTCGAACGCGAGGTTGCCGGTGCGGGCGAGGATCGCCTCCCACCAGTCCCGGTGGTCGACGTACCACTTCACCGTCTCTTCGATCCCCTGGTCGAAGGCGACCAGCGGCCTCCAGGCGAGCTCGGTCTCGAGCTTCGCCGGATCGATCAGATATCGGCGATCGTGGTTCGGACGGTCCGGAACGTGCTCGATCCAGTCCTCGGAGCGTTTGCCGAGGAGCGCCAGCACGCGTTCGACGATCTCGAGGTTGGTGCGCTCGTTGCGCGCCGAGACGTCGTAGATCGGCAGCAGCTCAGGGCGTGTCGCGGCGTCGTAGGTCACCGGTACGCGCGGTGCGTGCAGGATCGTCCAGATCGCCGCGCAGTGATCCGAGACGTGCAGCCAGTCGCGCATCTGCAGGCCGTCGCCGTAGACCGGCACCTTCTTGCCGCAGAGGACGTTGGTGATCATCAGCGGCACGAGCTTCTCGGGAAACTGGAACCGGCCGTAGTTGTTCGCGCAGTGGGTCATCGCGATGTCCATGTCGCGATAGGTCTGCATGTAGGCGCGCACGAACTGATCGCCGGCCGCTTTGGCCGCGCTGTAGGGGGTCTTGGCGTTCAGCGGGCTGCCTTCGGTGAAGAAGGCGGCGTCGTCGGCGAGCTCGCCGTAGACCTCGATCGTCGAGACGTGGAGGTGGCGCTTCACCGGATGACGCTGCTGTCTCCGGGTGGCCTCGAGCAGCGTCTGCGCGCCCAGGGCATTGGTGCGCGCGAAGGCGGACGGATCGAGTACCGCGCGGTCGTTGTGGCTCTCGGCGGCGAAGTTGACGACGAAATCCGGCTCGAACTTCGCGTAGACCTCGAGCATGCCGGTGAAATCGCAGATGTCCTCGACGACGAGGTGGACGCGGTCGCGGACTTCCGCCAGGTTCGCCTCGTTGGCTGCGAACGACATGTTGTCGAGAGCGACGACGGTCGCGCCGGATTCGCGGTCGAGGACGTCGTGGACGAAGTTCGCGCCGATGAAGCCGCAGGCGCCGGTGACGAGATAAGTGCTCAAGAGGGGATCGCTCCATCGTCCTCGTCGAGGTCGATCTCCACGAGTCCTTCACTTCTAGCCCGTTCGATGCGCGCGAAACGGTACTGGAACTGGGTCATCGCGAAGCCGAGAAACTGCTCCGGATCGACTCCGAACGGAACCGGGTCGTAAGGCGAGAACATCTCCTGCACGACCCCGAGGGCCGGCGGCAGGAGCCGTTCCATCTGTGCTTCGATGGCTTGCCACACTTCGGGCCCGCCTTCGGCGACGAGCCGTGAGAGCAGGTGAACTCCATAGGCGATGTGGCGCGCCTCGTCCTGCCGGAGGAGCCGGACTCCGGCGCAGATTCCCGGCAGGATGCCGCGCGACTCCAGGATCGACAGATAGCCCTGATAGCCGGTCTCGGCCAGAACGCCTTCGACGATCATGTTGTAGGTCACCGCGGCGCGCGCGACTGCAACCGCCGAGCTGTCGCTCTGCAGTTGCCCCATCGCTTCGGGCAGGGCTTCGTAGACGATCGCTCGAAAGCTCGGCGAGTGGAAACCAGCAAGGTCCCGCCGATCGCCGGTCACTTCGTCCAGGAAGCGGCGGAAGAGGTCGACATGCTTCGCCTCCTCCCAGAGGAAGGAGGTGAGAAACATCTCCTCTTCGATCCTGCCCTCTCCGGCGATCACCTGAATGAGCGGCAGGAGATCGAGGGTGACCGACTCTTCGCCGGCCTGGAACATCGACGTCAGACGGAGGAGCAGGTCGCGCTCCGGCTCAGCGAGTCGAACCCAGTCGAGGCGATCCTGCGCGAAGTCGATCGTCGCCGGGTTCCAGATTCCGAAGCGCTTGGCCTTCTCGAACAGGCGAAAGGGGAGTGTGCTGCGGTCGAGGCCGCGCAAGCTGGTCGTCTTCAGTTCGCGCATCGGTTCAGCTTCCGGAGAGCGGCAGGACGGTGGGCACGAGACGCGCGCAGTGCAGGAGCGCCTTCGCGGCCTGAATGTGGGGCAAGAGCGAGAACAGCGAGCCGCGAGTGATCGAAAGTCCGCCGCCCATGATGGCGGGCGCGGGTTCGAGCTCGCCCGAGAGCAGTCGGATCCAGATCGCGGCCGGTGCTTCGAGGCAGAAGGTCGCCGAGGTAAGGTCACCTGGCAATGCGGTCCGGACGGCGTGCGCGCTACCGTGGGCCAGATCGAGAAATACCCCCCGTCCACTGTCGAAACCGGCGGTTCCGTCGGGGACGAGGGACAGCGCCAACGAGCCCTTCCATCTCGCCGCAGCGACGCGAAAGGGCTCGTTCACCGCGAGCTCGCGCTCGAAGCGCTCCACCCACGCCGGTCCGAAGAGTTCCGGCGTGGAGGGGGAGTCGGAAGAAAGGTTGCCCGACTTCACTTCGTCGCCGGAACCTCGATGCCCTTGCGCGACAGCTCGTCGTTGATCACCTTGGCGAGCTCTTCATACGGCACCGCGCCGTTGATGAAGCGGCCGTTCACGAACAGCGCCGGAGTTCCGGAGACACCGGCCGCCGAGCCGTCCGCCATGTCGCGCGTGACGATCTCCGCCTTCGAGCCGCCGTCGAGGCAGGCGTCGAACTTCGCCACATCGACGCCGACCTTGGCCGCAGTCGCCTTGAGGTCCGGCACCGAGAGCTTCTGCTGGTCGGCGAACAGCGCATCGTGCATCTCCCAGAACTTACCCTGATCGTGGGCGCAGAGCGAGGCTTCGGCCGCCTTCGGTGCCTGAGGATGGATGTTGAGCGGGAACTGCCGGAAAACGAAGCGGACCTTGTCGCCGTAGGTCTCCTTGGCCTGGGCCATGGCCGGGTTCACGCGGCTGCAGAAGGGACACTGGAAATCGGAGAACTCGATGATGGTGATCGGCGAGCCGACCGGGCCGCCCTTCGCCGGCGAGCCGGCCTCGGCGACCTGGACGCGGGCGACGTCCATGAGAATCCGGGTCTTGTACTTGGCGCGCAGCGACTTGATGAACGTCTCCTGAACCGTCTGGCCGCGCTGTTGCCCGAGGAACTGCTTGATCTGTGGCGCGATCTGCTCGAGCGGACGACCCTGGACGCGCGGCTGATTCTCCTGGTACCAGGTGGCGACTTCGGCGTCGGTCACTTCGCCGACCTTGCCCTGGATCTCGGCCTGCTGCAGCGCGAGGACGTCGATGCCGCGTGCAGCCGCTTCGGTCTCCATGAGCTTCTGCTCGACCAGGCGGTCGAGTCCCTGTTCGAGCAGCTGCTGGCGCTGCTGGTCGAGCTTGTCGAGCTGCGGCTTGAGCATCGTCTCGAGGTCGGCCATGGTCACCGCCTTGCCATTGACCTCGGCGACCGGCGTGTTCTTGTCGGCGGCTGCGGCGGTGGCGGCGGCGGGCTTGGTGGCGGTGCTCTTCTCTCCGGCGCAGGCCGGCAGGACGAAGCCGACCAGGCCGAGGATGGCGAGCGATGCCATGGTGGCCAGGGCACGGGGCTGCTTCAGCGATTTCGGGGAGTGAGTCATTGCGGTGGTTCTCCTCTGGGTTGGATCCGGGTGGGGGACGGACCGCCGGAATGGCGTTGGGCGGCAGGAATGCAAGGCAAAAGCCAGTCATGAAGTCTACCCGAGAACGTGTGCCGGCCGCACGCCGCGAAAGGACGTCGAATTCCATACAATTCCCCCCACCGGCGGGCGGCTCGACGCGCCCGTTTCCTTCCACCAACGATCCAACCGGGAGAACCTTCATGCGTATCCGCCTGCTTTCCTCTCTGCTGCTCCTGACCGCGACCCCCGCTCTCGCCGCTACCTGCGAAAAGACCTCGTACGGCGCGGGAGTGACGCTCACGGAAACCACGGCGATCGCCGCGATCCTCGACCAGCCGGCCTCCTTCACCGGCAAGCAGGTCCGGGTGGAAGGCGAAGTCCACGAGGTCTGCGAGATGGCCGGCTGCTGGATGGAGATTCAGGCGGGCGACGGCGGACGGATGCTCAAGGTCAAGGTCAAGGACGGCGACATCGTGTTCCCGGTCGCCGCGCGCGGCAAGCAGGCGGTCGCTCAAGGCAAGGTCGAAGACCTCGAGATGAGCCGCGCCAAGTACGTCCAGCACCTGAAGCACCTGGCCAAGGAGCGCGGCGAGAAGCTCGACGAGGCGACCGTCCAGGGCGACGGCCCGTTCCACGTCTACCAGATCGCCGGCAGCGGCGCGGAGATCTGCAAGTAGCTCAGAGCCGCCAGGCGTAGCCGAGCTTGAGAAAGACAGTCCGGCTCTCCTGGGTGAGATCGATCGACGGGCTGCCGAAAGCGGTGTCCGAATAACCCACGAAGAGCACGGTCTGCGGATTGATCTTGTACGAAAAGAGCAGCTGGTTGAAGAGCTCGCGGCTCTCCGCCTCGACGACCGTTGCGTAGAGATCGGTGTCGCGCTGAATGTCGACGTACTGGCTGATCAGCCGCACAAAAGTGCGCAGGTTGAACTGGTAGGTCGCGCGCAGCTCCAGGATCTGGGCGGTGAAGAGCCGCTGGCTCTCGACGTCCAAAGCCTGGTAGTGCTCGTCCAGGGTGAGGCGCAGGTGCCGTCCGATGTCGAGCCGCACGCCGGGGGCGAGCGTGACACCGTCGGCCGCCCGCGCCTGGGAGTAGTCGATCTCGTCGCCGACGGTGCCTTCGACGTAGAAGTAGAGACTCCCGGTCGGCCGGACCTCGGCGTAAAGGTTGAGGTAGTTCTGGTCGAACTCGCGCCCCTGATAGACCTTGGTGCGCCGGCCCGGACCTAGGTTGACGAACGACTGCATCGGTCCGTTCGCCTGCCACCAAAACTCGGCTTCGCGTTCCAGCAGATTGCCGCTCTGGTCGTAGGTCTCGTCGTAGTCACCTCCGACCCGCATCTGGGTATACCAATGCTTGTCGTCGCCGTTCCAGATTCGCTCCAGCCCCAAGACCCCCTTGCGGTAGTCGACCTGCGGCTCGAACCCGAGGTCGGCGCGGAAGTCGCGCGCGAAATCGCTGGCGCGGAAATAGCCGAACCAGTCCTCGGAGGTGTAGTCGTAAGCGACCTCGAGCGCGTGGCCGTCCAGCTCGCCCGTGGGTTGCGCATGCGCCACGGCAAAGGCCTCCGGATAGATTGTCCGTGAGCCCATGGCCTGAACCTGCAGGCGATGGCGCTCGCCGAAGCGGAAGGAGCTGTCGAGGCCGAGGACCCGGTTGTGGTAGCCGTCGCCCTCGCGGCCGGCGTAGATCGCTCCGACGGTGGAGGTTCCCAGGATGTCGCGGCGGTAGCGGCCGATCGTCGCGGTGCTCTCCTCCCCGAGGCTCGCGAGCTCGCTGCCCTCGCTCCCCGGGAGCAGGAGATTGGTGACCCGGTCCTCGGCGACGATCAGGCCGACGGCGTTTTTCCCCGGCTTGCCGATGAGCTTCAGCCCCCAGGCCGGATCGGCGATGTTGCGGGTGTAGGCGACGTTGATGCCGGTTGCGAAGTAGTCGGCGCCCTCGAGGAAGAAAGGGCGCTTCTCGGCGTAGAAGAGCGCGAACTGATTATTGACGTCGAGCTGGGCGGCGTCGGACTCGACTTGGGAGAAGTCCGGATTGACGGTGCCGAGGAGGGTCAGGTCCGGCGTCACTCCCCAGCGGGCGGTGAGGCCGAAATCGGTGGCGTCGTCCGCCTTCTCGAACGAGCCGGTCGGGAACGGCTCGCGGCGGTCGGTGCGCCCGGCGGTGAAGGTCGGATCGAGCTCGAGGTCGCGGCCCGGCCGGATTCCCTCGAGGCCGTCGAGCTTGGCCTCCTGGCAGAGATAGCAGTTGCGTCCGCGCGCCAGCGGATTCAAGCCGATGCGGGTCCGGTTCTCGCGCGGATGGATGCGCAGGGCGTCGAAGCCCCACGTTCCGTTCCCCTCCTTGAAGCGCAGCGAGGAGAGGGGAATGGCCGCCTCGACGGTCCAGCCGTCGGCGACGATCCTGCCGGCCGAGTTCCAGATCGCGTCCCAGGAGTCGTCTTCGTTTTGCGTAACGTCGTCCTGGATGAGGTCCATCTGTACACCGAGCGGATTGACGAAGAATTCGAAAGCGCGGCGCTCGTCGTTGAAGGTGTCGATGACGAGGCCCACGAAATCGTCCTGAAAAGCCCTGTCGCGGTCGGTGTAGCGCGCGCGGATCTTCTCCGGCTCGGGATCGAAAGCGTGAAATGCGAAGTAGAGAAACTCGTCGTCGAACGCGACCCATCCCTCGGTGCGGACCTTTGCCGGCGTGTTCTCCCCCGGGCGGGTCTCGTAGGCGAGCTCGAAGGTCGGGGCGCCGGCCCAGGCGGCGTCGTCGAGGACTCCGTCGATTCTGACCGGCGCGGCTGCGCGCAGCGCCGTGTAGCGCGCCCGATCGCCGACGGTCGATCCGGCCGGTGTTTCTTCGCCGTAGAGCGATTCGATCGAGAACAGCGAGATGAGAAAAAGACCGGTAGATGAAAAGGCTCGCAAACGGCCTGGCCGGGGCGATTCGCGAATGCACCCGTCGGAGAGTCTGCCGTCGAAAGCGATCGCGCGCTGCAACTGCTCTTCGTCCCTTGGCTTCAAAACAACCCCTTTGCTGAGCTTTGTCCTTGAAGAGATACGCACGAGGGCGACCAATGGTTACCGGCTATGCTTGCTCCCACCCATGCGACGGCTTCCGGCGGCCGCGGTCGTCTTTATCCTGGCGCTGAGCCTCTATGCCGCGACCACCCATCGCCGGGTATTTACCGCCGGCAACGATGCCTCGCGCTGGGCGGCGATCGAATCTCTGGTCGACTACGGCACGTCGAGCGTCGAGCGGTCGCGATTCTCGTCCAACATCGACCGCGTCCGGATCGGCGAGCGCGAGTACTCGAACAAACCGCCTCTGCTGTCACTCGCCGGGGCAGCGGTCTACGCCGGGCTGCAGGAGCTCTTCGGCTGGTCGCTCGCCGGCCGGGGAGCGGCCAGAGTGCTCTACTGGGTGACCCTTCTGCTCATCGGCGTACCCAGCGCTTGGCTGGTGGCGAGCTTTTACGCCGCCCTCGGTCGCTACGCAGAGCTCGGCCGAAGCTGGCGGGTGCTGCTGACGATCGCGCTGGGCGCCGGAACCCTGGTCTTCACCTACTCGACGACCCTCAACAACCACACCGTCGCCGGCGCTCTGCTCTTCGCCGCCTGCCTCGCGGCGCTCGACGGCCGCGGACTCGCGGCCGGGGTAACCACTGGCCTCGCGGCTGCGGTCGATCTGCTGCCCGGGCTCGGCCTGGTTCCGGTCTTCGCCTGGATGGCATGGCGCAGCGGCGCGGGGCATGCGTTCCGGCGGTTCCTCTGCGGAATCGCCTGCAGCCTCGCGCTGGCGTGCGTGGCGAACTTCGCGACGCACGGCTCGGTGCTGCCGGTGAAGCTCGTACCGGGCGCCGTCGATCTCTCCGCTCAGGCGGGTCCGTCGGCCGGTGGGGTGGTTCTGCCGGAAAGCCCTGCCTATCCACTGGAACTGCTCTTCGGCAGCCACGGGCTCTTCGCGGTCTCGCCCGTGCTCCTCCTCGGAGCCTGGGGGCTGGTGCTTGCCTGCCGCCGCCCCTCCGCCGGGATGCCGTTCGGCCCCCCCGGCGACGTGACGATCTGGCGCCTGCTCGCCTGCGGCCTCGCCCTGCAGTTCGTCGGCCACGCCCTGCTCGCCGGTTCCTATGGCGGCTGGTCCTACGGCTACCGCTATCTCCTCCCCATACAGCCGCTGCTGCTGTTTTGCGCGCCGCCGCTGCTCGTGGCAGGCGAGCGATGGGCCCGGGCGCTCTTCGTCGCGTTGCTGCCGGTGTCGCTCCTTTTCGCCGCCCTGGGCGCCTATCACCCCTGGCCGCCGGCCTTCGAGCAGGAGTCCTCGGGTGATCCGGTGGCGCGCCTGGTGCGGAATCCGATCGGCGGAAATGCCGCCGCCTGGGCCGCGGCATACGCGCCAGAAAGTGCGTTCGCGGCAGCGATGGCGCGGCGTTTCGTCAGCCCGGACGCCCAGCTTCAGCGGCGCTACTTCGCCCTCTTTTTCGGCAGCAAAGGAGATCTGGCCATGATGAGAACGATGAGAAAGTTCGCGGATTGAACCGGCCGGAGGGTCCGTCGGCCAGGAGACTGCCGGCCTCACTGATCTATTTCGGCGATCGCTTCGCGGCGATCGACAAGCCGGCGGGGCTGTCGCTCCGCACCTCGCGTGCCGATCCGCACGGCGCCGCGCGCGCCCTGGTCGAAGCGCTCCGCTTCCGCGAGCGCGCGTTGTTCGAGGGGCGGGATCCACAGCTGGTGCACCGGCTCGACGAATCGACGAGCGGCGTCGTCCTCGTCGCGCTCGACGTCGACATTCACCGCCAGTTGGTGACCCGTTTCGCCGAACGCAAAGCGGTGAAGAGCTACCTGGCCCTGGTCTGGGGGCACCCTCGCCCGGCAACCGGGAGCTGGGAGGAGCGGCTGGGTCCGGACAAGAAGGACCGGCGGCGGATGAAGGTCGACCCTGAGGGCCGTTCGGCGCTCACCGAGTACCGGACGATCGCCCAGGCGCCGCATGTGGCGTTCCTCGAGCTCACTCCGAAAACCGGGCGGACGCATCAGCTCCGGGTTCATCTCGCGGCCGCAGGTCACCCGATCGTCGGCGACGACCTCTACGGCGGCCCGCGGGAGCACGGAGTCCGGGCGCCGGCGCTGCGGGCCGCGCTGGCTCCCGGACGCTCGCTCCTGCATGCGTTCCGGCTGTCGATTCCGGGCCTCGAGCCCGAGTCCTTCGAAGCGCCCATGCCGGCGGATTTCGCCGCTGCATTGGCGGCTTGCCGGCTACCCCTTGCATTTCCAGAAACTCCGTGAGACACTACGTCGCAATACAAGCCGGACAGAAATTATTTCCCTCCTCCCCATTTGACCCAGCACATCCAATTCTTTTCTATTTTTGAGGTCCATCGCGGACCTCGTATCAGCGCTCCGCATTCGCGGATCGCGACTTATCAACAAGCAGTTGCAGCAAGGAGTCACGCATGACCGAACAAGGCACAGTGAAGTGGTTTAACAACGAAAAGGGTTTTGGTTTCATCTCGCGCGAGAGCGGTCCGGACGTGTTCGTCCATCACACCGCCATCACGGCCGAGGGTTACCGCTCCCTGAATGAGGGCGACCGGGTTTCTTTCGAGGTCGTCGAGGGTCAGAAGGGTCTGCAGGCCCGCAACGTCGTCCGCATCTGACCAGTCGTCCCGCAAGGCACATTGATCTCATGACGTTCATCCTGGCGAGCCGGCAGTTTTCGGTGAGCTGTGCAGATTTCGTATTCGTCGGCCCAAGGCGGGCCGGTGGCAAGGTCGGCTTCGAAACGAAGCCGAGCATCACTAACCCAGTAGGTGTAAGGAGCAGGGCATGACCGAGCAGGGCGCAGTCAAGTGGTTCAACAACGAGAAGGGGTTTGGCTTCATTTCGCGTGAGAGTGGCCCGGACGTATTCGTCCACCACACCGCGATCCTCGCCGAGGGATATCGCTCCCTCAACGAAGGGGACCGTGTCTCCTTCGAAGTCGTCGAGGGCCAGAAGGGCCTGCAGGCGCGGAACGTCGTCCGCATCTGACGCAGCCCCACTCTTTTAGCTTTCAATCGATCGCCCCTGCCGCTCGCGGCCGGGGCGTTTTTTTTGTCCGCGCGCACTGAAAATGTGACCTAAACCGTCCCTCGGGTACATTCCCTGCGGATGGACCTCGAGGCGACCGTACGCGACTTGGCTCCGCGACTCCTGCGCTACTGCAGGGGGAGACTACCCAGCTCCGACATGGCCGAAGACGTCGCGCAATCGGCGCTCGTGGCTCTGGTGGCTCGCTGGCGCGCTGCGGGGCCCCCCGATTCCCCCATATCTTTCGTTTTCTCGATCGCCCGGCGCCGCGCCTGGCGAGTGTCCCTCCGCGCTCGTCTCTCGCAGCCCCTCGCCAGCCTGGGGCTCCGACAAGAGCCGTTCGCCGATCCGATCCAACCCACCGAGGCGAAATCGGAGCTGCGGAGGTTGCGCGGCGAACTGCAAAAGCTTTCAGTAAAGGAGCGCGAGGCCATTCTGCTCGTAGTCGCCGGAGAGCTCTCGATCGTCGACGCGGCGCTGGCGCTCGGCATCTCCGAATCCGCGCTCAAGATGCGGCTCGTCCGCGCCCGCCAAAAGCTGAAGGAGCCCAACAGATGAACGACGAAGACAGCGACAAGCTGAAAGCAGCCCTCGAGCCCTCGCCGGAAGCGGTCGATAGGGTCGTCGCAGCA
>JAYTAM010000024.1:0-25646 GCA_043737505.1 Thermoanaerobaculia bacterium
GCGCGGCAGCGCGAGGTCTGCGGGCGGCGGAAGCGGCAAGTTCGGGAGTCCGCCGAGGGCGGCGACCATCGCCGCCGCGACCCCGAACTGCATCGCCAGGCGCAGCCGCGGGCTCAGCCGCGCGAGATCGTCCCAGAACCCGACCGCCGCGAGCACCAGGGCGGCGCCGAGAACTACCGCAGCGCGCACGGGGAACCTTCCGCCCAGCGCCGTCAACGTGGCGAGGGCTGCGAGCAGGCCGACGGCGACCGCTACCCCACCGCCGCGGGGCCGCGGCGTGCGATGGGAGCTGCGCAGGTTTGGGCGGTCGATCAGCCCCCAGGCCGGAGCCCGGCGCAAGAGCGCAAGGAGCAGCAGCGCGGTCGTCCCGCCCGCCATGGCGCAGGCCAACGCGATCTTCCCGGTCATCGCGCGCCTCCCGACGCGCCGCCGCGCCGGGCGAGCTCGTCGACGAGGCGCGGCAGCTCGTCGGCGAAACGGCGCCGGGGAAGGAAGCCGAGGTCGCGTTCGATGCGCCCGGCGGAGAACCAGGCATCCCCCAGGACCCTCTCGATGCCGCTCGAGTCGAAGGGTACGCGGCGACCCAGCCCCGCGGCGGCAAGATCGCCCATCCGCCCCAGCGCGCGCAGCGCCGGCGCCGGGATCCCCCAGGAAATCGGCGAGCGTCCCAGCGCGGTGCGCGTGCTGTCCCAGATCGCGCGGGTCGACGTGGCCTCGGGCTCGCAGACGAGGAACACCTTGCCCGCCGCCGCCGGATGACGGCCCGCTGTGACCAGCGCCTCGGCGACATCCTCCACGTGCACCACGCTCCGCTTCTGGGCCGAGCGCGGAGGAGGTGGGAACCGCCGCCGCTCGATGGCGCGCAACATCCGCGCGAGGTTGCCCTTCTGCCCGCTCCCGTAGACCAGGGGAAGCCGCAGCACCACCCCCTCCGGCCCCCCGCTCGCCGCCGCGGCCAGTACCAGCTGCTCGGCGCGGAGCTTGGTCCTCCCATAGGCGGTGACCGGAGCGGGTAGCGCGCTCTCGTCGACGCAGCCGCGAGTGCTCGCGCCCATCACCGCGACGCTGCTGGTGAAGACGACCCGGCGCGAGCCGCTGCGCGCCGCCGCGGCGAGCAGGTTCCGCGTACCCTCGACGTTGGCGCCATGGTGCGCCTCTTCCTCTGTCCTGCGGGAGTCGACGGCGTGCACCCGGCCGGCGAGGTGGAAGATGACTTCGAATCGGGCAAGAGCGGGCAGCTCGCGGGAGAGATCGGCTGTCACCGTGAGCGGGGTCTGCGGCTCGTCGGTCCCGTTCGCCTTCGCCGGTCGGACCAGCCGCCAGACTTCGCCGTACTCCCCGCGCAGCCGCCGGATCAGCGCAGAGCCGATGAAACCGTCGGCTCCGGTGACCAGACAGCGCCCGGCATCGTTCATATCTGCGGCTGCCTCCAGACGGTGCGGTTCACGAAATCCACATGGCCGAGCAGGATCCGCACGATCTGGCGCGAAACGGCGCGCGGGGAGTAGTCGGGAACCGCGGGCGACGGCGTCCCGGACCGCCGCTGCCGTGTGACCAGGTGAACCGCCTGGATCACCCGCACGCTCCCGGTACCGGCCATGACCGCGATGCCGGCGTCCATACCCTCGGGCCGCTCGTGCGCCTCGCGCAGCATCACCGCCGGGAAGCCGAGCAGCGCCGCCTCCTCGGTGAGGGTGCCGCTGTCCGAGAGGACGCAGAACGCCTGCGACTGGAGCTGCACCCAGTCGAAGAATCCGAACGGCCGCGAAAGCTCGAGTCCGGCCGGAAACGGCGACGCGCCGGACCGCGCGGCCAGTGCTTCGAGCCGGACGCGCGTCCGCGGGTGCGTGGACATGACGATCCGCCGGCCGAAGGTCGCCGCCAGCGCCGCCACCGTGTCGAGCAGGCGCTCGAGACGCTCCGGCTCATCGACGTTCTCCTCCCGGTGGGCGCTGAGCAGCAGATAGCCGCCGGCCGAAAGGCCGAGCCGCGACAGCGCATCGGACGCGGCGATGCCGGCGGCGTAGTGCGCCAGAACTTCAGGCATCGGCGAACCGGTCACGATCACCGTCTCGGGCCGCAGCCCCTCGGCCAGCAGATAGCGCCGCGCGTGCTCGGTGAGCGGCAGGTTGATATCCGAGAGGTGGTCGATGACCTTGCGGTTGATCTCTTCCGGCACGCGTTGATCGAAACAGCGGTTGCCCGCCTCCATGTGGAAGATCGGGATCCGCCGGCGCTTGGCAGGAACCACCGCGTAGCAGCTGTTGGTGTCGCCGTAGACGAGCAGCGCGTCCGGGCGCTCGCGTTCGAGCACCGCATCGACGCCGACGATCACGTTGGCGATCGTCTCGGCCGAGGTCCGGCCGGCGCACGCCAGGAGGTCGTCGGGCGCGCGCATCCCAAGCTCCTCGAACAGATTCCGGTTGAGCTCGGGATCGAAGTTCTGCCCGGTATGCACGAGGCGATGCGCCGTGTGGCGCTCGAGCTCGGCGATGACGCGCGAGAGCTTGATCACCTCCGGTCGCGTGCCGACGACGGTGAGGACCTTCAGCGGCGGAACTTCCGGTGCGGCGACGTTCACGATGGCCGTACGACCTCGCGCATCCAACCCTCCAGTCGATCCAGCAGGAGCTCGCGCTCGAAATGCTCGAGAAAGTACTCCCGTCCGCGAGCTCCCATCCTAGCGCGGGCCTCGGGCGTCATCCCGGAGAGCGCACGCGCATTCGCCGCCAGCGCGGCCGCATCTTCGGCGGGGCCCACACGTCCAGCGCCCGACCGGCGCACGATCTCGGCGCCTTCGCCGTCGAGCGCGGCGAGCACCGGTCTGCCGGATGCCAGGCACGACTGCAGCTTTCCCGGCAGGGTGAGCGCGAGAGTGGGGTCGGCGCGCAGCGTGACGAGCAGCGCGCTGGCGCGGGCCAGCCAGGCCGGCATCGCTTCCGGAGGCCGCGGTTCGCAGAGGTGCACGTTCGCCGCCAGCCCGCGGCGCGCGACCTCGCGGCCGAGCCACGCCCGCCGCTTGCCGTCGCCCATGAAGACCCAGTGCAGATCGCTCTCCCCGCGGGTGAGCTCCGCCGCGTCGAGGATCGTTTCGAGCGACTGGACTTCGCCGAGATTGCCGGCGAAGAGAATCGCGAAACCGGGCGGCAGCGACTCCGCCCCCTCCCCGCCGGGGCCGACCGCGACCGGCCCGTAGAACGATTCGGCCCAGTTGGGAAGGTAGCGGACGCGATCCGCGACCGCGCCACGCCGCACCACGGGCTCGACGAACGCCTCCGACTGCACCAGCACCAGCCGCGACCGGCGATAGAGGCCGGCCACCATCCGCTCGAGAAGCCGCAGGAGCCAGCTCGACCGCACGACTCCGGCCGCCACCAGGGTCTCCGGCCAGAGGTCCTGCACCCACAAGACCATCGGCACGCGGTGGAGGGAGCGCAGGAGAGCAGCGGGAAGCGCCATCGTCACCGGCGACATCTGGAACACGAAGACGAGATCAAACGGCCCGCGGCAGCGCAGGGGCCCCAGGAGCGACGCGGTGAGCGCGAACGACAGGTAGTTTGACGCCATCCGCAGCCGCCCGCCGCCACCGCGCGGCACCAGCGGCACACGCACGACACGGCTGCGGCCGAAGCGTTCGCTCGCCGGACCCCAGGCGGAGTAGCCCGGATAAGGCTTGCCAGCGGGGTAGTTGGGAATGCCGGTCAGCACGGTGACGTCGTGCCCCCGCTCCTCCCACCCGGTCACCAGGTCGTTGACGCGAAATCGCTCGGGCCAGAAATACTGTGTGACGAGGAGAATGTTCACTGCCCGCCGATCCTAGCCCGCTAGACTCCGGCTGTGGATCGCTGGCTGCAGGATCACCTCGTCTGTCCGCGGGATCACGCGCCCCTGGAGCTCGACGGGAACGTCCTTTCCTGCGCCCAGGGCCACCGCTATCCGGTCGTCGACGGCATCCCGGTCCTGCTCCTCGCGGAGGCCGAGCCGACGCTCTGGGTCGCCACCGCATCGCTCGAGCGGGCGACCGCGCACATCGCTCGACCGGATCCGGCAGATTCCGATCCGCACGGCATCCCCTTCGCCGACACGCTGGGCATCGACGCCGACGAGCGCGAGGCGCTTCGGCGCCTGCCTCGACAGCCCGTCGACCCCGTCGTCCAGATGTCGGTCGGCAAGACCTGCGGCCGGCTGTACGATCCGCTGATCGGTCGGCTGCAGCGCTACCCGATTCCCGAGCTGCGACTTCCCCCGGCAGACGGGGAACTCCTCCTCGACGTCGGCTGCAACTGGGGAAGGTGGAGCATCGCGGCGGCACGCCTCGGCTACGACGTGGTCGGCATCGACCCGTCGCTCGGCGCCGTGATGACGGCGCGGCGCATTTTCGATCAGCTCGGCCTTCGCGGCCGGTTCGTGGTGGCCGACGGTCGCTTCCTCCCCTTTGCGCCGGAAACGTTTGATGCCGGCTTCTGCTACGGCGTGCTGCAGCACATCGACAAGGAGAAGGCCGTCACTTCCCTGGCCGAGCTCGGCCGGGTGTTGAAGGACGGCGGAACCGCGCTCGTCCAGATGCCGCATCTCTACGGTATCCGCAGCCTCTACAACTTCGCCCGCCGTGGCTTTCGCGCACCGCAGAAGTTCGACGACATCCGGTACTGGCGGCTGGGGGAGATGCGACGCGCCTTCGCCCGGACCATCGGCGCGGCGCGCCTGTCCGTGGACGCCTACTTCGGACTCGGGATCCAGGCGAGCGACGTCGATCTGTTGCCGTGGAAGTTCCGCGCCGTGGTGCACGCCTCGACGGCGCTGCGGCGGTTGAGCCGGTTGCTGCCCTGGATGCGGAGCTTCGCCGACAGCATCTACGTCACCGCCGTCCGGGAGAGCGCCAGGGTCGAGAGCCGATCGTCGAATCCACGAAGTGCCTGACCGCTGAAATGACCGCGCGGCCCCGCGTAGCGTGACGGCGGGAGCACGAGGTTGCCGAACTGGAAGAGCGTCGGATTCCAGCCATCTTTGCGAAAAGAGGCCAGTCGCTCCCAGCGCTCGCCGTCCAGGCTGCCGTACAGGCAGGCGTGCGGAGAGGGACAGTGCGGATTCGGCTCGACCGCGGTGGAGATCAACTGCAGTGGGCCGAACGCGGTCGCCGAGAGCGAGCTCCCCTCCACTTCGAGCAGGCGTGTCAGACGCCCACTCCCCTTCTCCAGGCGCACGATGTAGTTGCGCTCGCGATCGGAGTCGGTGCCATAGGTGAGAGCCTCGGGGCTCACCAGCGCATTCACCGCGCGAAAGCTCTGTTCGCCGCGGACCAGCCAGTCGTGACCATCGAAGTTCGAGGTCAGGGTGGCGATGCCCGGGTGCGCACCGTAGTCGCCGCACAGGACCCAGTAGCGGTCTCCGTCCGGAATCACGTTGTGGACATGACGGATCGCGCCACGCGGGAAGGCGAAGGCGACCTCGAAGCTGCGAGCCCCGTCCTCGGAGAGGTAGATGCGCACCTCCTCGGCGCTGAGCTCCCCGTACTCGCCGAAGAGAACGCGTCCGCGCGGGTCGATCGCAAGGTGGAGAGGCCGAGAGCCGCGTTCGATGCGGAAGGTCGGCTCGAAGCGGGGTTCGCCCGGATCGGCGCGGAAAATCCCCTCGCGCCCCACCGCGATGCGCGCGCCGTCCGGGAGGACGGCGAAGGCGGCCACCTGCCGGCGCAGCAGGCGGGAGGCGAGGCGGCTCCGGCCCGCGAAGTCCTTCCAGGCGGACTGCGCCAGATGCCCGTCGACGACCCAGCTCGCCCCGTCGTCGGTGGACCGCAGGATGCAATAGCCGCGCGCGGCGAACAGCGTCGCGTCCCGGTCGACGAACAGGGCGCGGCCGGCGACCGGCGCGCCGATCCCGAGGCTCGCCGCGATCAGAGAGCCGGCGGCTTCCGGCATAGGAACGGACCGATGGCGAGCGCATCCATCTCGGTGCGCTGGAAACAGTCGATCGCCTCTTCGGGCGTGCAGACGATCGGCTCGTTCTCGTTGAAGCTGGTGTTGAGCACCACCGGCAGACCGGTCAGCCGTTCGCAGGCGGCGATGAGATCGAAGTAGAGCGGATTCTCCTCCCGGGCGACTGTCTGCAGCCGGCCGGTGTCGTCGACATGGTTGACCGCGCACAGCCGCTCCCGCCAGGCGGGGCGAATCCGGTAGACGTGCGTCATGTAGGGCGATGGATGACTGTGCTCGAAGATTTCGCTTTGGCGGTGGGCGAGCACCGAGGGAGCGAATGGGCGGAAGCTCTCGCGGTGCTTGATCCGCGCGTTGAGCGTCGCCTTCATCGTCGGCAGGCCCGGGTGGGCGAGGATCGAGCGCTGCCCCAGCGCCCGCGGCCCCCACTCCATGCGTCCCTGGAACCAGCCCACCACTCGCCCGGCGGCGATCTCGGCCGCCGTCTCGCGCAGGAGATCGTCGCGGTCGAACGGCCGATGGGCTATGCCCGCCGCCGAAAGCGCGTGCGAGATTCTGTCGGCGCCGTACTCCGGACCCAGGGCGGCGCTCCGCATCTGCCACCGCCGGCCCTCGCCGAGAATCGCGTTGCTGGTGTAGAGGGCCGCACCCAGCGCGAGGCCTTCGTCGCCGGCGGCGGGATGGATCTCGGTGTGGCGAAAAGGTGTCTGGTCGAAGAGTTTGCCGTTGGCGACGCTGTTGAGGACGCAGCCGCCGGCGAGCGCAACGCGATCGACCGGCACCAGGCCGTGCAGCCGCCGCAGCAGGTGCATGTAAACCTCCTCGAAGCGCTGCTGCAGACCGCAGGCGAGGTCGCGATCGCGCGCGGTGATCTCGCCGGCGCGGGCACGCGGCGCGCCGAAGCGCTGCACGAGCCGGTCCGAGTAGAGGCGATCGATCACCAGCTCGCCGCGCTCGTCGAAGCGGATGCCCTGGTTGTCGCCGAAAGGCTGGAAGTACCGCCCGTCGAGCTCGAAACCGCGTTGGCTGTCGAGCACCATCTCGCGGAAGAAGTCGGCGTGGCGGTCCGATCCGAGCGGCGCCAGGCCCATGACCTTGCCTTCGTCGCCATAGGCGTCGAAGCCGATGAACTGACAGACGGCGGTGTAGAACGAACCGAGGGAGTGCGGCACGAAGATCCGCCGCAGCGGCCGGATCGCGGAACCTTCGCACAAGCTCATCAGGCAGGTGACGAAGTCCCCCGAGCCGTCGATCGTGATGCCGGCCGAGTGTTCCCACGGCGAAGAGAAGTAAGCGCTGGCGGTGTGCGCCAGGTGGTGCTCGATATGGTGCACCGCGAACCGCAGGCGCCCGCGCTCGACGCCGCACTCGTTCGCGAGCGTCGTCGCGAGATCATCGAGGCGCGTCGCCTTGGCGCGGATCTGCAGCAGGTTGAGCAGCTTCGAGGGGTGGCGAAAGGTGTACTCGAGCTTCCGTGCGAGATTCGCCGAGGAGTCGCGTCCGACAGCGACGGCGTCGACGTCCGCGAGGGCGAGCCCGGCCATCTCGAGACAGAGGGTCACCGCCCGTACCGGAAAGCCGCCGGAGTACTTGACCCGATTGAGTCGTTCCTCGGCCACTGCGGCGACCGGGACGCCGTCGATGAGCAGAGCGGCCGAGGCGCCGGGATGATAGGCGTTCAGGCCGAGGATGACCGCCAAAAGGGCCTGCCCTTTCTCATCGGGGAAAAGCCCCGGGCACCGGCTGGGTCTCCCGGACTAGTTGACTGCGTAGCCGTTGACCGCCAGGTCGCCCCCGTTGCCGCCCCACTTGACGATGGTCACGCCCGAGTCGCTCGAGCGTTTTATCCACCACAGGCCTGTAGCGGTGATGTAGACCGCGATGTCGGCGTCGCCGTCGCCGTCGTAGTCCGCCGGCACGAGGGTCCGGCCGCTGGCCGGACCCCAGGTGAAGCCGTGGGGAGAGACCGCGCCGGTCGCGGTGTTGCGTACGAACCAGCTGGAGCCGCGCATCGCGACGATGTCGTCCTGCAGATCGCCGTTGAACTCCTGCGCCGTCAAGAAGTCGGAGCCGAGACCGAAGTTGATCACCGCCGTCCCGGCGGAGCTTCTTCGCAACCAGTTCTGGGCGCCACGCTGCACGTGCAGGTCGGCCAGACCGTCGCCATCGAAGTCGCCAGTGTGCGGAAAATCGCCGCTCTGGCCCCACTTAATGACCGTGTATTGCCCGGCGGGAGAGGTGCTGGGATGGATCCAGAACTGCCCGGTCGAGTCGCGGAAAATCGCCACGTCATCGATACCGTCGTTGTCGAAGTCATTGATCACTCGGGCATTGTCACCCGGCAGGCCGAAGGGGATATTCAAAGCGCCGCCCGTGCTGCGGAGAACCCAGAAGGCGCCCTGCGCGCCCGATCGCCAGATCGTCGCGTCTGCCTTGTTGTCGCCGTCGAAGTCGCCGCACATGACTCTGCCCGCGACGAGATCGCTCGCCAGACCCCAGGTGAATACGATCGGTCCGTCCTGCGACTGCAGCACCCACCACTGGAGATTTCCTCCCGCAACGCGCGCGATCGTCGGGTCGGCTTCGCCGTCGCCGTCGAAGTCGCACATTCTCGCCGCGGTGCCCGCCTGCGCAGCCGAGGGTACAAGGAGGGCGACACAGGTCACCAGCAGGATCGTCAGGCCCGAAATACGCATCCCAGTTTCTCCTTCGAAGGCGTCGGCAGCGCCGGGGCGACGCCGCTCCGGAGCAGTCTACACGACCCGTGCTGACCCAAAGGCGGGGCGCGAGCGCACGCTATGCTCCGCGAACGATGCGCCGCGAGGCCGTAGAGATATCGGACCGGGTCGCGCTCTCCGGCCTGGCCGTGCTCACTCTCGCCGCTGCCACGGCGACGTGGTGGGTCGCGGCGCTTCAGCCGCGCACGCTCCTGCCCTGGGTCGGTCTGTTCGCCCTGACCCTCGCCTGGAACTTCCGCCGGTCGCGCGCAGTCGATCTCTTCGAACCGTTTACCTTCCTCGGCTGGATGCACTATGCACCCGCGTTCGTCGTCGGCAGCTTTCTGCTCGCGGCCGGCATCGTCGGCTACCCTTACGCCGCCATCGTCGCCGATCCGGTCACCGCCTGCGCACTTGCGCTGGTCTATATCGCGCTGGCCTATCTGGCGCTCGGCATCGGCTGCCGCTGGCGCGGATCCCGCGCCCTGGGCCAGCGCCTGGAGAAGGCGCTGCCCGAACTGCCGGCCGATGAGACGCTCCCGCTGGCGCCGATCTTCTTGCTTGTCGCGCTCGGGCTGGCGGCCAACTTCGGTGCTTTCCGCTCGGGCATCATCGGTTTCGCCATTGCCCGCCCGGCCGGGCCGCTCGACGCCGCGGTCTCCTACGCCGGCGTCTTCCTGTCGCTGGGCCATTTCCTTTTCTGGTTCCGATGGTTCGATGCCGCACAACGTCGCCCTTCGCGGTGGACGCTCGCAATGCCGCTGGGAGTGGTCGCCGCTTCGATGGTGATCTGGGGCAACCGCGGCGCCCTCCTCGCCTGCTACCTGGTGGCGGCGCTCGCCTTCCGCTGGGCGCGCGGACCGTTGAATCGGAAACAGGGGTCGGTCGTCGTCGCGCTCGCCTTCCTGGCGCTTTTCGTCGGCATGATCTTCGGCTCGCTCCTCCGCCAGCTCAAGGGGGGCGAGACGGGTTCACCGGCGGCGGCAGCGGCGGCGGCGGCGGCGGTGCTCGCCGAGGTTCCGCGGGTGGAAGCGCCCGCCGAATCGACTCCGCCGGCGGATTTTGCGCAGCCGGCGACGAAGTCCGCGCCGCCCCCTTCGTACTCGTCGCCTCCCGTCGAGCCGGTGCCCCCGGCAACCCCGGTGAGCACCGCGCCCGACTCGACGGCGGCTGCCGCAGAGGACGCCGCAGCGCAGTCCGCGCGCCCTTCCCTCAAGCGGCAGTTCGCCGCTGCGGCGGCGACCGCGGGCACCCTCGTCCGACATCCCGGCGCGGCCCGGTTGAATACCATTCTCGTCGCCGCGGGGCAGCGCCTCAACCTGCTCAGCGATGTCTCGGTGACGATCGCGCGCTATCCGGCGCTGCGCGAGCTCGAAGCCGGATACGGGATCGCCGACCTCTGGACGATGACCTGGACCGGCTTCGTGCCGCGCGCCCTCTGGCCCGGCAAGCCGCGGGTGAGCGATGCTCGCGCCTATGCGGCGCTCTACTTCGGCTGGGACGGAAACTCGTACGCCACGACGCCCCCGGCGGATCTCATACGCAACGTCGGTCCGCTCTTCATGCCGTTGGGTATGGCGCTCTTCGGCATCGTCCTCGGTGGGCTCCGCGCCGGACTGACCGCTCCCGGAGGCGCGGCGAACGGCGAACGCGCGGCGCTCTTTTCCATCCTGCTCCTCTCGGTGAACCTCGAGGGCTCCTACGGCCTGCTGCTGCCGACCCTGCTACGGGTCGGTTTCGTTGCCATTCTCGGGCTCGGGATCGTACGCCTGTGGAGGCTGCGCCCGTTCGCCTCCCGCGCGCCGGCGGTATAGCCGCCCCCGACCCTGTTCGAAGAACGGCTCGGCTTCGAACCAGTTCGCCAGCACCGCCTCGACCCGCGGATCCCGATTCCACAGCAGGAGCGTGCCGACCCGCCGGGCGTCCGCCGCGAAGCACGCGTCGAGCCTCTCCAGTCGCGCCTCCGCCTCCGCCGGGGGCTCGCCCGCGGCGAAGACGTTCAGGCTGGTGAACTCGCGGGCGAAGCGCGCGTCCGCCGGATCCCGCGCCACCAGCGGGAAGAGGTCGTAGCCGATCTCGTAGTTATCCCAGACCACGGTCCGGCGGCCGATGCCGAAGAAGTTGCTCATCTGGGCCTCGGGATTCGAATGGAAGCGTTTGCCATCCTCGAGGACGACGACTGCAGCCAGGGAGCGCTGTCCGAGAAGCGCCGGCCGCAGCGCCAGGAACTCGACGGCGTCGCGGCTCGAGCTTCGGGCGTACTCCCAGAGCGCCGCCGTCTGAAACAGGACGACGCCGACGAGAAGAACCTGCGCCAGCCTCGCCGTCGGCCTCGCGCCCCCACCTCCCGGCCCGCGCTCGCGGCTGCCGAGACGAAACAGCGGGACGAAGAGGATCACCGCCAGGAGTGCGAGGCGCTCGCGCAGGAGCGTGCCGCGGCTCGGCCCGAAGTCGTCCGGACCGAACATCGCCAGGAGAGCGCAGACGACGAAGAGCACCCTCCAGGCATGCTGCGGACGCAGCCTTCCGGGTGCCTCGCTCCGGGCCCGCCGCGAGAGGGCACCGCCCGCCAGACCGGCGAGCGCGGCGAGCAGCCAGAGGAGCGGCGTGAAGAGAACGAACGCGCTCGCCGGGGCGCTGACGAAGGGAAACGCCCGGCGGCTGATGAGCACGAACGGATCCGCGGTGCGGATCTGGAAAATCCAACTGGCGATCGAGCCGGCGTCGTCCAGCCGCCGCCAGACCGGAAAGAGGCTCTCGGAGGCTGGCACAGCGCCGGGCACGGCGCCCGGTAGGAGAGCGTGGAGCACGGCCACCAGCACGGCGGGAAGGAGCGCCAGCAGCACCAGCGTACACGCCCGTCGGCGCCGGTCCGCCGCTTCCCCGAGCGCCAGGGTCAACAGGCTTGCGGCGAGGACACCGCAGGCGACGGGGTGGCTGAAGTAGACCACGAGCACCAGGAGCGCGAGCCCCGCCACGTGCATCGCGCGGGGCCGTTCACGCCAGCGGCAATAGCAGCCGAGGGTGACGGCAAGACAGCTCACTCCGATCAGGAAGTTGTAGAGCCCGCATAGCCAGAGCCAGTTGAAGGCGATCGCCGCACCGAGCAGAAGGCTGGTTCCGAGCCCTTCACGTCCGACCGACGCGAAGCGCAGGAAGCCCACCGCGGCGACGACACCGGCGAACGTCAGCGTGGCGAGCACTTTCGTCGCGACGAGCGGCGAGGCGAAGCCGAGCAGCAACGCGAGAAGCCAGTGGCCGCTCGAATTCGGCGTCGTCCACGCATTCCACGCCACCGGGCGCACCGCAGACTCCTCGCCGCGCAGGAGCTCGAGCATCATTGAGGCGCTGTAGGCGTGGGCCGGGCCGTCCTGCGGCACGAAGGCAGCGACGGTCCAGATCGGCGCGCAAGCGAACGCGACCAGAGCGAGGAAGAGCGGGATCACGCGCGAACGCGCCGCGGGTGCGGAGGTCATCGGCAGCGCGCGGGTCGAGCGGGCATCGCGATAGCGTAGTCTACGTGCTCGCCAGCACCGCGATGCCCAAGCCCAAGCTGATCCTCTCGTGGCCCTACGTCGAATGGGGCGGCGCGCAGACCTACTTGCTCGACATCGCGCGCCGGGCGGGGGATTTCGACTGCCGGGCGGTAGTTCCCCTGGCGTCGCCGGCGCCGCTGCTCGGATATCTGGCCGCGGACGGCGTCGCCGGCGAGCTCGTCCCCGACCGGCTGGATCTCTCGCCGGCTCACGGCCTCCGGCGACGCCTCCGCCGGCGGTTGCGCAACGCGCGCGCGATGCGCGCTTTCGGGCATCGCATCCGGACGCTCGCCGACGCCCAAAGCGTCGTGCACGCGGATTTCGCCCCCTGGAACACGCACCGGCTGCTCGCCGCGCTCGCCGCTCGCACGCCCGCTTTCGTCACCCTGCACACCCGCCTGCCGGAGATCGCCCCTTGGCGCCGGCGCCTGTGGCGCAGGCGGCTGCGGCACCTGTCGTCGCTGCCGCAGTTTCACCTGCTCGCCTCGAGCCGCGACTGCCGCGACAGTCTGCGGCCCTATCTCGGCGACGCGGCCTGTGAACGGGTGCCGATCGCCTATCCGAGCTTCGACGTAAGCGACGTGCCTGCCGCCGAAGAGGGCTGGGGACGCTCCGGATTGTGCGAACGGCTCGGCCTGCCGCCCGACCGGCTGCTGGTCGTCGTCGCGGCGCAGTTCATCGAACGCAAAGGCTGCTGGACCTTTCTCGACGCGGCCGCCCGCCTCGCGCGAACCGAACCTCGCCTCGGCTTCGTCTGGCTGGGAACCGCGGACCTCTCCGCCGCAGCCACCGCGCGGATCGCGGCCTCGCCGGGTGCGCCGGACTTCCGCTACATCCCCTCGCGGCTCTCCGGCGGATCGCGCCGCGCCTTCCTCGGCACTCTCGCGGCGCTCGCCGACATCTTCGTCCTGCCGAGCCTCGTCGAAGGGTTGCCGCTCGCGCTCGGCGAAGCCATGGCGCTCGGCAAGCCGGTCATCGCCTCGCGCATCAATGCGGTACCCGAGGCGGTCAACGAAGGCGAGAACGGCCTGCTCGTCGAGCCGCTCGACTCCGCCGCGCTCGCCGCGGCTATCGGCCGCCTGGCGACCTCGCCGGAGCTGCGGCGGAATCTCGGCGAGGCGGCGCGCAGAACGATCGCGACGCGGTTCGCCGCGCGGCACACGACCGAGATCACCCTGGCCGCCTATCGCGCCGCTCTCCACCCGTCCTCCGCGCCGCAGCTGGCCTAGGTTCGGGTCTTCCGCGGCATGCCTTCGAGCCACTCCCCGTCGACTCACCCGGCCGCGGGTGACTCCGTGCGCAACGCGCTCTTCGGACTCTTCTCCTGGCTCCTGCCGCTGCTGCTGACGATAGGCGTCACTCCGGTGGTCGTTCGCTCGCTGGGCGCCGAACGCTTTGGTCTTCTCGCCCTCGTCCTGGGCGCCGGCGGATACGCGCTCGGCCTCACGCCGGCGCGCGCGCTCCTGCGGCAGCTGGCCGCCCACCGCGCCGACGATCGAATGCAGCTCGCCGGCGGGCTCGTGGCGACGGCGATGCTCCTGACGCTGGCGCTGGGAGCGGCGCTCGGGCTCGGTCTGGCGCTTTCGTCGGGTTTCCTGGCGCGCTCGGTCCTGCGACTACCCGGGGAGCTCCGCGGAGTCGCCGCCCAGGCGCTGCTCATCGCCGCACTCGGCGTCCCGCTGGGCATGCTGGGGCAGCTCTTCGCCGCCGTACCGCTGGCGCTGCGGCGCATCGATCTCTACACCCGCTGGACGACGTTGCTCGCCATCCTCCTGGTCGCGGGCAACTGCGTTCTCGCCCTGGCCGGATTCGGCGTGCAGGCCCTCGTCGGCTGGAACGTCGCCACGAGCGCCGTCGGCGCGGGGGTCTATTTCAAGCTGACCCGGCGCCTGCTTCCGCGAGCCTCACCGCGCGGCGGGCTGAACCCGGCACTCGCCCGTCATCTCTTGCACTTCAGCGCCGCCGTCCTCGTCTACCAGACCTGCGGCACGCTTCTGCTGCTGTTCGAGCGCTTCTGGATCGCGCGCGAGCTCGGCTCGGCCGAGGTCGCCTACTTTGTCGTGCCGATGACCATCGCCGTCTACCTGCATGCGGCGGTCACCAGCCTGACGCTCGCGCTCTTGCCGCTCGCCACCGAGGCGAGCGCACGCGCCGACTTCGCCGAGCTGCGCGCGGTCTACACGCGTGCCTCACGATACTCCGCGGCGCTCATCGCCTGGTCGGTGACGGCCGTGAGTGTCGCAGCGCGGCCGCTCCTCGAGCTCTGGCTGGACGGCTCGTTCGCCGAGCGCTCGGCGACGGTACTGGTGCTGCAGGCGAGCGCCTTCGGCCTCGTCGCCCTCGCCGTCGTTCCCTGGCAGATGGCCGAGGCGCTGGACCGGCCCGGACTGAACGCCGGTCTGGCGCTCGCCTGGCTCGCCGTGGGAGGGGCCTTGGTGGTTGCGCTCACGCCGCGCTACGGAATCGCCGGGGTGGCGACGGCGCGCCTCCTCGCCATGGTCTGCCTGCCGTTCTATTTCGCCCGCGTCGAGCGCCTGATCTTCGGGCGGTTTCTCTGGCGCGGGTGGCGGCGCACGCTCGCCTGGCTGCTCGCCGCGGCGGCTCTCGCCGGTTTCGTCGAATCGTCGTTGCTCGCCCGCCTGCCGACGTCGTGGGCGTCGCTCGCCCTTGCCGTCGGGCTCGGCGGTCTGGTTTTCGCCGGCTGCCTGCGCCTGTCGGGGCTGCTCGATACCGACGACGTCGCCTGGCTGCGGCGGCGGCTGCGAGCGGCGTGGCGATCGCCGCGCGCTGCGGGTGCGGAGTAGGCGGGCATGTCCGATCCGTCGCGCGTCGTCCTGGTGATGCCGGTGCACAACCGGCGCGAGCTCACCCTGCGCGTGCTGCGCAGCCTCTCGCGCATCGACCGCAGCGGCCTCGACGTGCGCACGATCGTGGTCGACGACGGTTCGACCGACGGCACCGCCGCGGCGATCCGCCGCGACTTTCCCGCCGTTCAGATCGAAACCGGAGACGGCACTCTTCACTACACCGCCGGCACCAATCGCGGACTGGCGGCGGCGCTGCGTCTCGATCCGCAGCACATCGTGGCGATGAACGACGACTCGATCGTCCACCGCGACTTCCTGCAACGCCTCGTGGGCTGCGCGCGCGAGCATCCGCGGGCGATCGTCGGCGCGCTGCTGCTGCGGTGGGACCTGCCGCACCGGGTCTTCCAGGTCGCTCCCGTCTGGCGGACCTGGGAGGGCGGCTGGCAGATTCCGCAGGAGCTCGCGGTCTGGAGCCTGCCGCGGCGCCCTTTCGCGGTGGCGACGATCGTCGGCAACTGCGTGCTCTACCCCGCCGCCGCGGTGCGGAGTGTCGGACTCATGGACGAGCGCCGTTTTCCGCACGTCTACTCGGATGCGGTCTATATTGCCGCCATGCAGCGGGCGGGGTGGCAGTTGCTCGTCGAACCACGGGCGCTCGTCTGGTGCCAGCCGAACGTCTATCCGCCGGCGCTGCACACGCTGCCGGCGAGAAAAGTGCTCCGGATTCTCCTCTTCGACGCGCGGCATCCACTCAATCTCCAGCGCCAGTTCGGCGTGCGCTGGGCCTCGGCCCCGTCGCGCAGCCAGGCGATCGCCGCCTTCGCAATGCACTGCGGCGCGCTCGCGCTCAAGGCCCTGGGGATCGGCCGAGCCAACCCCGCCGGCGCCGGCGCCGATACCACCGAGCGTCGATGAGCCAGCTGCCGCTTGTCGATCGCGTCGAGTACCTGCGTGAGGCCTGCCGCGGGCAGCGCGTCCTCCACCTGGGCTGCACCAACTGGCCCTACACCGGGCAGGCGCTGGCCGACGGATCGCTCCTGCACTCGCGGCTGCAAGAGGTCGCAGGGGAGCTGTGGGGGCTCGATGGCGATCGCCAGGGCCTCGACCTCCTGGCGGCGCGCGGTGTCGAGCGCCTGATCTGCGCCGACCTCGAACGGCTCGACGGCATCGCCAGGCCGGCAGACTTCGACATCATCGTCGCCGGCGAAGTGCTCGAGCACTTGGCGAATCCCGGGCTGTTCCTCGCCGGAGTGCGTCGCTTGATGACCGCCGAAACTCGCCTCGTCCTCACCACCGTCAACGCCTACAGCGGCATGCGGGCAGTCGTCTATGCCCTGCGCGGCCGCGGCGGCGCGGTCGAACCGGTGCATCCGGACCATGTCGCCTACTACTCCTACTCCACGCTCCGCCAACTGGTCGGCAGGCACGGGCTGGTGGCGCGCGACTTCCTCTTCTACGACCTCGGACCGGAGCATCGGCCGCACAATCGCTGGTGGGCGAATCGCGTCAACGACCTCTGCGTCGCGGTGGCACCACAACTCGCCGACGGACTGATCCTCGAATGCACCCTTGCGTGAGCGCGCGCGACTTCAGCGCGCGCGCGTCACCGCTTCGCTGAGGAGGCGTTCGAGCTCGCGCACCGGCTGGTCGCTCGCGAGGTGTCGCCGGGCATAGCTCGCGGCGAGCTCCCGCTGGCGCGTGAACGCCTCGTCCGGCCAGTCGGCGAGCGCCTCGATCTCGGCGCCCCAGGCCTCCGGGCGCGCGACTTCGAGGATGCGCCCGACGCCTTCCCTTTCGAGATCGGACCACGGCGTGTGTGGGCTCACGAGCAGACGGCAGCCGGCGGCCAGCGCCTCGAGGATGACGTAGCCGTAGTTCTCGTCCCGGGTCGGCAACGCCAGGACATCGAACTGCGCCAGGAGCGCCGGTACCTCTTCGGCCGGCAGCGCGTCGAATCGGCTGACTTGCACGTGGGCGGGCAGGCGGGCGAGCGCCGACTCGCAACGCCGCCAGTACGCGCGGTCTTCGATCGGCCCGGCGATCCCGAGATACACCGGGACGCGGACGCAGCGAAGAGCCTCGAGCAGGAAGAGCAGGTTCTTCTTCGGGCTGATGCGAGAGAGAAACAGCAGCTTCACCTCGCCCCGCCGCCGGCGCGCGAGGCCGCGCACGGGCGCCTCCGGCGCGGCGGCGAGCGTCGCCGGAGGCGAAAGACTGGCCGCCACGGCAATCTGCAAGGGAGCGCCGAACCAGGCCCGGATGCGCTCTGCCTCCGGTTCCGACGCAGCTTTCCAGGCAATGCCGCGAAACAGACCGAGGGCTCTCGCCAGCGAAAGGTAGAGGCGCTTGCGCAGCGGCCGGATGGCGAGCGCGCCCGGGCCGAGCTCGCCTTCCGGGGCGACCACGAGGCTCGCACTGCCCAGTCGACCGGCGCGGCGAAGCACCAGGATGCGGATCGCCAGAACGGAGAAGAGACTGTTGAGGTAGATCGCCCGCGGCTCGACTTCGTGTACAAGCCGCCGGAGCTCGCGCAGGGTCAACTTGCGGTCGGGCGCGTAGTAGACCTCGGCCCGGCCCATCCGCACCCAGCGCTCGGAAGGCAGCGCCTCGAACGGCTGCGAGGAGCCGACGTCGTGGTTGCGAGTGACGACGGCGAAGCGAAACCGCTCTCCGAGATGCGCCACCGTATTCATCAGAACCCGCGCGCCGCCACCCGCGCGCACCGCTGGCGCGAAATATTCGCAGACGAACAGCACGTCGGTTCCCGCTGCCGGCCGACTCATGGCCCCTCCGTCGCGCCGACTTCGGGTCCGGCTCCAGCTCCGAATCGACGGGGCCCGCGCTCGAGGAGACTCTTCCAGCCGTCGACGAAGCGCCGCCCGCAGGCCTCGTGCGAGTAGTCGCGCTGCGCCAAGGCACGGCCCGCGTCCCCCCAGCGTCGAGCGACCTCGGGACGATCGAAGAGCTCGACCGCTCGCGCGGCAAGCGCCGCGGAGTCGCCGGTAGGGACGAGAAATCCGGTCTCGCCGTCGCGGACGATCTCGGCGGCACCGTGAGTGCGGGTGGCCACCACCGGCAGGCCGCTCGCCATCGCCTCCACCAACACCAGCCCCCAGCCCTCCTCGTTCGAGGCCAGTAGAAAAAGCGCGGCCCCCTGGTAGAGCGCCGGCAGCTCGGCTTCCGCGATGGCGCCGCGCAGCTCGAGGTCAGCGCCGATCCCGAGCCGGCGCGCGAGCTCGAGATCGGCGTCGGTGGGGCCCGAGGAACCTGCGAGAACCAGCCTCGGCAGGCCGGGCCGGAGCGCTTTCGCGGCAGCGTAGGCACGGAACAGAAGAGCGGCGTTCTTGCGCGGATCGGCGAAGCGCGCGACGCTCAGCCAGTAGCCGTCGACGGAGCCGCTCGCGGGTCGGAAGCGCTCGACATCCACTCCCGGCGGGGCGAGGACGATGCGTCCGGCGGCCGGGCCCTGCTCGAGCCGCGCGGCCAGGATCCGGTTCTCGACCTGCACGAGATCGGCGCGGCGCAGGGCTCGCACCTCTCCTCCGGAGTTCACGGTGGTCATTGCCGCAGTCCAGATGCGACGCAGGCCGCGCTCCGTCGCGAGAGCGCTTTCGCGCTCGAGGCGGCTGAGACTCGCGACCTGGAGCGCGACCGGAACGCGCGCGTGCCGCGCCAGATTCGCCCAGACCGGCGTTCCGGCGACGACCTGGACGAGGTCCGAGCGCTCGAGTCGCCGCGTGAGCTCCTGCCGTGGCCGGTAGCGCTGGAACTCGAGCTCGCCGAGGCGGGCGCCGTAGTGCACGTGCGGCAAAGGCGGTTCCGGACGCTCGATCACCCGCGGCCCGCGCAGCCAGGAGCGGGGGGCGTGGAGGAGCACGCTCGCCGGGTCGCGCGATGAGGTCGACGCCGACAACAGGTCGACCGCGAAACCGGCTTCGCTCGCCACTCGGTGGAGAAAACCGACCACCGAGCGCACGCCGTTACCGGGTTGTGAAAGGTCCTGGCTGAGGATGGCCAGGCGCATACGGTCCTCGTCCACCGGCCGCCGCCTCCCGCCGGCGCTCAGCGAGGGCCGATCGCCGATCGCGTGTCGGTCCCGGAGGTGGTGGAAGAACTGAAAGGCGTGGGGCGGCGCGAAGGTTCGGCCGGGTGGGGCACGAGGGCGTCCGCGCCGGCGCGCGAGAGCTCGCGCGGCTCGAAGCTGGGGACCAGAGAGCGAAGCAGGGGCCGGATCCTCGCCTGATCGCCGGCGGCCGCCGCCTCGAGGAGCCGCGACAAGTCGCGCTCGAAGTCGGCGGGTAGCACCGCGCCGGCGGTGACCGTTACACCGCAGTCGAGATGGAAGCACTCTTCGCCGGCTTCGGTCAGGTCCTCGGTCATCTTCTCCCCCGGACGCAGGCCGGTGAACACGATCGGGATGTCGAGGTCGGGCACCAGGCCTGCCATGGTGATCATGTGGCGCGCCAGGTCGAGCACCTTCATCGGCTCGCCCATCTCGAGCGTGCAGACCTCTCCGTAGTCGTTGTAAGTCGTCTCGAGGACGAGACCGACGGCCTCGGAAACGGTCATGAAATAGCGCTGCACCTCGGGATGGGTGACGGTGACCGGGCGGCGTTCTGCGATCTGCCGTTCGAACAGCGGAACGACCGAGCCCGCCGACCCGAGGACGTTGCCGAACCGCACGACGCAAGGCCGCGGAAGATTTCCGGCCGCGCGCAGCACCACCATCTCGGCCACCCGCTTGCTCGCCCCCATGACGCTCGTCGGGCGCACCGCCTTGTCGGTCGAGATGAGCACGAAACGCTCGACTCCCGCCGCCACCGCGGCCTCGACGGTATTGCGCGTGCCGAGGACGTTGGTCTTCACCGCCTCGGCGGGGGAGTCCTCGAGCAGCGGCACCTGTTTGTGCGCCGCCGCGTGCAGGACGTCCTGCGGCCGCCAGCGCTGGAAGATCTCCCGCAGACGCGTCGCATCGCGCACGTTGGCGACCTCGGCGACGATCTCCCGGCCGCCGAAGGCCTCCGAGAGAGCGCGCTCCAGAAGATAGAGGCCGTTCTCGTCCTGATCGACCAGCACCAGGCTCCTCGCCCCCGCTTCGAGCAGCTGACGCGCGAGCTCCCGTCCGATCGAACCGGCCGCCCCGGTGACCAGCGCCGATCGGCCGGCGACCCAGCTCGCCCGCGCACTGGTCGAGAAGCGCACCTCGGCCCTGGGCAGGAGATCCTCCGGCGAGAGACTCTTCAGGCGCGCGGTGCCGGAGCGCAGGGCGAGCGCGTGCGAAGGCGGCAGGATCTTGAAACGCACCTGCAGGTTCGAGCAGATAGAAAGCAGCGCGCGCAGCCGCGCCGCCGGCAGCTGATGGATGGCGATCAACACCAGCTCGATGCGATGCTTCTCGACCAGCACCGGGATCGACGCCAGTGGGCCGAAGACCGGGCGCCCGGCCACTACCGTGCCCTGCTTTTGCACGTCGTCGTCGACGAAGCCGAGGACGACATAGGAGTGGTCGCGCGATCGCGCCAGATCGCGCAGCAGCAGCTCTCCCGAAGCGGCAGCCCCGGCGATGAGCACCCGCTGTACGGCGCCGTCCCGCACGCGGTCGCGCTGGAGGCGATGGATCCACACCACTCTCGGGAGGAAGCGGAGCGTGAGCATCCCCAGAAGCGCGAGCAGCAGCTCGCTCACCAGCGCCCCGGCGGGCGGGAGCGCCGCTCCGGAGGCGGCGAGAACGCAGCAGAAGGCGGCCGTCCCGGCGAGGCCCACGAGGCCGACCCGCAGCGCCTCGTTCAGACCCGAGAAGCGGAACGACCAGCGTACGATGCCGAAGACGAAGGCGGCGGCCATGCGCGCCGCTGCGAGGAGGAGGAGCCACCGCGCGAGAGGTCCGGTGCCGACGACCGCCGGCAGCTCCCCGAAATGGAGAACCAGCGCGACGGCCAGCGCGATCGCGGCGGTCGCGCCGTCGGCGACCATCAGCAGGGTCGCGCGCACCAGCGGATTGCGGAAGATCGAGTTCACGTTGGCGTTTCCTGCGCTGCCCTGACGCTTCCTTGATGCTGCCCTAGAGAGAGAGAGGCGGGAGTGTATCAGGCCTGCGCTGCAGCGGACTTCCGGGCTTGCCCTGCCATCCTCATGAGCGCCTTCACGACGCGCTGTCCGCTCGTCTCACGACTGCGGCACGCAGGGGGGCCAGGAGGGTGCTCTCCAGCTGGTCGCGGTAGAAGAGGTTGTAGGTGTCGAACGGGATGAGGCGGCCGTCGTCGGGATGCACGAAGTGGATGCAGCTCTTCTTCACCGAGCGCACGTCGAAGGCGTGCGCATCGATGAACTGCACGATGAGAATGCGGAAGAGGTTGGCGTAGGAGAGCTCCGGCGGCACGTCGACGGACGGCAGGCAGCAGAGCAGATCCTTGAGCGTTCCGGCGCTGGACTCCGGGGAGTGGTTGGTGGCGAAGAGTTTGAACAGCCCTTCACGCACCGCCGGATCGCGCTCGTAGACGATCGAGTTGCGCCCGCCTTCGATGAGGATCTTGGGGTCGATCATGCCGGTGAGCGGCACGACCTCGCTGCCCAGCTTGAGGGCGTAGGCCATGGCCAGGGCGTCGGGATGGCACGGCACCGGGATCAGATCCTCCGGACGAAAGCGAGGGCTCTGCTCGAGAATCCGGCGGCGCACTTCGGTGAGGGTCAGGCGGTGCTTCGCCGGATCGAATCCCTCGAGCCTTCCCGCTGACTGCACCGGCTGGAAGGTGACGCCGCGTACGCACGGTTGAGCCAGGGCGAACTCGATGATCTCGCCGAGCTCGTCGTCGTTGACGCCCTTCTCCACCGTCACGACCAGGGTGGTCGAGATGCCGAGCCGGTTCAGGCGCTCGAGCGCCCGTTGGCGGATGCGGCGGAGGTCGGCGCCGCGGAGCGCGCGCAGCGGGGCCTCGCGCAGCGAGTCGAACTGAAGATAGATCTCGAACGCCGGCGAGTATTCGGCGAGCCTCCTGGCGAACTCCTCGTCCTCGGAGATCCGGATGCCGTTGGTGTTCACCATCAGGTGGCGGATCGGCCGGCGGCGCGCGGCGTCGAGGATGGCGAAAAACTCGGGGTGGATCGTCGGCTCGCCGCCGGAAATCTGCACGACGTCCGGCTCGCCTTCGTTCTTCACCACGGCGTCCAGCATGCGCTCGACCTGCTCGAGCGGCCGGAAGTTGGGCCGGTGGGGGCCGCTCTCGGCGTAGCAGATCGGGCAGGCGAGGTTGCAGGCATCGCAGATCTCGATGAGCGACAGGCAGGAGTGCTGCTCGTGGTCGGTGCACAGGCCGCAGTCGTAAGGACAGCCCCACTTCACCGGCGTGTTGTAGCGCTGCGGCATCTCGGGCACCTTGAGAAAGACCTCGCGGCAGCGCCGGTAGTACTCGATGTCGTCAGCCACGAGAACTTTCTCGAAGCCGTGCTCGGGACACTTCTTCAGCAGGTAGACCGACCCCTCCTCGAAGACGATCTTGCCTTCGAGTTTGCGGTAGCAGACCGAACAGATGGTCACCGCGACGTCGTAGAAGAGATACGGCCGGACGCGCGCGCTCATGCGGGTGGTCTCGGCGGCTGCAGGTCGGTCGGCGGCGAAGGCGGGGGAGGCGGCGCCGGCGTGGCCGTACGCGAAGAATTCTTCACCAGCCCGACGATGAACCAGATGAAGCCGGCGGGAATGGCCAGCAGGGAAACACCGAAGAGAACGATGACACCGCCGCTCAACAGACCGCCGAGAGTCGACTCGCCGCCCATGTCGAAGCTGACGATCATGCCGACACAGCTGGTCGCCGCGAGGACCAGCCCGGCGGCCGCGATGACGCAGCCCTGCGCCCAGGGGCGCTCGTTGGCAAGATTGCGAAACCAGCCCATCTCAACCCCCTTCGGCGGCCGGAGACCGCGAGCGAACCCAGCGCAGCAT
Source organism: Thermoanaerobaculia bacterium (assembly GCA_043737505.1). Classification (GTDB taxonomy): domain Bacteria; phylum Acidobacteriota; class Thermoanaerobaculia; order Multivoradales; family JAGPDF01; genus JAGPDF01. Next base: position 22,933 of record JAYTAM010000024.1, read on the forward strand.
ATCGGGCAGGAGAACGCTGAGCGCGATAACGCACACCCACTGAATCGCCGACAGGCCGAGCCAGCGGCAGTCGGCGTGCTTGGCGAAGTCGACGAGGAGGCGCCAGGCGAAGTAGGCGGCGACGAAGCCGCGGAAGAGGTCCCCCTGCGCCGGCGAGCGCGACCGCCAGCGCGCGAGGAGAACGACCAGGCCGAGCAGGAAGAGGCTCTCGAAGAGCGGCATCGGCAGGCGCCGTACGCCATCGCCGAAGTCGAAGGCGAGCGGCAGCGTCGACGCATCGCCGAAGGTGCGGTCGCCGGCCCCGGTCAGCAGGCAGCCGATGCGACCGATCGCGATCGCGGCGGCGAGGGGAATCGCCAGCAGGTCCCCGGTGCGGCTTTCGATCCTGCCCAGCCGCTTCGCCCCTTCGACCGCGAGCCAGCCGCCGGCGATTCCACCGACGATCGACTTTCCGGCGAGGCGTTCGAGCGGAAAGCCGTCACCGCTCCACAGCTCCGCCGGGCACTCGAGCAGCGCGAGGAGCCGTGCCCCGAGCGCGGCACCTGCTGCAGCGGCCGCGATCACCCACCAGCGACGCGGGCTGTCGAGAAGATCACCACGCCGCTTGCGGTCGTAGAGATAGAGCCGGAAACCGATGAAGTAGGCGAGGACCTCGAAAAGCGGGTGCGGGTGGAGCCGCAGGCCCGCGACTTCGAGATAGACCGGAAAGCTCAGGGGGGCAGGTCCTCAGCCGCCCGAGCGCGCGCGGTAGGCGAGGTAGAGAACGATGAGAACCCCGAGCGCGAGTACGACGCGTGCCGCGCCCATGAGCTGCGTGTGGGCGACGGGACGAGTTCCCCGGGCCTTGATGCCGGTGAGGGCGGCGATCGCGGTGATGAGAACGGCGAGTCCGAGCCAGGTGAGCCAGGTCATGGCGCGGACCCTAGCAGAGACTCAGAAAGCCAGGACCTCGCGCGCCGCGGCGAGGAGCTTGTCGCGATCGGGGAGGAGCGCCTGCTCGAGGATGCGCGAGTAGGGGCTCGGGCGATCGGGATAGGCGACGCGCTTCACCGGCGCATCCAGGAAGGCGAACGCCCGGTCGGCGATACGCGCCGCGATCTCGCCGCCGAAGCCGCCGGTCAACTGCGCTTCGTGCACGACGACCACGCGGTTGGTCTTCTGCACCGAGGCGAGGACGGTCTCTTCGTCGTAGGGCACGAGCGAGCGCAGATCGACGACCTCGGCGTCCACGCCCTCTGCTGCCAGGGCTTCCGCGGCCTCCATCGCGATCCAGGTCGAGGCGCCGTACGCGACGAAGGTGATGTCGGTGCCGCTGCGCAGGATCTGCGCCTGGCCGATCGGCGTCAGGTGATCCCCCGCCGGCAGGACCGCCTTGACGCGCCGATAGAGGAACTTGTTCTCGCAGAAGATCACCGGGTTGGCCTCGCGGAGCGCCGACTTCAGCAGCCCCTTGGCATCCGCGGCGGTCGCCGGACAGAGCACTTTCAAGCCGGCGACGTGCGCGAACCAGGCTTCCGGATTCTGCGAGTGGAAGGCGCCCGCGCCGACTCCGCCGCCCGCCGGCAGACGAATGATCACCGGGCAGGGACGTTCGAAGCGATAGAACAGCTTGGCGATGACATTGACGATCTGGTTGAAGCCGCAGGAGACGAAGTCGGCGAACTGCATCTCGACGACCGGGAAATAGCCGAACAGTGCCGCTCCTGCGGCGAGCCCGAGCGTGCCGCTCTCCGAGATCGGCGTGTCGAGGACGCGGTCCGGCCAGCGGGCGTGGAGACCCTTGGTGACCCGGAAGGCGCCCTCGAAGACCGCGATGTCCTGACCCAGCAGGACGATCGACGGATCGCGCTCCATCTCCTCTCGCAACGCCTGATGGATGGCGTCGAGGTAGGTCACCTCACCCGCTCGCGTCGGCCCGACCGCCCCGCCAGTGAACGCCGCCATCGCCGTCGGAGCGTCGGCGGGAGGCTCGGCTTCGGCGGCCGGAGCGGAGCCGGCGGCGGCGCCCGCGGCCTCCGGAGCCCGGCCTGCAGGAGAGCCCTCGACCGGAGTCGTGATCGAAATGTGCGTCGGCTGGAGACCCGGGGCTCCCGGCTCCTCGGCCGCTTCGCCGGTCAGCGGCGGCGTCGGCGGCGGCGGCTGGAGCACCGATCGTTCGAGGAGCTCCGTGGCGTCCTCGCTCGCGGGCGAAGGCGTGCGCTCTGCCTTCGCGCCGGGACGCTTCTCGGCAGATCGCGGATGGACCCGCGCCGACGGTTCGGCGAAGACCGGACGGAAAGCCTCCTGCGGCTCTGGCGGTGCCGCCGCGAGTGCGCGATCGATGGCGGTTTCGACGAGCTCGGCAACGCGCGCATGCAAACGCTCCCCGGTAATGAGGTCGAGCAGCCCGTCGCTCTCGAGTTTCCGCGCATAGACCGGCACCGGGTCCTGCGACAGGTAGAGCTCGAGCTCCTGCGCCGGTACGACCTTCATCGAACCGTCGCCCTCGGCGTGCCCGCGCAGCCGTCCGACGACCGCCTCGACGAGCGTCGGTCCGGCGCCGGCCCGCGCCCTCGCCACCGCCTTGGCGAGCGTCTCCGCCATCTCGTCCGGGTCGTTGCCGTTGACCGTCAACGCCGGGATACCGTAGCCCGGACCGCGATCGGAAAGTTGCAGGCAGGCGTACTGGTGCCGCGCCGGCGTCGAGAAGGCATAGCGGTTGTTCTCGATCACCA
>JAYTAM010000025.1:0-2136 GCA_043737505.1 Thermoanaerobaculia bacterium
GGCCGAACGGCTGGCCGAGCGGACCGAGCACCGCGACGCGGTCACCGGCGCGCTTCGCCGCCAGGGCGCGCGTACCCGGACCGACGATCTTCATCAGCAGTTCGATCCTGGCGCCGCGATCTGTTTTACTTACGTCGTGAACCGAGAACGCGCGGCGCAGGTAGGGCTCGAGACCGTCCGAGCATTCGACCATGACGAACTGACCTGCCAGCACCCCGCGCCAGGCCTCCGGACCGTCCAGAACGAGAGCGAAGTAAGGCAGCGGAAGCGGAACGACTTGGACGACCTGGCCGCTGGTATCGATGGGCTGCATCCGGGAAGGCGACTCTAGCAAACGCGCGATGGATCCGAGACCCGAGACCGCTGCAGAAGCCGCGCGACGACGCCTCGCGCGGGCGCGCTTCCGCCTCCCGGCGACACTCGAGGCGCTGCTTGCGGCGACCCTCGCGGCGCTCCTCGCCGGCTTCCATGTCGTGGGGCTCCTCTACTTCTTGAATCCGCACCTGGCGCTCTCGCTGCGCGGCTTCGGCGAGGGCATGCTGCGTCTCGGGGTGATTCTCCTGCCGCTCTCCCTCGTCGCGCACTTCGCCGGCACGCGCCTGCGCAACGCGCGCGTGCGTCGGCTCCTGCCCTGGAGCCTGACCGCGGTGTTGGGAGCAGCGGCCGTCGCCGACTGGGTGCACGCCTCGCACTACTCGTTCTATCTGCCGACCGGAATCAACGCCAACCTGATCCGCACCGCACTCTGGCTCTCCCTGGGCACGATCCTCGCCTTTTACACCGCGCTGCTGCACACCGTCCATCATCGGCGCTACGGGCGGCGCAGCCTCGTCCTGCTCGTCACGGTCGTCCTCGGCAGCCTCTACGTCGTCGTCGCCCGGCGGTCGAGCTACAACCCGGCGATCTCGCCGCCGTCCGCCTTCGCCCGGCCGGCGGGCGGGCCGGCGCCGCACTTGCTCGTCGTCGGGCTGGAGGGAGCGACGCTCGATCTCCTGCTGCCTCTCGCCCGGCAAGGCCGTCTGCCATTCTTCGCCAGCCTCTTCGACGAAGGCAGCTACGCCCGGCTGGAGAGTTTTCCGCCCGTGCGGCCTCTCGGCCTGTGGGCGAGCGTCGTCTCCGGCAAGCTCCCCTTCCGTCACGCCCTCGCCGGTCCGACGCTGATCGAGGCGCCCTGGCTGGGGGCCGCCTCCACTCGGCCCAGTGGGGGCGGAGGGGGCGAGTTGCGGCTCTTGCCGCTCGGCTTCTCCGGGCTCGGTCTCGATCGGCTGCTCGGCGCGCATCGACCGGTCCGGCGCAGCGACCGCAAGGCGCTCACCATCTGGGAGATCTTCGGTGAGCTGGCGCGCACGAGCGCCATCGTCGGCGCTCCGGAAGCGCTCCTCTCTGCGACCGCTGCCGGTGCTCAGGCCTCCGACGGCCTGTTTCGCGGTGTCGACGGCGCCACTCCCGCGCTCCCTGAGGCCTTCGCCGGCCGCCTGCAGCTCCTGCGCGGTGACCGGCTCGCGCCGGCCGCCCCCGAGGCTGCCGCGGCGGGCGACGAGACGCTGCAGAAGAGCCTCGCAGCCGCGCGAGCAGAGGACCGCTGGCGCGCGGCCGTCGCCGGTTCGCTGCTCGCCGACGCGTCGCCTCCGGCGGCGCTCTTCGTCGAGCTCCAGGGTCTCCTCGAGGTGGAGCTGCTCACGGTCGGCGGTTTTCACTCGGCGGAGATGAACGGCTCGCGCGCAGGCGCCGACCGCCGCGCCGCGGAGGCGCTCACCGACTACATGGCTTTTCTCGACGGTACGCTCGCAGACCTGTGGGAGCGGCTTCCGCAGCCGCGCTTCCTGGCGGTCGTCTCGGCCTACGGGGTCGCGCCGCCCGAGGGCATGCGCCGCGTGCTCGCCGAGATCTGGCGCGCCCGCCGCACCAGCGGTACTCTGGCCGCCGGCCCCGATGGGGCTCTGCTTCTGCGCGGCGAAGGGGTGCGCCGCGGCGAGGGTCTGGCGACGGCGCGCATCGTCGATCTCGTGCCGACGCTGCTCTATGTTTCGCGCCTGCCGATCGCGCGCGACTTCGACGGCCGCGTGTTGACCGAAGCCTTCGAGCCGGCGCTGCTCCAGAGCGTGCCGCTCACCTTTCTGCAGAGCTACGAGGATC
>JAYTAM010000026.1:0-11455 GCA_043737505.1 Thermoanaerobaculia bacterium
GAGCGCGGCGCGGGCGCCCGCCTTGTCGCCGTTCGCCAGACGGATCACCGCGACGTCGTAGAGCACCTCCGGGAGGACCCCGGAACGGGTCGCCTCGGCCTTGGCGAGCGTCAGCGCCTGCCACTTCAGGTCCTCGCCGCGCTGTTTATTCATGAACGCCGCCCAGCCGCGATTCCACAGGTCATTGACCAGCGCTAGGTTCACCAGCCGCCCGAGCTCGACGATCGGCTCGGCATGGTCATCGACCCGGATGTCGATCGCCCGGTCGTCCTTGCCGCCATAGCCGCCGCCGGCGCGCGACACCAGGAGCACCGCCGACTGCTTGCCGCGACTGTCGCCGCCGGCGGCATCGCCGGCGACGAGCGCGGCGTAGAGTCGCTCGGCCAGGGGCTTTCCGGCATGGGCGAGGAAGGCCTTCTCCATCGCCGCGACCACCGGCTCGCCGGTGAGGATGTTCCCCTGCACCGCGTAGTTGGGGCCGCTCCGCCCCCCCGCCCACGAGCTGCACTCGGGACCCGTGAAGGTCGCCGACCGTCCGTCGGCCGCGACGACCCCGGCCTGACGACGACTCTGCCCGTAGTCGGCGCGCGTCAGGATGGCGAGCGCCTCGCTGGGCGTCACGCCGCGGGCCAGGAGCTCGAGTGCTCCGGGGCCCCACGTCGTGTTGGCCGAGGCCTGGGTCGCCACCGCACCCACTCCGGCGCGCGCATACGGCACCACGGCCCCGACGGCGAAGAATCGGCTCGCCACCGCGACGCCCACCTCCCCCGTCGCCGGATCGGCGGCGACGATCGAAAAAGTGGAGGGGTGGGGCGCCTCGGCGAATACGGGCGCCACCCAACCCGCGGTCCAGGCCGACGCCGCGACCATGAACGCCCACACCAGCCACGCCGACTGGCAGCGATCTTCCGGAATTCTCATGATGGATCATCCTCCTCGGACAGCGACGGCCATCTTATGCACACGCGGGTGGGCTCCGTCGCTTAGACTTCTCCGAATGCAATCAGCCTCTTTGGCGGGCCAGGTCGCGATCGTCACCGGCGCGAGCTCCGGAATCGGGCGGGCGATCGCCGCCGAGCTCCTTTCCGCCGGAGCGCACGTCGTCCTCGCGGCCCGGCGCGCGGCGGAACTCGAGGCGGTGGTGGCGGAGCTCGCGGGCCCGCCAGGCAGCGCGATCGCAGCCATCGCGGTGCCGACCGATGTCGCCGACGAGTCGGCGATCGAACGGCTCGTCGCCCGCGCCATCGGCGCCTTTGGCCGGCTCGACATTCTGATCAACGCCGCCGGCATCGGCGGCTTCGGGTTGGTGCACAAGCTCGACGCGGCGCTCCTCGACCGGGTCTGGGCGGTCAACGTGCGCGGCGCGATCCTCGCCGCCAAGCATGTCGTGCCGATCCTCGCCGCGCAGGGGCACGGCGCCATCGTCAACATCGGCTCGGTCTCCTCGAAGCGCGGCTGGCCGCAGGGGACGCCGTATGTGGCGTCGAAGTTCGCCCTGCGCGGCTTCACCGAATGCCTGCGCATGGAGATGCGCGAGAGCGGCGTGCGCGTCGTCCTGGTCTGTCCCGATCTCACCGCCACCGGCTTTTTCGCCGCCTCGGGCGTCGCTCTTTCAGGACGCGAGGCGATGCTCGAAGCCGAGGAAGTCGCGGCGACGGTACGTTTCGCGCTCGAGCTGCCGCCAGGGGCCGACCTGACCGAGCTGGACCTTTTTCCGGCGAAGCGACCGGCCCGGGCGGCTCCTCCGGGAGCGGCTCCTCCGGGGACGCAGCGATGAGCGGCGGTCGGCTGAGCGGAAAGATCGCCGTCGTCACCGGCGGCGCGCGCGGCATCGGGCGAGCGACGGTCGATCGCTTTCGCTCCGAAGGCGCCGAGGTCGTCGTCTGGGACCTGGATGCCGGATCGGTGGAGGATCCGGTGGAAGGTGTCGTCCGCGTCGATGTCGCAGATGCGGCGGCCGTAGCGGCGGCGGCGGCGGTGCTCGGAGAACGCCTGCCCGGCGTCGACATCCTGATCAACAACGCCGGGATCAATCTGGCCCGCTCGCCGGCCGTCGGCGACGTGACGGCCGAGGAGTGGCGCCGCGTGCTCGACGTCAATCTCTCCGGTGCTCTGCACTGCACTCAATCTCTCCTGCCGCTCCTTCGCCGGCGCGGCGGCGGGCGGATCGTCAACTTCTCCTCGATCCTCGCCGTCGCCGGCTTCCCCGGCCAGACCGCCTACGCCGCCGCCAAGGCCGGACTGCTCGGTCTCACCCGGGTCTGGGCGCGTGAGCTCGGACCGGCCGGCATCACCGTCAACGCCGTCGTGCCGGGCTACATCGACACGGCGATGAACAGCGCCACCGCAGTCGAGTTCCGCAAGGCAATCGTCGCCCGCACGGCGCTCCGCCGCCTGGGCACCGCCGACGACGTCGCTCGCGTCTGCCTCTTCCTGGCCGGGGAAGACGCCGCCTTCGTCACCGGCGCGGCGATCCCGGTCGACGGCGGCCTCGTCGGCTGAAGGGCTGAAGGGCTGAAGTCGCCCCACCCTGTCACCCGTATGGCGGATTCTGCGTTCTCCCCTGTGGAGGCGAGACCCACCATGTCCATCGCTAGTCGGTCGAAGCGCACGCTCGGTGCCCTGTTCTTACTGCTCGCCGCAGGAAACTCGCTCGTCGCCGACGACGGTGACGGCGACCCGACCTTCGGCGACGACGGCCTGGTGGTCATGGGTTGGAACGGCGGTCTCGACATCGCTCGGGCCAAGGCCGTAGCCTCGCTGGCCGACGGCTCTCTCCTCGTCGCCGGGGAGGTCTCCACTACCTCCGGCAGTCCCGAGTTCGGCGTCGTCAAGCTCGGTTCGATCGGCGGGATCAACATCGGTTTTGGCACCGGCGGCTTCACTCGATTTTCTTTCTCGGACGATCCGGACCGGTACAACATTCTGGGCGACGTCGTGGAGCTCGCCGACGGCTCGATCCTGCTAGCCGGCTCCACCGAGGTCGAAGGTCCTGTCGACCCGAACGACCTCATCTTCGTGCCCGCGGTCGCCAAGTTGACTTCCGCGGGGGATCTCGACCTCTCGTTCGGCACTGGAGGTCGGAAGATCGTCTCCCTGCCGTGGCCGAGCGATTCGATCCACTTCCGGCGGCCCATTCATCAGCCCGACGGAAAGCTGTTGTTCGTCGGGGACTGTTTCCGCTGTCCAGACAATGAGGCTCAGGCCTTTCCGACCTTCCTTCGGCTCACGACCGCCGGCGAGCCGGACACCGGCTTCTCCGGCGACGGTTGGCTGACGCCCGCGAGCGGACCGATCTCCAGCGTCTACCCGTGGGAGTTGGCGCTCGATGGGGCGGGACGGATCCTGGTCCTCGGAACGACGGGGGCCGACTTTGCCGTGATTCGCCTGACCGCGAGCGGCGTCGTCGACACCTCGTTCGGCGGCGGCGACGGCCTGGTCACCTGGCCGAGACCGCCGGAGGCCAACTTCTGGCGTTTCGCGGTCGACGCGAACACCGGCGCAATGTTCGTCTCCTGGGGATACGCTGTTGCTGGGGGCTCTCAGTACACGGCGGTCAGCCGGCTGTCGCCCGCCGGAGTTCCCGACCCGACCTACGGTGGCGACGGCACCTCCGAGATCGTCTTCGGCACCCAGCTCTGGGTGCTCCACCTCAACGTGCAAAGCGACGGCAAGCTCGTCGGCGTCGGCCTGATCCGCGGCACCGCAGGCGCTCACCAGAACTTCGTCCTGGTGAGACTCCTGGCCAACGGCACTCTCGACCCGTCCTTCGACGGCAACGGAGTGCGCAATGTCGAGTTCGGACAGAGCTCCCCGGGCGACGATCAAGCGGTTTTCGCGACGCTGTCTGGAGGCCGTCTGGTGGCGGTGGGCACCGTCTTCACGGGGACACCCCATTTCGGCGTCTCGCGCTCGGTGAGCGCCCATATCTTCTCCGACGGCTTCGAGCGCGGCTCGGCGACGGTCTGGCTGGGGAACTGAGGCGATGATCTCGCTTGCACGCGAACTGCGCTTCCGGCTCGTCGTATTGCCAAGGGAGCGCGGTAGCCAGGCCGACTGGCCGGCTCACGACTTTCCGGGCGCCTCGCGGGCAGCCGTATCGAGGAGACGCGCGGCCATCCTCTCCACCCAGCGATCGCCGTCCGGACCGAAGGCGACTTCGCTGCTGGCGATCTCTCCCGACGGCGAAAGAACGAGATTCCTGGGGATCGCAGACAACCGCCAATCCGTCCATGCCGCGGCACCGCCCAGGAGGATCGGATACTCGCAACCGAGCTTCTGCACGAACGGTTGCACCGGCCCGGGGCTCTCATCGACGTTGACGCCCACGATCAGGATCCGCGGGTCGTCGCGGAATCGCAGCGCGAGCTTCGTGAGGTAGGGCATCTCGGCGACGCAGGGCCCGCACCAGGTCGCCCAGAAGTTGAGCAGGACGGTCTTTCCGCGCAGGTCAGCGTGCGTCCACTCGCGGCCCGCGAGGTCGGGCCAGCGGAAATCCGGCGCTACCTCGGGCATCCGCGCTGCGTTTTGCGCCAGCGCCGTTTCGCGAGCCCGCTCCGCGCTCGCGATCCAGCCCGCAAACTCTCGGTCGTTGCCGTAGAACCGGGCGAAAGCGGAGGCTGCCGTTTTGCGCAGCGCTTCGGTGGGCGACGCACTGGCGATCGCCTGTCCGTAGGCGGAGAGCGCCGCTGCGGAATCCCCTCTCGCCGCAGCGAGCTCCGCCGAGAGCCGCCAGTAGTCGGCCCGGGTCGAAGCCACCATCCGCTTCTGCATCTCGTCGCTGGCGTCGCCATCGGCCCTCTCGGCAGCGCCAGCGAGCTTCACCAGCAGCTGCTCGGATTCCGCTTCGCGACCCTCGCTAAGTGCCAGCTCGATCTGCAACGCCAGACGTCCGGCGTGGCGCAGCGCTTCTTCCACCCGGAAGCTGCGAACTTCCTCCGCGCTTTCGGCGAACATCCGCGCGCGCGCTTGCGCGAACTCCATCTCCTCGCGGTCCCGCTCGAGGAGCGCAGCGACATGCTCGATACCGACGCGCTGTTCGAGGAATCGCTTCGCCACCGCAGCCGGATTCGAAGGATGGGCATGGACGTCGCGCGCTTGAGCGAGCGAGAGTCCGCCAGCGATGAAACGCGAAGTCGGTACGACGTCGAGCTCGGCAAGAGCGTTCAGCTCCCAGAATCGAGCCAATCCGCTCGCGGGACAGGATTCGAGCAGTGCGTCGACCGTGGCGAGCTGCTCTCGCCGCCAGGTGTCGTAGGTCGCGCTGGCACGCTCCGGTTTCGGCTGCGACTGGAGAAAACGCCGCTGTCGGATCGAGATCGCCTGCGGCTCGCACGGTTGCTGGACGAGGATGAGATCCTCGACGCGCGCCGTACCGGCAGCGTCGCCCGTGAAGCGATGACCGATTTCGAGCGCGCGTAGCCAGGCGCGATCGCCGCTGCGCTTCTCGGCGGCGGTGGTGGCTACCTCAGTCACGAGCGCGTCGCGGACCGCGGCGTGCTCCTCCGGCTTCGCGAACTGAAACGACTGCTGCCACAGCGTCGCGAGTTCGGCAAAGCGCCCCTGCTCCGGCCGAAAAGCACTGGCGAAACGGTCGCGATAGCGGTCGAAGAGCGCCTTGTCGTCGAGCGCTGCGGTGAGGCGCTGGATTTCAGGGAGTCGATCCGGGCACGCTGCGACGAAGCGCTCGCCGTACTGCCGTGCCTCCGCCTTCGCCTCTGCTTCCGGGCGCCGCCCCAGCTCGAGCGCGAGCGTATAGCTCGGCCAAGGCGATCCGCCGACGCTGGCGATCGAGCGTCCAAGAAGTTCCCGCCGCGCGGGGCGATTTTCGGTGACGAGCGCTTGGAGATAGAGGAGAGCCGGGTCGTCGGGTCGGGAAGAGAGGAGTTGCCGGTACTCCTCCGCGACCGCCTGCCCGGCCGGTCCGTACTCACCCCGGCTGCCGCGATAGCGGGACAATACATAGGCCCGGTGGGCACCGAGCTCTTCCGGAAAGCGGTCGCGCAGCGCTCGCGCCTCGCCGAGGGCGCTCTCCCAGCAGGCCTCGTCCATTGCACACCGATCGCGCAGCCCCTCCGCAGCGCGGAGCCCGGCTTCGACGGCGGAAGGTCCGTCACAGCCCAGGTTTCGGATCGGCTCGGCGCGGCAGCCGGCGAAGAAGGGCAGGACCATCCACGCCGTCAAGCTTGAAACTGTTCGCCACCGGCTTCCCAAGGTGCTACAGGATACGCCAGCGGATTCACCGTCCAGGAACGACGCGTCGACTGGCCCTTTCGCCGGAGCTTCGGCGGATATCCAGTCGAGGGGAACTCATGCTCACCCAGCGTATCGCCGTGATCGCCGCCCTGCAGATCGCGCTCATCCAGCTCGGCACCGGAGGGCTCGCGGCGCAGGAGCCACCCGACTACGTCCGGCGCCAGCTCTCGCCGGACGGCGAAACGGCGTCGCGGGTCAGCAGCCCCTGGGAGATCGATCCGCGGGCCGAATGGGTGGCTTTCGCCGGCGATGTCGAGATTACCGGTGCCGAGGCGGTCTACGCCGTGCGGAGGAACGGCGCAGACCTCCACCGCCTCTCGGCCTACGGCGCCCTCGGGGTCATCGGTCAACTCGCCTTCTCGCCCGACGGCCGGCGGGTACTCTACCGGGGAGACCTGGAGGTCGACGGACGGAGCGAGCTCTGGAGCGTCGCCCCCTGGGCGACCGCGGCGGACGCGGTCAAGCTCAACGGGCCCATGACCGGCGCCGGCGTCCTCTTCTTCCGGGTGCCCGAGACCGGCAGCCGGATCGCCTACATTGCGGAGCCTCCCGGAGGCCGCCAGGCATGGAGCGTCCTCGCCGCCGGGCCGAGCGCGAGCGGCGTGCGCCTCGATCCCCCCATCGAAGGTGACGAGATCGTCCTCGAGCTGAAGTTCAGGCCGGACGGAGCGCAGATCGTCCTCCAGTACTACGATTTCGCCGGGTCGACGGGCAGAGTGTTCACCGTTCCTACGGCGGGACCGGCCGCCAGCGCCCTCCTGCTCGCCGATACCGAGCCGGGCGGCTGCGCCCCGATCGCGGGCGACTTCACTCCCGACTCCTCACGCTTGCTCTACGGGGGTTACTGCTCGCCCAACCTCGATTTCAGACAGTTGTGGAGCGTACCCGCGCTCGGACCTGCAAACGCTGCCGTCTCGCTCGCCGGCAGCTTCGCCACCGGTGGCGAGATCGACGGACTCGCCATCTCGCCCGACGGGCAAAGGGCGGTGTTCTGCGCCGACCGCCTGGTGGACGAGCGCTTCGAGCTCTGGAGCGTGCCGGTCGCCGGGCCCTCGACGGCGATCGTGCGGCTCAATCCGACGCTGGTGGCGAACGGCGACGTGAGGGACACCTTCCGCATCTCGCCGGACGGTACGCGCGTCGCCTACATCGCCGACCAACTCTCCGACGAGCGCTACTTTCCCTACACGGTGCCGATCGCCGGTCCGTCGACCGAGGCGGTGACGCTCTATCAGGGCGTCCTGGCAACCGGCGCCGATGCCCTCGACCTCGCCTTCACTCCCGACAGCTCGCGGGTGCTCTTTCGCTTCGACCTCGCGGTCAACGACCGCTTCGACCTGTACTGGGCGCCCGCCGACGGCTCGGCCGTGCAGCAGCGCATTACCAACCGCGGTTCGAATCCGGCCCCCGCCCGGTCGGTTGCCTTCCGCTGGAACATCCATCCCGACGGCGAGCGGGTGATCTACCAGTTCGACGAAGTGGCGCCGGTCGACGAGCGCGGACTCGGCGAGCAGCGCCTGCTCGGACCTTACGAGGCCGATCTCCAGCTCAACGACGTCCCGGCGCTCGGGGGCAAGGTCACCTACTTCCGGCTCTTCCCCGACGGCGCCGGCATCATCTATCACTCCGACGAGGTCGTAGACCAGAAGTTCGAGCTCTTCACCGTCGACAGCCGGATCTTCGGCGACGGTTTCGAGGAGGGGACCACCGCAGCCTGGCTCGACGCGCCGTAGCGTCGGCGCGGCGGAGCGCCCCACCCGGTCCGGACGGCGCGCGGTGAGTAGGTGCTTCGGACATAGGATGGAGCATGAGCTCATCCTTGCTACGACTGGCTGGTGGCCCCAAGGGGCGGGGGGCCGTGCTCGCCCTCTGTTCCTTTGCCCTGATGGCGCGGGGCGCGACGGCGCAGCCCGTCAACCGTTTCCTGAATCCGGAGTTCGACGCCGTCCTCCTGCCGTGGGTCTCCTCGTCCGGAGGTCATTCGCCCATCGATGCGGACAATTGCCCCGATTCCGGCTCGGCGACCGCTCCCTTCTCGCTGCCGGTCTTGACCAGCCACGTCGCGCAGTGCGTCGCCGTCACGCCGGGGGAGACCCTCCACGCAGCGATCCGGGCACAGTCGAGCCGCTTGCTCGTGGCGGGGGCCTTTCGATTCCTGTTCCTCTCGGACCCTGAGTGCACCGGGAGCGAGGTCCAGACCGTCGATAGCGCCATCACTTCGCTCGACACGACCTGGATCACGGTGCACGGCGAGGCCGCTGTGCCGGCGGGCGCCTCGTCCGCTGGCGTGCTGGCCCTGTTCGGCGCCGTTCTCAGCTCGACCCCGGCGCAGATCCAGGCCGATCGCGCCTGGCTGGGCGACCGGCCCCTGCTGCTCTACGACGGATTCGAGAACGGCCTCACCTGCCGCTGGAGCGCGATCATCGGCTGAGCTCCGGCCCGCCGGGCGCACACCTCCGCGGTCATACTCGCGTCACCTGCCACCTCTCCGATCGAGCTCGGCGCGCGCCGCGATCAAGTTGCGGGTCAAAGCCGGAGAGGGCGTTTTCGTCGCCGTGATCGCTTCGGCGGCGGCCAACCGCTCGCGGGCACGCTCTACCGCCGCCGATCTCTCGGCCCCCGGCCCGACTTCGGCGAGATCGAGGCGGGCGAGCTCGACCTCGCCTTCGGCAACTCGCAGATGCCCGGCGTCGAGCTTCGCTCGCGCGAGCGCCAAGGCCTCCTCGAGCACGATGCGGGCCTCGCTGTAGCGGCCGAGCTTGCGCAGGGTCGCACCCCAGTTGAACCGCGTCCGCAGCAGGCGCGGGTTGTCAAACTCGTCGAGGTCGCGCAACGCGGCGACTGCGCGCTCGAACATCGCCTCCGCTTCCACCCAGCGACCCTGCTCGCTCACAACGTAGGCCTCGTTCGACCTGGCGTTGACGGTCAGCAGCGCGCCTGCCCCGAAGTCCTTCGCAAAGCGCGCGGCCGCGCGCTCGAACGCTCGCTCGGCCTCGGCGAAACGGCCGAGATCGGAGAGCGCAAGGCCGGAGTAATTGTCGACCGAGCCGAGCTCCGGATGGTCGAGCGGTTGATAGATGGCGCGCGCCTCCGCAAGAGCCGCGAGCGCTTCAACGCTGCGACCGGCGCGCGACAGACGGAGGCTGGTGATCACCAGTGCTTCGCCGAGCGCCGGGTGATTCGCGCCGTAGATCCGGCGGCGGCCGGCCACCACGCGCTCGAAGTAGCCGAGCGCCTCCGCGCTCTCTCCCGCCGAGTCGAGCGCCGTCGCGAGATTGAGCACCACATTGAGAACTTTCGGAGAGTCGGCGCCCTCGGCCGGCTCGAGCACCGACAGGATCTGGCGGAAGATTCGCACCGCCTCGGCGAAGGTGCCGGCCTCGGTCTCGAGCACAGCGATGTTGGAGAGGTGTTCCAGGGTCTCGGGATCGGTTTTCCCCAGCGCCGCGGCGGTGATCTCGTAGGCGCGGCGCTCGTCGGCGAGCGCGGCCGGCAGATCTCCCGACAGCATGCCGGTCTCGGCGCGGCCCGAAAGCGCCGCGGCTAGATCGACCGCCAGCGCTTCTCCCTCGCTGGCGAATTGGAGCACCGCCGCCTCGAAGCACTCGCCAGCCTCCTCGACGCGTCCCAGGGCGAGCAGCGCTCTGCCCAGGGTGACGAGACTCAGCGCATGCTCGCTCGAGCGCGGGCCGAAAAGCCGCGCCCGTTCCGCCGCGGCGAGCTCGGCGCTCGCGAGGCCCTCCTCGAGCAGTCCAAGTCCCCCCTGGATATGTGCCACGGCATCGTAGAGCTCGGCGCGCACCTCGGGCTCGTCGCTGAGCTCGGTTGCCAGACGTTCCACCCCTTCGCTGAGGATCTGGCGGGCGGGCATCTCGGCCCCCATCGAGCGGTTCGGATCGGCCTGCTCGAAGACCGAAATCAGGAAGCCCTTGACCCGCTCCGCGCGCCGCGCTTCGAGCTCCGCCTCTGCAGCGGCCGCGTTCGCCCTTCTTGTCTGGACGATCGAAACGCTCAGGCCGCCGACCAGGGAAACCAGAACGAGCCCTGCCGCCGCGACGCCGAGGCGATGCCTGCGCACGAATTTCGACAGGCGGTACCCAGCCGTATCCGGGCGCGCGGCGATCGGGCGGCCGGCGAGATGCGCGGTGAGGTCCGCCGCCAGCGCCGCCACCGAGGCATAGCGCCGCTCCGGCTCGCGCGCCAGCGCCTTGAGCACGATGGTGTCGAGATCCCCTTCGAGACGCTTGCGCTGACGGACTTCGCCGGCTTTCCCGTAGGCGAGGCGGCGGAGGCGGAGCGACGGGCGTTCGATGGTCTCGTGCACGACATCGACGGCGAGGGCGGTCGCCGAGCTCGACCGCCGCCGGTGCGGCAGGGCGCCGGTCAGCAGCTCGTAGAGGATGACCCCCAGCGAATAGACGTCGGTCGTCGTGGTGACGGGCTCACCGAGTATCTGCTCCGGTGCGGCGTAGGCAGGGGTCAGCGCGCGCAGCTCGGTGCGCGTGGCGCCGGGCTCCGCGCCATCGTCGGGCGGCGGTTCGAGGAGCTTCGCGAGGCCGAAATCGAGCAGCTTCGGTTGCCCGTCGGCGGTCACCAGGATGTTCGACGGCTTGAGATCGCGATGGACGACCAGCGACCGATGGGCGAACTCGACCGCCTCGGAGACCGCCAGAAGCAGACGCACCCGGGCGACGAGATCGAGATGCTGATCTTCGGCGAAGCGGGTGATCGGCAGACCGTCGACCCGCTCCATCACAAACCAGGGCCGGCCGTCAGGTGCGACGCCGCCGTCCAGGAGGCGGCCAATCGCCGGATGATTCAGCCGCGCTAGCAGCTGGCGCTCGACGGCGAAGCGTGCGACCACTTCCCGGCTCGCCATGCCGGAGCGCACCAGCTTCACCGCCGCGCGCTGGGTGAATCCACCCTCGACCCGCTCCGCCGCCCAGACCTCGCCCATGCCGCCGGCGCCCAGTTTTTCGCCTACCCGCCAGGCGCCCAGTCGCTCGGGAGGCGGCGGTTCTGTGGAGTCGGCGGCCAGGAGGTGGCGCCCGGCGGCGCCGGCCACCTCTTCGCGCAAGCCCTCCATCGGTCCGAGGGACTCGCGGTCGAGCTCGAGCAGGCGCCCGACATCGGCGGCGAGTCCCTCGTCCTCGGCAGCGAGCCGGGCGAGCGCTTCCCGGAGCGGCGCCTCGTCGAGCTC
>JAYTAM010000027.1:0-25500 GCA_043737505.1 Thermoanaerobaculia bacterium
TTCTCCCAGGCCGTCGCCTCGGCCTGCGGCACCGCCTCCTCGGCGGTCGGTCCGTTCTACTGCCCGCCCGATCAGAAGGTCTACCTCGATCTCGGTTTCTTCGACCTTCTCGGTCAGCGTTTCGGGGCCCCGGGCGACTTCGCCCAGGCCTACGTGATCGCGCACGAGGTCGGCCACCACGTGCAACAGCTCCTCGGCATCGCCGACCAGGTCACCGCGGCGCAGCAGCGCGCCTCCACCGAGCAGGCGAACGCGCTGTCCGTGAGGATGGAGCTCCAGGCCGACTGCCTCGCCGGCGTCTGGGGAAACCACGCCAACCGGACGCGCAATCTCCTCGAGCCCGGCGACGTCGAGGAGGGGCTGCGTGCGGCAGCAGCGATCGGTGACGACATGATGCAGCGCCAGAGCGCCGGCCAGGTGCGGCCCGAGTCGTGGACGCACGGCTCGTCGGAGATGCGAGTGCGCTGGCTGCGCAAGGGCCTCTCGACCGGCGATGCCGATCAGTGCGATACGTTCGAAACCAATAGCCTGTAAGAGCCTGCGAGACAAGCTTCTTCGACGTTGATAGGCGGGCTCTGGAAAAAGTCGTGACAGTTACCTATTTTCGCCCGCCAGGAGGCCTCGAGAGAGGCTCTGCCGTACAGGGCGAAATTAGGTAACTGTCACGACTTTTTCCCCCGCGAAGAACTCCGCGAGCCCTGCGAACGCATGCGAAGAGCTCCCAGAGCCAAGAGCAGGGCACCCAACAAACTGGCAGCGAGTCCGATGAAGATTCCGTCCGGGAGATAGCGAACCACCAGCCTCCCCGGCAACGCTCCCGGCCGTACTCCTAGAAACAGCTCGTCGACTTTCTCCACCGGAAGCGCCCGTCCGTCGAGGGTCGCGCGCCAGCCGGCGTCCCAGGTCTCGGCAATTACCAGCGGCGAGGTCGCGTCGCTGGCTCCGGGCCAGGCGACCTCCCAACGGCCTGGAAGGCGCGACACGACTGGCGGTGCTGGCGTTCCGTCGGCGAAGCGTAAGACCGGCTGCGCCGAGCCGCGGTCGAAAACGGTAGCGTCGGCACCGGCGTAGGCGACGCTCCACGTATCGACCGGCGCCGTCGCCGCCGCCGGCGCGAGCACCCAGCGCACTCCAAGCCGGTCGAGCCACGGCGACCGCCAATCGTCGATCGGCCGGAAGAACGTCGGATGCGCTGTCGCGAGCTCGCGGCCGTAGACCTTCTCGTAGCGCGACAGCTTGAGCGAGTCGTCGCCGCGCACGTCGTCGAGGCCGTAGACCATCGCCGCATTGGGACGCAGCGCCGTGCCCAGCGCTGCAACCCGTTCCTCCTTCCCGGCCAGAAAGTCGATGGCCGGGGTGCGCGGGAAGAGCTCGCCGACCGGCAGCGCCGGGTTGAGGCCGGCGTGAGCCCACGTCAGATCGGCCAGCGCCAGGAAGACGATGAGCGGCGCGCAGCGTCGGCGCGCGGCGGGTTCGAGGCGCAGGCCGGCGAGGACGAGAAGCGGCAGGGCGAGAGCCAGGAGTGTGGCCCCGGCCTCCTCCGCGAGCTGTCCGCGCGCGCTCCAATCGTCGTGAAAGGCCGCCCAGCCGAGAACCAGGCCAACTCCCGGCAGAAGCGCTCCGACCGCCAGACCCCGCCCTTCGCCGGCCAGCCAGCGCTCGAGCCCGGCGCCGGCGAGGAGCGCGAGCCCGAGCTCGACGCCGAGGAGCAGATAGTGATGCAGCATCTTCTGCACCACCGGCGTCGCGAGCAGCAGCTCGCGGAATCCGGGGAAGTGGTACGAGGCGAGCAGGCAGATGACCACCATCGCCGCGAGCGCCCGGAGCCGCCGGTCGAGCAACGGTTCGCCGGATGTCTTGTCGCGGCGCCAAAGCGCCGCGATGGCCAAAGGCAGAGTCAGCGCGCCGGCGTAGACGGTCGTGGGCACGAAGAGGAAGGGTCCCCAGAAGGTGCCGTCGATCACCTCGCCGAAGGCGTTCGGCAGGACGAAGCGCAACCAGAGCCCCAGGATCGTCGTGAGCCCGATCTCACCGCCCCCGGCGGCTTCGTGCCAGCGGTCGGTCTCCACCACCGTGAGGGCGAGCGGCACCAGAGCGACGCCGGAGAGCAGCAGGCCGACTACCCAGGCCGAGACGACCTGCGCCCAGGCCACGAGGCGCCGGCCCTCGCTGCCGCGGGCCAGAAGATAGATCCCGCAGGCGACGGCGGTGAAAAACGCGGTCTCCGGATGCCCGGCCAGGAGCTGCAGCCCCGAAAGCGCCGCGAGCAGCGTCCAGGTGCGCCTTCCGGCGGCCTCCTGCGTCGCCAGTCGATCGACCGCGAGAAAGATCCACGGCACCAGGCACAGGGCGTTCGCCATCGGGAAAAGAACGAAGGCGACGAGCCGGCCCGAGAGCGGGTAGACCACCGCTGCGAACCGCGCGGCGTCGCGCCCCAATCCCAGCTGCCGGGCGAGGAAGTACGTTCCCAACGCTCCGATCGCCACCCGCAGCCAGGGGAGGAAGAAGAGCCCGAGCTCGATCGGCAAAAGGGCGAAGAGCAGATGCAGGGGGAAGAGCGGCGCGCTCGACCCGTTGCTCCAGTAGGGCGCCCCGGACGACTGATGCGGGTTCCACAACGGCACTCTGCCGGCTCTGAGCTCATGGCGAAGGAAGAGCAGCCAGGGCTCGACCTGAAAGGTGATGTCGCCGAGTTCGGGGTTGCCCAGAACCGGTGGGGGCAGGGCAGGTGCCGAAGAATCCGCGTGCGCCAGGTTCGCTGAACTCGCGGCGCTCGCCGCGCTCGCCGCGCGCACCGGTTGCCAGGGCGCGTTCGCGCGCAGCATCGCCGACGGGCTGGGAACAGCGTGCGGCACGAGGAGCACCGGCAGGAGGAGCGCCGTCGCCACGGCTGCGGCGAGAAGCCACGCGCCTGCGGCATCGCGAGTCGAGCCGCCTGCCGGCCATCGTGCCGACCGGCGAAAGAGCCACAGAGCGGGAGCGGTGACGGCGAGGAGAAGCAGCGGTCGAAACTCGGCGATCACCGCTTCCACTATACTTCCGCGCGCACCCCCGCCGATCCGGCGCGGCGTTCTCTCAAGGTCCGCTCAACGTCCGCTCGCCTCCAGGATCGATCGCCTTGTCCAGTCCTCCCGGTCATTCCAGTCCGCCCACGGCCGCCGATCACGGCCCCGAACATCTGGAGTCCACCTCCTGCCTGCTCTGCGGCGCACCGCCCGCCGACCCGACCTACCGCTTTCCGCCGTTCGGCGTCGTGCGCTGCCCGGGTTGCGATCTCTGGTATCTCTCGCCGCGCCTCGACGAAGCGGCGATGGTCGCGGCGTACCGGGAGGCGACCTACTTCGAAGGCGGCGCCGGGCCAGGTTATTCGAGCTATCTCGCGCAGGAGCCGACGTTGCGCCGCACCTTTCGCCGGCTGCTGCTTGCGATGCAGCGGCGCGGGATGACGGGACGCGGCGGCCGGTTGCTCGAGATCGGCTGCGCCTACGGCTTCTTTCTCGACGAAGCCAGGGCCTACTTCGGCTATCGCGCGGGCACCGAGTACTCGGAGGCCGGTGCAGCCCGCGCGCGCGGCGTCGCCGATCAAATCCATGTCGGCGGGCTCGAGGCGATTCCCGACGGCGCGCACGGCGGCGGTCCGTTCGACACCATCGTGCTCATCCACACGATCGAGCATGTCTATGACCCGGTAGCCCTCCTCGAGGGGCTGATGAAACACCTCGCGCCGGGCGGCTGGATCGTTCTCGCGACGCCCGACATCGGCGGCTTCTGGCGTCCCCTTCTCGGTCGGCTCTGGCCCTTCTGGAAGCCTCCGGAGCACGTCGCCTTCTACTCCTCCCGGAGCCTGGCGGCGCTCCTCTCCCGGGCCGGATGCCGCGAAGTGCGGCGCATGCCGTACGTCAGCTACTTTCCGCTCGCGCTGGTGCGCGAGAAGCTTTTTCCCGCGCGCGCGCCGGCCCTTTCGGCGGAGAAGCCCGAGACGCCCCGGATGCCTCGTCGCAGGCTGCCGTTCGCCATCTGGATGCCGGCGACGACCGTCGCTGCCGGCGGCAGGAAACCCGTCGTCTGAGCGCAGTACGGACCGGCGTCGGCAACAGGAGTCCGGGGCGGTAGAGTTCGCGCGTGGCCGAGGAACTCGAGCACCTGCAGTTTCTGTCGATGTTCTACTTCGCTGTCGGGGCGCTGGCGGCGATGCTCTCGCTCGTCCCCGCGCTCGCCCTCTTCGTCGCCGTGTCGCTGCGATCGCCGGGCGGGCCGATCCCGCTCGCGCTCGCCGAACGCCTGGGCTTGCCCTGGGCTGGCGCTGCCGCTGGCGCGCTGCTCGTCGGCGGCTTCGTATTCTTCGCACTGATGGCGCGCACGGCGACTCTGCTTCGGCAATGCCGCAGCTATCGCTTCTGCCTCGCGGTCGCCTGGGTCGCCTGCCTCTTCGTGCCGGTGGGGACGATCCTCGCTGCGGTCACGCTGCCGATTCTCCAGCGCGAGGCGACCCGGAAATTGTTCGAAAGCGGCTCGTCGGCCGGGCCGCCGGCAGCGGCCGACCGCTAGGGCGGCGGTTCGGAGGGCTTCGGGCGGCGCGTGAAGACGCGCTTCAACCAGCTCGCGACCCCTTTCTCCTTACGCTGATCTTCCATTTCGGAGCGCATCTGCGGGTCGATCGGCAGGCTCCGGCTGCCGCCGTGCAGGTGACAGACGATCTGCGGTGGACGGCCCGCCGGGAAGGCCTCCGATAGCACTTCCGGGCAGCGCTCGGTGGCGAGCTCGCCGCTGACCGGATCGATCAACACGACGCGGATGCCGTCGGGCGCAGCGAAGCGCGAATAGCCCCCGGCCGGACGCACCGCGAGCATGAACTTCGTCCACATCGGCAGCGCCGCCTTCGAGCCCGAAAAGGGCGTCGGCGAGTCGTCGTCGAAGCCGACCCAGACCGCCGTGGCGCGCTCCGGGGTGAAACCGACAAACCAGTTGTCGCGCCGGTTGTTCGAGGTACCTGTCTTGCCGGCGACGGGATCCTTGAGCCCCAGACCGCGCATCGGGCGCGCCGTACCGTAGTCGACCACGCCCTGCAGCAGAGTGGTGACGAGGAAAGCCGTTTGCGGCGAGTAGACCGCCTTGCCGGCCATGGCGTCGGTCGATGCGAGCGGCGAGCCGTCGGAGGTCTGTACGGCTTCGAGCATGCGGGCGACCGGGCGGACTCCGCCGTTGGCGAACGCGGAGTAGGCGACCGCGAGCTCGACCGGCGCGACTTCGAAGGAGCCGATGGCGATCGACGGCACGGCCTTCAGATTCGCCGTCAAGCCCAACGCCTTGGCGCTGGCGACGATCCTGGGCAACCCGGTGGCGAGCGCCAGCCGGATCGTCGGCAGGTTGTAGCTCTGCTCGACTGCGGTCCGCGCCGTCACCCAGCCGTGGAACTCGTCGTCGTCGTTCATCGGCGTCCAGCTCTTGCCTCCGGACTCCAGGGTGAGAGGCGCGTCTTCGAGGAGCGTCGCCGGCGTGGCCGTGCCATTTTCGAAAGCGGTGGCGTACACCAGAGGCTTGAAGGCGCTTCCCGCCTGACGTCGCGCCGAGCCGGCGCGGTCGAACTGGCTGGCGCGGAAGTCCCGCCCGCCGACCCAGGCGCGCACCGCGCCCGTTCCCGGTTCGAGCGAGACCAGCGCCGCCTGAAGCGGCGTCTCCTTCTTGCGCACCTTCTCGCTCTTGCCGGCGAGCTCTTCGAGGCCGGCGAGCACGGCGACCTCGGCGGCGTGCTGATCGTCGATGTCGAGGGTCGAAAGCAGGATGAAACCACCGTCGGCGAGCTCTCCGACACCAAAGCGGCGTTTGGCCTCGGCGACGACGGCATCGGCGAAGTAGGGTGCCGTGCGCCGCGAGAGCGCCGCGAGCGGTGTCGGCAGCGGCTCCTTCTTGGCTGCCTCTGCGGTGGCGCGGTCGGTCCACTTCAGCGCCACGAGGCGGTCGAGGATGAAGTCGCGCCGGGTGCGCGCCGCCGCCGCGTCGTCGACCGGATGATAGGCACCGGGTGCCCGGATCATCGCCGCCAGTAGCGCGCTCTCGGCGAGCGACAGCTCACGCGGCTCCTTGCCGCAATAGGCTGCTGAAGCGGCGCCCACGCCGATCAGGTTGACCGAGCCACTTCGGCCCCAGAAGATCTGATTCAAGTAGGCCTCGAGGATTTGCTCCTTCGAGTAGCGCCACTCGAGCATGACGGAGAGCAGCGCTTCGCGGAGCTTGCGGCTCATCGTGCGCTCCGAGGTGAGGTAGATGTTCTTCACCAGCTGCTGGGTAAGCGTCGAGCCGCCCTGCATGACGCCTTTCCCGCGCAAGTTCACCCAGACGGCGCGCAGGATGCCGGTGAACGAGATGCCGGGATGCTCGAAGAACGAAGCGTCTTCGGCGGCGAGCACCGCGCGCACCGTTCCCGGAGCGATCTCCCCCAATCCGAGGGGGCGTCGCTCGAGAAGCGCGTCGCCGTAGTAGGAGGCGAGCAGGGGCGGGTCGAGCCAGGCCTCGCGCGCGGGGTGCTCGGCGCGGGTGAGGCCGATGACCTTGTCGCCGTCGAACTCAACGACCAGCAGATCGCCGCCACGGTCGGCGGTCGCACCCGGAAAGTGCCGGCGGAAGACCGCTACCTGCTGCGCGCTGGAGCGAAACCTCCCGGGCTCGAGCTCCCCGTCGACCGCCGGCGCGTAGTGGAGCGCGGACAGTCGATCAGCGAGCGCCTCTGGCTTCAGCCGCGCGCCCAGGTAGAGGCGATACGGTCGGGCGTAGAGCCGCGACGGCTGCACCGTCGGAAGGGTCACGAAGTGGCCCGACATCTCCCAGTAGGGCCAGAGGTACCACAGCGCGCTCGCCAGAATGAGCAGCCCTGCGCCGACGAAGATCTTGGCGAACAGCCAATCCCGCCGTCGCAGGACCAGCGTCAGGGTGCGGCCGAGCGAACGCTGCGATCCCCTCTTCCCCCTGTTTGTCACCCCGGGATTGTACTCGGCCGGAGCAGGCCGTCGCTGCATCGCGGGGAGGATGCCCGGGGGAGAGCCAGGCGCGTAGAATCGACCTCGATGGCCGCCGACCGGCTGGACGCGCTCTTCGCGGAACTCTTTCGCGACCTTGCGATTGCATGGCGTGCGCTCTCCGCTTACCCCCGGGGGCACCCCGCGGCGGTCGGCGGACTCGCCAAAGGCTGCGCCACGCTGAGCAAAGTGCTCGCCGAGACCGGCCCGATCGAGCTCGCGGCGACGCGCGAAACTCTGCTCTGGGGAGAACGGCGTTTCGCCTCGCCGACCGCACTGCAGATCGCCAAGCTCCTGCGGCGGCGGCGGGCCGCCGGATTCGTCCTCGAGCCCGGGGTGTCGCCGGCCGAGCTCGAGACCTTTCTCAACTCCCTCGCCCTCGACAACCGGAGCGCCCGCGCGGCCGGCTCGCTCGCCGCCGAGCTTGCAGCGGCGGGCCTCGTGCGCATCCGTGTGCAGGATCTCGACTTCTCGTCAGTGGGGCTGGTCGAAGGCGACGATGAGGTCGCGGCCCCGCTCGCTGGCCCCCTCGCTCATCGGTTGATCCGCAAGCTCCTCGCTTCGGGTGGGCTGCCGCCGGCGGAGTTGGCCACCTGGATCACCTCCGGGCGCAGCGCGGCCGAGCTCCTGCAACTGCTCCTCGACACTGGCGGCACGGACGTTGCGCTCGCACCCTGGGGGCCCGCTGCTTTCGCCGCCGCCCTGCGCGTTGCGGCGGAGGATTTCCGCGAGCAGCCGGACAGCGAGCGCGCCGCGGGCATCGCCGGCATGCATCCACGACTGCGTTCGACCGATCGCGACCGCCTGCTGTTCGAGCTGGCGCTCGCCGTCCACCGGAAGTCGCCCTCTTCGGGCGTGGAGGATGCGCCGCTCGATGAACTGCAGGCCGCCCTGCCGGCACCGGTCGCCGCCGAGCTGCGCCAGGCGCTCGCCAAGGCTGGCGCAGCCGACGCTGCGACGGCGGCGACGGCGGCGACAGCGCCGGTGGCTGCAGGGTCGGAGGGGGGCGCCCCCGGGCCGGTGGCGACGCGCCTGACGGCGCATCAGCTCTCCCAGCTGCGCCGCCTCTTCGCCAGCGACGACGTCGACGCCCTGAGCCGGCCCGCCGCCGCCGATGCCGGCGATGCCGAGGCGCTCCAGGCGCTCCTCGCCCTTCCCGAGACGCGCGCCGACCTGCACCTTTCGCCGGCGGCGACGGAGTTCGCCCGCGAGCTCGCCGGCAACGCCGACCGGGCCGCGACAACCACCCTGCTCGAGCTCGCGCGCCGCTACGAGGTCGATCCCGCGATGCTGCCGCCGATCCTGCATCGCCTCGAGGCGGGCTACCGGCGACTGCTCGCGGCCGGCCGGCTGCGACACGCCGCCGCGCTGGTGGAACAGATCCAGGGCGCCTCGGCGGGGGACGGTCCGGGGCCGACGGCCTTTCGCCGGTCGGCGGAGCGGATGTCCAACCGCGAGGCGCTGGAGATCCTGCTCGGCTCGCTCCCGGATCTGCCCGACGACGCCGTGGCTTTCGTTCCGGAGCTGCTGCAGCGCCTGGGGCCGACGGCGATCCGGCACGTGCTGGGGGTGCTCGCCGAAACCGACAACCGGCGCCTGCGCCAGATGCTGCTCGACCTGCTCGCCGGGATCGGGCCGGCGGTGGTGCGGGATGCGACGGCGCTGCTCGGCGACGCGCGCTGGTACGTCGTGCGCAACATGCTGCTGCTGCTGAGACGCGTCGGCGACCCGGGCTCCGTGCCGGCGGTGCGCAAGTGCGCCGATCACGCCGATCTGCGGGTGCGCCTGGAGGCGATCCGCAACCTCTTCGCCTTCGATCCGGAGGTTCCCCGGGAGCTCCTGCGCCGCGCGCTCACCCACTCCGATCCGCGCCAGGCCGAGGCGGCGATGGAGCTTGCCGGTGAGCACGGCATCGTCGAGGCGGTCGAGCCGATCGTCGCCTACCTCCAGCGGCACGACCTGCTCGGCCGCCGCCGCTCCGTGCGGCTCAAAGCGATCCGTGCGCTGGCGGCGATCGGCGACTCCGCCGCCCTCGCCGGGCTCAGCCGATTCCGCGCCCGCTTTCAGCTCCTGCCGCCGGCGATCGAAGAGCGCCGCGAGCTCTATCGCACCCTCGGCGCCTACTCCGAGGAGGCGCGTCGCGAGTGGATCCAGAGCGGGCTCCGATCCCGCGACGCCGAAGTGCGCCAGAGCGCCGAGACCCTGGCGCGACAGTCGGGAGCCAATTCATGAACCTGCCATCGAATCCCGCTCGCCCCGCCCCTCCCGCCCCCCCCGGACGCGCCGAACGCACCGAACGTCTGGTGATCGAGCTCGGCGCGGCCTTCCAGCAGCGGGCGGTCTACTCCCGCGAGCACCCGCAGGTGGCGCGGGCGATCGCCCGCACCCTGACGGCCTTCACCACCTGGTGCGCCGAGGAGACGACATCGGAGGTCGCGATCGTCACCCTCGAGGATCAGCTCCTGGTCGACCGCCACGCCATCCCGGAGGAGAGCCCCTGGGCGCGTGGCCTGCTGCAGGCGTTCCGGCGCTACTCGATCCGCGGCATGACGCTCGTCCGCGGGCTCGACGACGCGGAGCTCGCACGCTTCTTCGACAGCTGCAGCAGCCCGACGGGACCTGCCGGCTCGACGCACCTTCTTCTCGGTCAGGCCGGCTTCTCCGCCACCGAGATCGGCGACAACGCTACCGCCGTCGGCGTGCCGCTGCGCGTCGTGCCGGCCTGGCTGACTGCGGAGCAGAGGGCGGAAGCGCGCGCCGATCTGGTCGCGACGGCGGCCGGAACGGCGTCGCGCATCGACCGCCTTCGCGCCCTCGTCTCCCGCCTCGCGAGAGCCGCGGAGAGCGGCGGGCTCGATCCGCTCCGCCTGAATCTCGAAGGCTCCGACGACGCCGCCTTCGTGCACGGTCTCGCCGTGGCGCTGGCATCGCTGCGCCTCGGCCGCGCGCTGGAATTGCAGGGAGAGGCGCTGGACGAACTGGCGCTCGCGGCAATGGTGCACGACATCGGTTACCTGGAGCCGCCGCTTCCCGAGGAGAGCCCGGCCGAACGGCGCGAGCGGCATCCGATCCGCGGCGCCGCGCGACTCGCCGCGCTCGAGGACGTACCCGAGGTCGCCGTGCTGGTGGCCTACGAGCACCATCTCCGCTTCGACGGCATCGCCAACTACCCGGCGACCTCGACGCCGCGCTCCCCGGGCGCTGCTGCGCGGCTGGTGGCGGTCGCGGATACCTGGGAGACGTTGCGCAGCCGCGGCGAGCTGTCGCACGAGGAAGCCCTCGCAGGGCTGCGCAGCCGCGCCGGCACCTTCCTCGATCCGGCGCTGGTCGAGCTCTTCGCCGAGCTCCTCTCGCCGACGCCGGCCTGAGGCGCGGCCGCTCAGCGAATTCAGCCGGCGAGGTCGATGGCAGAGAGGAATCGAGGGGCCCGGCGCGCCCGGCTCGCCTGTTCGAAGGCGTGGGCGTAGCGAACCAGCTTCGCCTCGGTCCACGCCGTCCCCATGAAGGAGAGCCCCCAGGGCAGACCGTGCACCTCGCCGGCCGGCACGGTGATGTGGGGATAGCCCGCGACCGCACAGGGCGACGTCGCCGAGCCGCCGTAGTGATCGCCGTTCAGCCAGTCGGTCAGGTAGGCCGGACCCATCGACGGGCAGATCAGTCCGTCGAGTTTGTTGGCGCCGAGAGCGGCATCGATCCCTTCGCCGCGCGACAGCCGCAGGTTCGTCGCCAGCGCCTGGGTGTAGGCCTCTTCGGTGAGCGGGCCCTTGGCCTCGGCCTGCTCGAGAATCTCCTGTCCGAACCAGGGCATCTCTTCCGCTGCATGCTCCCGGTTCCACGAGATGAGCTCGGCGAGCGAGCGCGGGGCCCCGGCAGGCGCCCCGTCCGCCCCTTCTGGAAGCGCGCCGAGATAGGCGTTCAGCCCGTGTTTGAACTCGTACAGCATGATCTCGTACTCGGAGGCGTCGTACTCCGAGAGATGCGGGATCTCGACCGGGTCGACGAGCACCGCTCCGAGCTGACGCAGCATGGCGAGCACTTCGGTCATCTGGCGGTCGATCTCCGGATGCCAGCCGAAGAACTTCCGCACCACACCGAGACAGGCGCCGGCGAGGCCGTTGACGTCGAGCGCCGCGGCGTAGTCGCTGGCCTTGCCGGCGGAAGCCGCCGTCGCCGGGTCGAGCAGGTCGGTGCCGGTGATCGCCTGCAGCAGGAGGGCGGCGTCGGCGACCGAGCGGCACATCGGCCCCGCGGTGTCCTGGGTCGACGAGATCGGAATGATGCCGCGTCGCGAAACCAGGCCGACGGTCGGCTTGAAGCCGACCAGACCGCACATCGACGCCGGACAGATGATCGACCCGTCGGTCTCGGTGCCGATGCCGGCGGCGGCCAGGTTGGCGGAGATGGCCGAGCCGGTGCCACTCGAGGAGCCGCAGGGATTGCGATCGAGCGCGTAGGGGTTGCGCACCTGACCACCGCGTCCGCTCCACCCGGAGGATGAATGGGTCGAGCGGAAGTTGGCCCACTCGGAAAGGTTGGTCTTGGCGAGGATCACCGCCCCGGCGGCGCGCAGGCGTTCGACGAGGAAGGCGTCCTTCGTCGCTCGCGAACCCGCGAGCGCGAGCGAGCCGGCGGTGGTCTGCATCCGGTCTCCGGTGTCGATGTTGTCCTTGAGAACGACCGGAATGCCGTGCAGCGGGCCGCGCACCTTGCCTGCCTTGCGCTCGCCGTCGAGCGCCTCGGCGATCTCGAGTGCCTGGGGATTGGTCTCGGCGATGGCGTTGGTTCCCACGCCGCGCACGCCGACACGGTCGACTTCGACGATGCGTGCGGAGTAGAGCTCGACCAGGCGCTGAGACGTCCAGCGGCCGGAGGCGAGACCCGCCTGAAGGTCGCGGATCGAGAGCTCCTCGAGCTCGAAAGGCTTCGCTCCGTTCGCCGCCGTGGCGGCCGACTTCGCATCGGCCGCGGGCACGGACGCGCCGGTCTGGGCGAAGACCGCACTCCCCATCGCCGCGCCTCCGACGACCGCGCCTCCCACGGTGCCCAACAGCTGGCGACGATTCATTCCCTGCTCTTTCGGGTCGGCGGAATTCAAGAGCGCTCTCCTTGGCGGCGAGTGTCGTATGGCGGGGTGGCGGGATGGCGGGATGGCGGGATGGCGGGGGCAGCGGCCTTGGGCGGTTCGTTCGCGAGCTATGCCGAAAGCGCGGCGAGAGACGCCGTCAGCAGCTGCCAGAACCGGCCGACAGAGGGAATCAGAACGCGCTCGTCGGGCGAGTGCGGGAACTCGATCTGCGGTCCGAAGGAGCTCATCTCCATGCCGGGAAACTTCTCGCCGATGAGGCCGCATTCGAGACCGGCATGAATCGCCTGGATCTCCGCTTCGCGGCCGAAGGTCGCAACGTGTACCTCCTTCAGAGTCGCGAGGAGTGCCGACCCCATGTCGGGCTTCCACCCCGGGTAGCCTTCGCTCTGTGCCGCCTCGCCGCCGGCGAGATCGGCGAAAGCCGCGATCCGCTGCTGGGTGGCGCGGAGAGCCGACATGACCGAGCTGCGGTTGCTCTGATGGATGCGCAGGGTCCCTCCGTCGGAACGCACCTTGGAGAGATTGGTGCTGGTTTCGACCAGGCCGGGAAGATCGTGGCTCATCGCCAGCACGCCGTGCGGCAGAGCCACCAGCAGGGCGAGGACCCTTGCCGTCGTGCCATCCGTCCACACTTCGGCGGAAATCCCGTCGGTCGCGGTCACCACTTCGACGCGCACTCCCTCTTCGACACCCACGAGCTCTGCGGCGATCGTCGCGACCTGCGCCTCGAGCGCGCGCTCGAAGCGCTTCACCTCGCCGCTGGCCACGCGCACCAGCGCCGTCGCTTCGCGCGGAATCGCATTGTGCATGTTGCCACCTTCGATGCGCGCGGCCTCGAATCGGAAGTCGCTCCAGAGAGCCTTCATCGCCCGCGCCAACAGCGAGATGGCGTTGCCGCGCTGGAGATGGATGTCGACGCCCGAATGACCCCCCTTGAGCCCGCTGAGGCGGAGCGACAGGGCGGTCAGACCGTCGGCACCGAACATCGTCTCGAGCGGAATCGCGAGGTCCGTGCCGGCGCCGCCCGCACATCCGACGTAGAGCGCGTACTCCTCCTCGGTGTCGAGGTTGAGCAGGCGTTTGGCGGTCAGGCTCCGCGGGTCGAGCTCGGCGGCGCCGGTGAGGCCGGTCTCCTCGTCGATCGTGAACAGGAGCTCGAGCGCACCGTGCTCGACGTCGCCCGCCTCCATGAGCGCGAGCATCGCCGCGACGCCGATGCCGTTGTCCGCGCCGAGAGTCGTGCCGGTGGCGTAGAGGTAGTCGCCCTCGCGCCGTGGACGGATCGCATCGACGGCAAAGTCGAAGACCACGTCCGAGTTCTTCTCGGCCACCATGTCGAGGTGAGACTGCAGGGCGAGCGGCGCAGCCTCTTCGCGGCCCGGCGTCGCCGGCACGCGCACCACGACGTTGCCGGCACCGTCGGTCGTCGTGGCGAGACCGCGCGCGGCAGCGACCGCGCGCACGTACTGCCGCATGCCTTCCTCGTTCTTCGAGCCGCGGGGAATGGCGAGAATCCGGTCGAAGTGCCGCCAGATCGGAGTCGGTTCGAGTGCGCTGACGAAGGTCTCGCTGAAGTTCCCGGTGTCGCTCATGCGCTCATTCTAAGTAAAAATTCGTGACAGTTACCTCTTTTTCAGCAGCCGGTCGAAGCGCTGGGAGCCGAGGGGCGTTGAGCTGAAAAACAGGTAACTGTCACGAATTTTCCATAAGCTGCGCATCCACCCTCCTGGAGATCCAATGGCCCCGAACCCCCCGCTCGAACAGAACTTCGCCAATCACACGAAAAAGCTGCCGCTGCCGTTCGCCGCCGCCGCCCTCGTCCTGGCGGTCAACCTCCTGTGGCAGCTCTGGCAGCTCTTCCGCTTCCCGTCGATCGCGGGAGGGCTCGCCGTGGCGACGGCGGCGGCCTTGATCGTCATCGGCGTCTACGCCCGGACCAACGCGCAGATCGTCCAGAACCGCGTGATTCGCCTCGAGGAGCACCTGCGCCTGGCGCGCCTGCTGCCCCCCGACCTCCAGGCAAGGATCGGCGACCTGTCGACCGGTCAACTGGTCGCGCTGCGTTTCGCCAGCGACGCCGAGGTGACCGAGCTCACCCGCGAGGTTCTCACTGGCGACCTTCAGGACCGGAAGAGCATCAAATCCAGGATCCGGAGCTGGCGCCCTGACCACCTCCGCGTCTGATCCCGGCTAGGACGCCGCAGCCGCCACGGCCGCCGGCGCCGTCGGCGGCGGCAACTTTCTCGGCCAGAGGAGCCAGAGGCGGCCGCTCTGCTTCATCCGGCCGGCGATCGCTTCGGCCTCGGCGCCGGCGCCCCAGAACAGGTCGCCGCGCACGGGGCCCTTGATCGCGCCGCCGCGATCCTGCGGAATCACCAGCCGTCGCAGCGGCGCCTCTGTAGGTCGACCTAGGTCGGGCGGTGCCGGAAGGGCTGGGAAGGTCGCCTCGAGCCAGAGCGGCAGCCCGAAAGGCAGGAAACGGGTGTCGACGGCGAGCGAACGTCCCGGGGTGAGCTCGACGCCCGAAGCGCCGACCGGAGCGCCAGGCAGGGCGCGGAAAAAGACGTACGAGCGATTGGTCCGCATGACTTCGTCGGCCTGCTGCGGATGCGCACGCAGCCAGTGGCGGATCGTCTGCAGTGAAACCTCTTCCCGGGTGAGCTCGCCGCGCTCGATCAGCACCTTGCCGATGGCCGTGTAGTCGTGCCCGTTCTGGCCAGCGTAGCCGATGCGGGCGATCGTCCCGTCCGGCAGGCGCACCCGGCCCGACCCCTGGATCTGAAGAAAGAAGAGCGCCACCGGGTCCTCCACCCAGAGCATCTCGAGCCCGCGTCCGGCGAGCGCGCCGCGTTCGATCTCGGCCCGGTCCCAGTACGGGCGGAAGATACCGCCGCGCACGATGCCGGAAATCTTCTTGCCGGCGAGGTCGCGCTTGAAGTCGCCGAGGTCGACGACCTGGGAATCGCGCGGCGAGAGATAGACCGGATGGACGAACGGCGCCTTTTTCCTTCGCGCTCCAGTGAGCTCGGGCTCGTAGTAGCCGGTGAACAGGCCCTCGCGCTCGCCGTGGTTGGTCACCTGCCAGGGCGAGAAATTCTCCTCCAGGAAACGCCGTACCGCGCGATCCTCGCCCGGCGGGATCGCCGCGGCCTGTTTGCAGAGCGCGCGCCAGACGTCAGCGTGCGCAACGAGGAGCGAGCCCAGCCCGCCGCCTGAGCTCTCCTTCGGCGCGCCGATGCAAGATCCGACGAGAGCGGGAAGAGCCTGAGAGAATTTGTCGGATTCCCAGCCGGAGAGTTCGGTGAAGGAGGACGGAGAGAGAGCCAGGCGATCTTCGGCCGGCGGCGCCGATGCCTCCGAGGCCGCGGAGGAAAGCTGCCCTTCGACGGCGATCGCCGTCGGTGACTCTCGCAACTCGGCGAGCGCCCAGAGAGCCAGGGCGAGAAACGCGAGAGCGAGGGCGCAGGCGGTGAAAGCGAGCCGGCGCCAGTTCAACTAGAGCGTGCAGACCATCAAAGTCATGTCGTGCTGATTGCCGTCCGGATCGGTGCCGTAGCCGGGAATCTCGTAGGAGCGGAAGCCGAGATCAGCGAGGACGCGAATGGCATCGGCCTCGAGGTCGGTAATCAGCATGCAGTTCAGGTGTTTCAATCCCAGCCCGCGCGCCGTGTCGATGAAATGGTTGACGAGCAGAGAGCCCAGCCCCACCCCGCGGAACTCCGGGTCGATGGTCCACTTGACGCGGCCGGAGAGCCGGAGCGGTCCGGTCTCCCGCCGGTGGAGCGTCGCATCGGCGACGATCCGCTTGCCGTCTATGGCGATGAGCGGCAGGACCTTCTCGTAGTCGAGCTCCACGCCCCAGCGCTCGACCACCGCGCGGTCGTCGATGCGGTGCCATGCAAAACGCCGATTCTCTTCGGGCAGGCGCTGGAAGAACTCGTAGAGCGCGGCGACGTCGCGTTTGGCGAACGGGCGCAGCATGACGCCTCGGCCGTCACGGAGTACGGCCTCCTGCGGGAATCGATGCGGCATGGATCCTCCTCCTGAGAGACGGCCCGGGGGGTGGCGCCGGTCGACAGCGACTACGGCCTTCCGACCCCGCCCGAGCCTACCAAAGGAATGCGCGCCCGGCATCGGGCGCTCCGGGGGCGATCCGGGGGGGCTTGGGGTCAGCCCCCTTCGGGCGATATCCTTGCGGTCCGGCGTGAACGCGCCGGGTATCTAGAGCCTGTCGAGCCGCCCCGAGTCCACCCGCTCCACCTATCCGTTTCAGGAGAAGCCCATGCGCACCCGCTTGCTGTCGACCTCGCTGTTGTTCTCGATGCTCCTCTGTCTGCTGCTGTTGGCCTGCGGTCCGGTGACGGCCGCCGACGCGCCGGAGAAGCCGCCGACGCCGCCGGTCACCGAAGAGGACAAGACCCTCTACGCCCTCGGCCTGATGCTGTCGCGCAACCTCCAGGCGTTCGAGCTCACGCCGAGCGAGCTCGCCTTCGTCATGCAGGGCATCACTGACGGCGCCACGGGCAAGACCAACGCGGTCAAGCTCGAAGACTACGCGCCCAAGGTGCAGGCCCTCGGCCAGGCGAAGTCCGAGAAGCGCGCCCAGGCCGAAAAGGCCAAGGGCCAGACCTTCCTCGCCGCCGAGGCGGCGAAGCCCGGAGTCGCCAAGACCGAGTCCGGAGCGCTCTATACCGAAACCCTCGCCGGCACCGGCGCCTCGCCGGTGGCCACCGACAAGGTCAAAGTGCACTATCGCGGCACGCTCACCGACGGCACCGAGTTCGACAGCTCGATCGCTCGCGGTCAGCCGGCCGAATTCGCGCTGAACGGCGTCATCAAGTGCTGGACGGAAGGGCTGCAGAAGATGAAGGTCGGCGGCAAGGGCAAGCTCGTCTGCCCCTCCGATATCGCCTACGGCGATCGCGGCCGGCCGTCGATCCCCCCCGGCGCCACCCTCATCTTCGAGGTGGAGCTGCTCGAGATCGTCAAGTAGGTCAGGCGGAACCGATGAGCGACGCGACTGGAGCGATGAAGACGCTGCGGAGTCATCTCTCTGGGCAGTGGTACGAGGCCGGACGCGATTTCCAGATCCTGCTCAATCCGTCCACGGAAGAGCCTCTGGCGCGCGCCTCCTCGACCGGAGCCGACCTCCCCGGCGCCCTCGCCTGGGCGCGCGCGCGCGGCGGACCCGCGCTGCGCGCGCTCACCTTCGCAGAGCGCGGCGAAATCCTCAAGGCGCTGGGTAAACAGCTGCGCCAGCACCGCGAGGAGCTTCTGACCCTCTCATCGGCCAACAACGGCAGCACCGCGAGCGACGGCGCCTTCGATCTCGACGGCGCCGGCGGCGCGCTCGCTTTCTACGGCAGCCTCGGAGTTTCGCTCGGCGAGCGCCGGGTGCTCGCCGACGGCGACGGCACGGCGCTAGGCAAGAGCGAGAACTTCTGGTCGGCGCACGCCCTGGTCCCGCGCCAGGGCGTCGCCGTGCACATCAACGCCTTCAACTTCCCGGCCTGGGGTTTCGCCGAGAAGTTCGCCTGCTCGTTCCTCGCCGGCATGCCGACGATCACCAAGCCGGCGACGGCGACGGCGCTCGTCACCTCCCGGATCGTCGAGATCGCCGTCGACTCCGGCCTCCTCCCCGAAGGGGCACTGCAGCTCATCATCGGCTCGACGGGCGACCTCCTCGACCGGCTGGGGCCGCAGGACGTCGTCGCCTTCACCGGCTCGGCGGAGACCGCGCTCACCCTGCGTCAGCGGCCGGCGATCGCCGAAGCCGGGGTGCGCTTCAACGTCGAAGCCGACAGCCTGAATGCGGCCGTCCTCGCACCCGACGTCCGCCCCGGCTCGCCGACTTTCGATCGCTTCGTGCAGGACGTGGCGCGCGAGATCACGCAGAAGGCGGGCCAGAAGTGCACCGCGGTGCGCCGGATCCTGACGCCGAAGGAGACCGAATCGTCGGTCACCGAAGCGCTGATCGCGAAGCTCGCCGCGATCGTCACCGGCGACCCGGCAGATCCGACCGTCACCATGGGACCGCTCGCCCACGGCGGGCAGCTCCGGGACGCCCTGGACGGAATCGCCGAGCTCCTGGCGACGGCAGAGCTCGTTTACGGCAGCGGCGGCCGCGTGGCGGGCGTCGGTGCACCGGCCGGCAAGGGCTTCTTCGTCGCGCCGACCCTCCTGCGCCTGCCCTATGCGGCTGAGAAGACGCCGGTACACTGGCGTGAAGTCTTCGCTCCGGTTTCGACCCTCCTGCCCTATTCAGGGACGGTGGCCGAAGCGGCTGCGCTCGTGGCCCTGGGCGACGGTTCGCTGGTGAGCTCAGTCTATACCGACGACAGCGAGTGGGCGGGCGACTATCTCACGCAGGGCGGCGCTTTCCAGGGCCGCATCTACTTCGGCTCGGCGACCTCCGAGGGTTACGGATCGGGCGCCGCGCTGCCGCAGTCGCTGCACGGCGGCCCCGGGCGAGCCGGCGGCGGCGAGGAGCTCGGCGGCCTCGCCGGTCTGCGCCTCTACCAGCAGCGCGTCGCGCTTCAGGGCACCCGCGCGCGGGTCGACGGGCTGCTCGGCTGAGAGGTCCCCGCCGGGCAGCTCAGGGTTTGGCGGCGCCGAAGATCTCCCGCAACGCCTTTTCGCGGTAGGCAAAGATCGTCCGTACATCGCGTTCGACGAGAAGTTTGTGGATCAGGATGCCCCCCAGGACGGCGTAGCGCACGCGGTCGTGGACGATCGTGCCACCGACACCCTCGGTGAACGTGTGGGTGTGTCGCCAGAGGCGATAGGGGCCCCTGCGCTGCTCGTCGACGAACCGCCGCGGCGGATCCCAGGCCGTGATCTCGCTCCGCCAGCGCAGCGGCAGACCATGAATCCGCAGGCGGTAGTCGATGAGCGCGCCGCGCCGCATCGCGATCGGCCGCGGCGTCAGGATCTCGAAGCCGAGCCAGGGAGGGGTCAGGCGCTCGAGGTTCGCCGCCTCGGCGAAGAAGTCGAAAACTTCGGCCCGCGGCCGCGCAAGCCAGGTTTCGGATCTGTGTTCGAAGATTCGCAGGGGTTTGCCTCCGATAGGTCTACGCGCGCATTGGGCCTGCGGCTTGCCGGCTGATAGAATCGACTCTCCGGAGCGCAGCGGTAAGGCGCCCGGTTCCCCGAGACCTTCGAGATGACCACCATCGCGGCCGAGGCCGCCCGCCGCCGAACGTTCGCCATCATCAGTCATCCCGACGCCGGGAAGACGACGCTCACCGAGAAGCTTCTGCTCTACGGTGGAGCGATTCAGCTCGCCGGCGCCGTGAAGGCGCGCGGCGACGCGAGGCGGGCGCGCTCCGACTGGATGAAGGTCGAGCAGGAGCGCGGCATTTCGGTCGCCTCGTCGGTGATGACCTTCGACTACGCCGGCTGCACCTTCAACCTGCTCGACACGCCCGGCCACCAGGACTTCTCGGAGGACACCTACCGCACTCTCACCGCGGTCGACTCGGCGGTGATGGTGATCGACGCCGCCAAGGGCATCGAGACCCAGACCCGGAAGCTCTTCGAGGTCTGCCGCCTGCGCAACGTCCCGATCGTCACCTTCATCAACAAGATGGATCGCGACGGCCGCGACCCGTTCGAGCTCATGGACGAGATCGAGCGCGATCTGCAGCTGCACGTCACGCCGGCGAGCTGGCCGATCGGCATGGGCAAGGACTTCCTCGGCTGCTACGACCTGCTGCAGGACGAGCTGGTGCTGTTCGACCGCGGCAAGGGGGCGCGGCTCACCGCCGGGCAGAAGTTCCACGGCCTCGAGGATCCCGAGATCGAAAAACACCTGCCGCGCGGAGCGGTCGAGAAGCTCCGTGACGAGGCGCACCTCGCCTTTTCGCTGTCGCCGAGATTCGACGTCGAGACCTACCGCGAAGGGCACCTGACGCCGGTCTTTTTCGGCTCGGCGGTGCACAACTTCGGCGTCCTCGAGCTCCTGCAGGGCCTGGCGCGTTTCGCGCCGTCGCCGCGCCCCGCGCCGACGACGACGCGCCTGGTCCTGCCGACCGAGGAGAAGGTCTCCGCCTTCGTCTTCAAGATCCAAGCGAACATGGATCCCAAGCACCGCGACCGCATCGCCTTCGTGCGGCTCTGCTCGGGCCGCTTCGAGCGCGGCATGCGCCTCTCCCACGTGCGCTCGGGCAAGCAGATCACCGTGCACAGTCCGGTGATGTTCCTGGCGCGCGACCGCGAGATCGCCGAGGAGGCTTTCCCCGGCGACATTCTCGGCATCCCGAATCACGGCGTGCTGCGCATCGGCGACACGCTGACCGAAGGCGAGCCGCTGCGCTTCGTCGGCATTCCGTCGTTCGCTCCCGAGCTGCTGCAGAAGGTGCGCGCCACCGATCCGCTGCGGGCGAAGCATCTCGGCAAGGCGCTCACCCACCTCGCCGAGGAGGGCGCGGCCCAGGTGTTCCGGACGCGGCTGGGCGGAGACTGGATCGTCGGCGTCGCCGGATCTCTGCAGTTCGATGTCCTCGCCGACCGCATCCGCACCGAGTACGAGCTGCCGATCGCCTTCCAGCCGACCTCGCTGTTCACCGCGCGCTGGCTCGAGGCCGACGACGATCGTGATCTCAAGAGCTTCCTCGACTCCCAGGAGGCCGCGGTCGCCGACGACGTCCACGGCCTGCCGGTCTTCCTCGCCGCCAACGCCTATCGCCTCAAGGTCGCCCAGGAAGACTGGCCGAAGATCCGCTTCCTCAAGACCCGCGAACAGGTGGCCTGAACTCGTCGGAATAGCCGCCTTCCAAGGCCGAGGCGCATAGAATCCACCCAGGATGAGCCCGCACGGACAGGATCCGGAGGATGTCACCGGACTTCTCCAGGCCTGGCGGTCGGGAGACGCTGGCGCCGGCGATCTCCTGCTCGCCCGGATCTACCAGGAGCTCAAGCGGATCGCCGCCTCGCAGTTGCGTCGCGAGCGGCCGGACCACACGCTGCAGACGACGGCCCTCGTCCACGAGGCGTTCTTGCGACTGGTCGATCAGCGCGGTGTCGATTGGCGCGACCGCACTCACTTCTTCGGTCTCGCCGCCAGCATGATGCGCCGGGTGCTGATCGATCACGTCCGCGCCCGGCGCGCGCAGAAGCGCACCTCGCCGGAGGCGCCGCCCACCGAGGCCGACGAGCTTTCGATCCGCGACGTCGAGCTCCTGGACCTCGATCGGGCGCTCTCCGCCCTCGCGTTGACCCACCCGCGGCAGGCGCGCGTCGTCGAGATGCGTTACTTCGCCGATCTCGACGTCGAAGAGGTCGCGCTCTGCCTCGATATCTCGACACCGACAGTCAAGCGGGACTGGCAGTTCGCCCGCGCCTGGCTCAACGCCGAGCTCCACGATCTGCGGACCCCTCCTTGAAGGAGCCACGGTCCACCGACGACGTTCCGGAGCTCTTCGCCCGCGCTTCCGAGCTCGAGGGCGAGGATCGGCAGCGCTACCTGCGCGAGCTCGAGAACCGCGACCCGGCGCTTGCCGCGGCCCTCGTCCGCCTGCTGCAGCGCGCAGCCGATCCCGATTCGCCGCTCGACCGCTCGCCCTGGCGCGAATGGAGCGCTCCGAGCGAGGGACCCGCGTCCCTGCCGGAGCAAATCGGCCCCTACCGCATCGAGCGCGAGCTCGGCAGCGGCGGTATGGGCCGCGTCTTTCTCGCCGTCGAGGAGACCGCCGACTTCTCGCGTCCGCTCGCCCTCAAGGTGATCGACCGGCCGCTCGCGGACGCCGAGTCGATCCGCCGCTTCCGCGACGAGCTGCGGATCCTCTCGCTGCTCGAGCATCCGGGCATCGCGCGCTTTCTCCACGGCGGGCGCTCGCCCGAGGGCATCTGGTACCTCGCCCTGGAGTACGTCGATGGCGTCGACCTCCTCTCCTGGGCGGCCGAGCACGACCTCGGCCAGGAGGAGCGCATCCGGCTTTTTCTTGGCGTGCTCGAACCGGTGCGCTACGCCCACGAGCGCGGCGTCGTGCATCGCGACCTGAAGCCGCGGCACCTGCTGATCGATCGCCAGGGGCGCCCGCGCCTTCTCGACTTCGGAATCTCCAAGCTCCTCGTCCCGGGGGGCGAAACGGACCTGTCGGTGACCAGCACCGGCACGCGCGCTCTGACCCCCGCTTACGCCGCTCCCGAACAGTTCCGCGGCGAGCCGGTGTCGCCGGCGACCGATGTGTTCGCGTTGGGGGTCGTGCTGTACGAGCTCCTCTCCGGCCGGCGCCCTTTCGCGGCCTCGACGAAGTCCGCAGCGTCCTACGAGCAGGCCGTCCTCGAGACCGAACCGGACCTTTCCGACACTCTCGGCGAGGAGCTGGACGCGATCTGCCGCCGCGCGCTCGAGAAGCGCCCGGACGATCGCTACCTCGACGCCCGGGAGCTCGCCGCCGATCTGGAGCGATACCTCGCTGGGGAGTCCGTCGAAGCGCGGTCGCGAAGCGCCGGCGGCCGGCGCCGGGCGACGGGTCGAGTCGCCCGGCGCTGGGCTCTCGCCTCGGGCGCCATCCTGATCGCGCTCGTCGGGGGATGGGCGCTCTGGCCGTCGGCGGGCGAAGAGGGCAGGCGGAGCGGGCTCCCCATTGTCCCCACCGGGCCTTCGGATCCACCCTCGCCTTCCGGCTCCTTGCCGCGCGCCTTCCCGTTCGGCCATCTCGAGGCGAGCGACATCGCCGGGCTGGAGCGCGGCTTCGCCGCCGCGCCGGCGAGTCTCGACGCCGGGGCGCACCTCGCCCTCGCCCTCGACCAGAAACGCCGCCTGCCCGAGGCCAAGCTGATCGCGTCGCGCCTGCGCCAGATTCCGGGAGCCAGTGGCGAACCCCTTCTCGACTATGTCGACGCCACGCTCGCCAACTCTTCCGACGAGCCGCAGCGCGCCCTCGTGCTCTTCACCCGCGCCCGCGACGGCTCGATTGCTGGAGGACGCGGTGAGCTCCTGGGACAGATCCGCGCCGCCCGCGGGAGACTGCTGTCCATCCTCGGCGAACGCGAGGAGGCGTATCGCGAGATGGACCTCGCGCGCGCCCACTTCGAAGCCGCCGGCGACCTGGAGGCACTCGCCCGGGTGCTCAACGACCTGGCGATCGAACATCTGATCGTGGGCGAGCTCGCGCAGGGCCAGACCTTCCTCGAGAAGTCGATCGCCGCGGCGAAGCAGGCCGGCTCGCCCACCGTCCTGATGCTCTCCAACCTGGGCCAGCTCGCCACGTTCCGCGGCGAGCCGGCGACGGCCGACCGCCTGCTGAGCGAAGCCGTCGTCGAGCGCCGGCGGGAGGGAAATCCATTTCGAATCGGCGAGGTCCTGGGATCGCATGCCGAAGCCCTGGACGACCTCGGGCGCCGCTCCGAAGCGATCGCGCTCCTCGATGAGGCGGCGACGATACTCCGCAACGCCGACGACAAGACGGCGCTGATCTCGGCGCTTCACCTCCGGGGCGCCATCGCGGCTTCCGCCGGCGAGCTCGACCGGGTCGAAACCCTCGCCGCCGAGCTCGAACAGATCGGCATGCAGACCGGCGGCTATCTCGGGGCGATCAGCTCCTACGCGCTGCGTGGCCTGTGGGCCGACGGGCGCGGCGATCTGGCTGGCCTGCGTCGCGAGTTCGGCGCCGCGGAGCAGCTCGCGGTCTCGAAGGGGCACCTCGACTTCGCCGCTGCGATCGAGGCCGGCCACGCCGTCGGCGAGCTCCGCGCCGGCGAGAAGGTTGCAGCGGAAGCCCTCGCCCGCCGCGCGCTCGCCCGGCTGGCGCCGGGTGCCGCCACGAGCGCACCGATGGCGATCGCGCAGTCGGTGCTGGCCAGGGTCGAGGCCGGCGCCGGCCGGATCGCCCAAGCGAGCGAGCGCCTGGCGCTCTTCGGAGACCAGGCTCTGCACTCGACCAGCGTCTCGCGGCGGATCGCGCTCCTCACGGCGCGAGCGGCGCTCGAAGAGGCGTCCGGGAGTCGCGCGGCCTCGAGAGCGACGCTCGATGAGGCGATCGG
Source organism: Thermoanaerobaculia bacterium (assembly GCA_043737505.1). Lineage (GTDB taxonomy): Bacteria > Acidobacteriota > Thermoanaerobaculia > Multivoradales > JAGPDF01 > JAGPDF01. The sequence continues at coordinate 24,088 of JAYTAM010000027.1, forward strand.
CCTCGCCCGCCAGGCCGGACGACGCTTCGAAGTGCTCGATCTCGAGCGCGCCCGCGCGCGCTGAGATCAGCGGTCAGCCGGGCGTCGCGGAGGGTGGGGATGCCGCCGATCCCGCGGATAGCCGCTCGACGACGTGACGCATCATACCGACCGCCAGCTCGTGCTCCCCCATGAAGACCTTGTCGGCGCGCTCCTGACGGAGCAGCTCGGCCTCTTCCTCGCTGTGGGTCCGGATGACGGTCTCGACGCCGGGATTCAGGATGCGGGCGATCTCGAGCATCTTGCGGGTGGCGAACGAGTCGGGCGTTGCGATCACCAGGAGACGCGCCCGCATGACGTGGGTCTGGGCCATGACGACCGGATCGGACGGATCGCCGGAGACCGCGTGGACGCCGCGCGCCCGGAGAGCCTCGACGACCTCACGGTTGCGGTCGGCGACGACGAAGTGGGTGCCGTTCGCCGCCAGCGCCTCGCCGATGCGCCGGCCCACCCGGCCATAGCCGACGAGCACCACATGGCCGGTGAGCTCCTTCTCGCCGACCGTCATCGGCAACGCCGCCAGGGGATCGGCCGGCCGCTCGAGGGCGTTGGCGAGCGCCGAGCGCTTGCGTACCCAGCGCTGCGCCGGCTCGATGCAGGCGAGGACGAGATGATTCACGCTGATCGAGACCAGCGCCCCGGCGAGAATCAGATCCCGGCCCTCGAGCGGCAGGAGGCCCAGCCCGACGCCCATGCCGGCGAGGATGAAGGAGAACTCGCCGATCTGCGCTCCGCTCGCGGCGATCGTCAGGGCGGTGTTCAGCGGATAGCGGAAGAGCAGCACCAGCCCCAGGGCGATGACGAACTTGCCGACGACGATGATCGCCACGACGACCGCGACCCGCAGCGGCTCGCGCATCAGGATCGCGGGATCGATGAGCATGCCGACGGCGACGAAGAACAGGACCGAGAAGGCATCGCGGAACGGCAGCGACTCCTCGGCGGCGCGATGGGCCAGGGACGATTCTCGGAGCATCATGCCGGCGAAGAAGGCGCCGAGCGCGAAGGAGACCCCGAAGACCGCCGACGACAGGTAGGCGATGCCGACCGCCGCCGCCATGACGCAGAGGGTGAAGAGCTCGCGCGAGCCGGTCTTGGCCACCTGCCAGAGCAGCCACGGAAAGAGCCGGCGTCCGCCCACCAGCATGACGGCGACGAAGATCCCGAGTTGCACGACCGCCATCATGAGCGCGAGGCCGAGGCTCTCGGCGCCGAAGAGGGGCGCTGCGGTGCGCTCCGCGCCTTCGGCCCCTCCGCCCAGGAAGCCACCGAGCGCCGGCAGGAGGACGAGCACCAGGACCATGACCAGGTCTTCGACCAAGAGCCAGCCGATGGCGATGCGACCGTTCAGCGAGTCGACCAGGCCGCGGTCCT
>JAYTAM010000028.1:0-4926 GCA_043737505.1 Thermoanaerobaculia bacterium
TCCGAGGTACTTGTCGCGCACCCAGACGACTTCGCCGGCGCCCTGGACGGGCTTTCTGTCCGCGCCGAGGTTGAATTCGAAGACCAGCTGCGTGCCGAGCGGCGGCGGTGCCGGGTGCTTGACGAACATGCCGGTCGCCGAAACGTTGGCGGCGAAGCCGTTCTGGTAGGCCACCGTACCTTGAAAGTGCAGCCGCACCACTGCGTCGAGCGGCATGCGGGTCGAGCGTTGGAACTCTCCAGAAACGTTGTCGTCGGACTCCATGGGCACGGTCTAGTTTATGCCGAAAGTTTTTCCCAGTCCGACTCGTCGGCGTCGAGCGCGATGGCGAGCCCGCCGTTCGACCCGGCGAAGACCGGGTCGTCGACGATCGTCACCTTGCCACCACCGACTTCGGCCAGGGTCTTTTCGAGCGCTCCGGCAAGCCCGCGGATGCGCGAGCCACGGCCCGAGAGGATGACGTTCTTGCGCACTCGATCCTGGTATTCGGGCTCGACCGCGGCCAGGAGATCGATCATCGTTTCGGAGAAGGGCGCCACCAGGCTCTCGCAGGCGAGACGCATCTCGTCGGTGATGTCGACTTTCTGCGCCTTCCCCTGGGACGGGGCGGAGACGACGACCTTTTCCTTCTGCTCGCCGACGAAGCCGAACTCTTCCTTCCAGCCGCGCACCATGTGCTGCGAGAACTGGATACCCGGATGGCGTTCGGCGATGAGCTTGGAAAGCAGATCGTCGACGGAGTCGCCCGCTTTGGTCAGCGTGCGCTGATCCTCCTCGGTCGGGTAGTGGCCCTTCATGACGCAGAAGTCGGTCGTGCCGGCGCCGATATCGACGATCAGGGTGTGCAGAAGCGCCTCGAGGCCGTAGGCCACGGCGAAAGGCTCCGAGACGATGATCAGGCCGTCGACCATACCCTTCATGACCTGGCGCAGCTGCTGCTTGTTGACGCGTAGCGTCTCGGCCGGCACGCCGACGACGGCGCGCACGCGGCCGCCCTTCTCCTCGCCACCGGCGGCGCCTTCCGAGGTCGCCAGCCCGATGAGGTGGCCGAGGATCTCCTTGACCGCCGCGATGTCCTTCTCGGAGCCCTCTTTGATGAGCCCTTGCTCCAACGGACGATGGAGGTCGAGGAGGCTCCTGTTTTCGATCGCTTCGGCGCCGATGAGCACCGACTTCTTGACTACCTTGCGGGCCACCATGTCGACCGGCCAGCCGACGTAGCTGTCGACGACGAAGTGGCCGCCGTTCGAGGTGGAAATCGCGCTCTGCGAGGTCCCCAGGTCGATTCCGACGGATAGATATCTTTCTTTCGCGCTCATCGATTCCCCTATCTTCCTGCCAGTTGCTCCGTGGCCTGAGAGTATGCCCGAATTCCGTCGAAAAGCGCGCGCGCCAGCCGATCGCGGTAATCCGCTTGCGCCAGCAGGCGTGCCTCGTCGGGGCTAGACAGCGAGGCGACCTCGGCCAGGATCGCCGGCATCTCCGTTTCGACGAGCACGAGGAAGGGCGCCGAGCGCACGCCGCGGTCGCGTACTTCGTGGCTGACTTCGCGCACCGTGGTGACCAGCCGGCGCTGGACCGCCGCCGCCAGTCTGCGGGACTCCTGCTGCCGGAGGTCGCTGTAGATGCCGTCGAGCAGTTGGCGCACGTCCGCCATCGAGTAGCCGGACTCGCGGTTCTCGGCGCTCGCGAGCGCGGTGATGAACGGGTCGTCGGAGGGCCCGAGATAGTAGGTCTCGATGCCGCGATTGGCACGACCGTCCTTCAGCCAGTTGAGGTGGATGGAAACGAACAGATCGGCGTGCGCCTGGTTGGCGAAACGGACCCGGTCGCGCAGGTAGAGCTTGCTGTCGGTGTCGCGCGTCATCGAAACCTCGAAGCCGGCGTCCATGAGCAGCAGCGCCAGACGCTGGGCGATGTCGAGCGTCAGGACCTTTTCCGTCAGGCCGATTGGCGTGCGGGTGCCGTCGTCCGAACCGCCGTGGCCGGGATCGAGAACGATCCGCCGCACGGCGACCGGGAAGAGGCCGGCTGCCAGGCGTGTCGGTACGGCGTCGGCGTCGAAGTCGGGCAGCGGTCCTCCCCGCGCACTCTCCGCTGCGGCGAAGTCGGCGCCGGCGCCGACTCGATCCGTCGGCGCGTCGGTCGAGGTTGGACCCTGAAGGGTGGCGATGGGGCGCGAATGCGGCGCCCCGACGACCAGCTGGGAATCGTTCCGCGCGACCTCGACCGCCGGCGGGCGAAACCAGATCGCCCACGAGCCCGCAGCCAGTGTCCCGAGACCGACTGCGGCGAGCAGCAGGCGGCGGGTGATCGGCGGCTGCCGGTGGAGCTTGCGGCGCGGCTGGTTCTGGATTGCGCGGACGTTGTCGTCCACCGCCCCGGAGAGGAGTCGGCGCTTCAACCGCGGGTCGAGCCCGCGTCCGGAGGGCGGGCCCGGAGAGCCCGAGGAGAGCGTCACGGCGCGAAAATGCTAGCACCCCGGCCGCGGCCTCGCGGAGTCGCCTCCGCGAGCCGCCGGCACGTTTCGACGGTCAGTCGGCGTCCTTCTGGATGCGCTGCAGCGCGGCGGCGAGGGCGCCCATGCCGGTGGCCTTCTTCGACTGCTTGAGGAAGGTCTGGTAGTCGGTCTTCGAACCCTCGAGCGTCTTGCCTTCGATGGTGAGCGAGATGCGCTTCTTGCGCCCGTCGACCTGAGCGACCTGGAGCGTCACCTTCTTGCCGACGCCGTAGGTCCGGCCGACGTTCGCCCCCTTGGGCAGTCCCATCTCCGACGCCGGCAGGAGGCCGGTGAGGCCCGGCTCGAGCAGGATGAAAGCGCCGAACTTCTCGACCTTCTCGACCGTGCCGGTGACCTTGGCCCCTTCGGGGTACTTGCTCTCGACGCCCTCCCAGGGATTGCCCTGCGGCGTCTCGCGCAGCGCCAGCGAAATCCGGCGGCGTGCCATGTCGACCTCGCGAACCCAGCCTTCGAGCGCCTCGCCCGGCGCGAGCTTCGGATCCTCCGCCTTCATCCCCGGGGCGAGCTGAGAGACATGAAGCAGCCCCTCGACCCCGGGCTGCAGCTCGACGAACCAGCCGAACTCGGACTTGCGCATCACCTTGCCGGTGAATTTGCCGCCGTTCTCGAACTGCGCTGCGATGCCCTCCCAGGGATCGGGCTCGAGCGCCTTCATCGACAAGGAGACGCGGTCGCCACCCTTGGGCAGCTTGATGATTTTCGCCGTCACGTCGTCGCCGACCTTGAGCACTTCGTTCGGGTGGGTCACCCGGCTGCGCTTGAGCTCGGAGACGTGGATCAGGCCTTCGATCCCGCCGAGATCGACGAAGGCGCCGAAGTCGGTCAGCGAGATGACCTTGCCGCTGACCGTCGAGCCGAGGGTGAGCGCCGCGCGGGACTCGGCGGTCTTGTGCGCCTTCTCGTCGCGCAGGACGGCGGCGTGCGAGACGACCAGCCGGTGACCCTTCTCCTCGACCCGCAGTACGCGGAAGAGAAAGCTCTGGTCGAGATACTGGGCCGGCTCCTTCGGGGCGCCGAGCTCCATCGAGGAGCGCGGGCAGAAGGAGGTGATGCCGTCGACGACGACGTGGAATCCGCCCTGGTTCCAGCCGATGACCTTGCCTTCGACGTACGCCTGATTGGCGATCGCCGTCTGCACGATCTCGCTCGGCACGAGCGCGAGCTCCTCCGGCGTCGGGGCGACGAACTCGTCGACCGACTTGCCGGCCGGACGATGCCGCTTGTCACGCGGCTTGCGATCCCCCTTGTCACCCTTCGGCCGGGCTCCGGCCTTCCGGGCTCGAGGAGCGGTGGTGGCCGCGGGCGCAGATGGCTCGGCCGACGGCGTCGCCGCCTCACTCGGGGCGGCGGAATCGGTCGCCGCGGAATCGCCTTCCGCGGCAGCGCTGGCGCTCACCTCGGAGGCCGGCTCGGCGGGCACAGCAGCCACCGGCTGCGGCTCGCCGGCGGCGTCAGACATGGACGGAGCGGTCTCGGCGCCGGGCTGCGCGACGTCGGAGGTTTCAGGGGACGATTCGGGCGTGAATGGGGCTTTCTCGAGCTCGGACATGCGGGACTCCGTCATACGTGTCGGGGGCGGTTCCGGCGAAGGCCTCCAGAGAGGCGCGGCGTGTCCGGAGGATAGCGCAAGAAGCCCGGGGAGCGAAGCGACCCCGCCGCAGGCACTCCGGGAGTCGCCCCTGTCCGGCAGCGGCTACACTCCGGGCCGTGACGGCCACCACCCGCTTCGCCTGGTTCGTCACCCCGCACGGCTTCGGGCACGCGGCGCGCTCGGCGGCGATCGTCGAAGCGCTCGGCCGGCGACTTCCCACGATCGAGGTCGAGCTGTGGACCTCCGTGCCTGACTGGTTCTTCGCCGAATCGCTGACCGTTCCGTTCCGGCGACGCGAGCTGGTTTGCGACGTCGGTCTCGTCCAGAAGAGCCCGGTGGCAGAGGACCTGCCGGCCTCTCTCACGGCGCTCGAGAACTTCTGGGCCGCCGCGGAGGGGAGCCGGATCCGCGAAGTCGCGGCGGCGGTGGTCGAGTCGGGCGCGGCCTGCGTGGTCGCCGACATCGCACCGTTCGGCCTCGAGGTGGCGCGCGCGGCGGGGCTCCCGTGCGTGCTGGTCGAGAACTTCACCTGGGACTGGATCTACGAAGCGCTGCTCGTGGAGGAGCCTCGTCTTGCGCCCTGGGTCGAAAGTCTCGGCCGCCGGTCCGCCGCCGTCGACCTGCACCTCCAGCTCGAGCCGTGCTGCCGGCGGGCAGCGGGCGCGGTCGCGGTGCCGCCGGTGGCGCGGGCGTCGCGCCGGGGGCGGGCGGAGATTCGCGCGCGGCTGGCCGTCCCGCCTGCCGACTGGCTGGTTCTGGTCAGTTTCGGCGGGGTCGCGCATCGGCTGCGTGAACTGTCGCCGCTCTCCGCCTG
>JAYTAM010000029.1:0-11362 GCA_043737505.1 Thermoanaerobaculia bacterium
CTCGCTCTCGGAGGGCTGTCGATCACCACTCCGCACAAGGAGGTCGCGTTCGCGGTCGCCGGTGCGACGAGCCCGCTCTCCGAACGCCTGCAGGCGGTCAATACCCTGACGCCGCGGCGGGGTGTGTGGGAAGGGGAGTCGACCGACGCCGAAGGGGTGGTCGAGGCGCTTAGGGCGCGCGGGGTCGAGCCGCGAAACCGCCGGATCGCAGTCATCGGCTGCGGCGGAGCCGGCCGCGCGGCGGCGCTGGGACTTTCCGTTGCCGGCGCCAAGGTGGTGCTGGCCAACCGCGGTCCTGAGCGCGGCATGGCGGCGGCGCGTTCCCTCGGTCTGCCCTTCGTCCCGCTGGCCGAGCTGACCGGGCCGTCCGGACCCTCCGGACCCTCCGGGAACGGGAGCGCCGATTCCCCGCTGAGTGAAGGTTTCGAGGTGTACGTCCACGCGACGCCGCTGGGGCGACGACAGTCCGACGAGTTGCCGCTGCCGATCGCGCGACTCTCGCCCGGAGCGGTCGTCGTCGATCTCGTCTACAGCGAAACGCCGACGGCGCTCGTCGCCGAGGCGCGCCGGCGCGGGCTCCTGGCGATCGATGGCCGCGAGGTACTCCTCTATCAGGCGATTCCGCAGTTCCGTGCGATGACCGGGCGCGAGTTGCCAATCGGTCTCGCGCGCGAAGTTCTCGGTCTGGCTGCGGAGGGAGCGTGAGGCTCTCGACGACCCTGCCGGCGGGAGTTTCGGCGCTCTTCTTCGAGTCCGCTGCGCGTCTGCGCGGGCTCGAAGGGCTCCTCGCCGACGAGCTCGCGGCACGGAGCTTTCGCGAGGTGGTCCTGCCGATGGTGGACTACTTTGCGCCCTATGAGCCGCTGCTCGTGCCGGCGGCGCGCGCCGAGCTCTATCGTTTCGCCGACCGCGATGGCGAGTTGCTCGCGCTGCGCTCCGACTTCACCCCGATGCTCGCCCGGCTGCTCGCGCCGCATCTCGACGGTCTCGCCCTGCCGCTTCGTCTCTTCTACCGGGGCGACGTGGTGCGCTGTCCGGAGCGCGGGGCGCGGAGCGAGGTGGAGCAGCACCAGATCGGTGGAGAGCTCCTGGGGGCGCCTGGAACCGCTGCGGCGCTCGAGCGCGAAGCAGCGCTCGTCTGCGCGCGCCTGCTCGCCCTGGCCACCGGCGGACGCGCCCGTCTCGTGCTCGGTCTCGCCGGCGCGCTCGATGAGTTGTTGATCGCCGCCGTCGGACGGGAGCGTGCGCCGGAGCTCGCTCGCGCGATCGCGCGTCGCGAGCGGGGGGCTGCGCGCATCGGTGCCGCTGCGCCGGACGGGGTGGCCGAGGCAATCGCCGGCATCGTCGAGCAGGGAGTGCCGCGCGAACGACGATGGCTCGGCGACTCGTGTTCCGAAGCACTCGTCCGACTCGAGCGGTTGGGCGCGGAGCTCGCGGGCCTCGATCCGGCGGTGGCCGTCACGATCGATCTCGCCGAGTTCGCCGATTTCGCCGGCCTCTCCGCCGCTCCGACCCCCGGGGAGTCCGGAGCGCGCGACTTCCGGCCCTACTACGACGGCCTGGTGCTGCGCGCCTACCTGCCCGGACGGGCTCGGCCGGTGGCGAGCGGCGGACGCTACGACGCCCTCTTCCGCAAGCTCGGGGCCGAGGTCGTCGCGGTCGGCTTCTCGCTCCGGCTCGACGCGCTCGTCGAAGTGGACGACAGCGGCGCGCGAAAGGAGTTCGGATGATCCGGCTGGCGCTGCCCAAGGGGCGAAATCTCGAGACCGCATTGGCCGCGTTCGCCGCCGGTGGCCTCGACCTCTCGCGGCTCGCGAGCGACGAGGCGCGCGGTTCCCGCAGGCTGTGGCACGGCTTCCCGGAGCTCGGTTGCGAAGTCTTGCTGCTCAAGGACCGCGACCTGCCGCTCTACGTAGGTCGCGGAGTCGCCGACTGCGGCATCGTCGGCCGCGACGTCCTCGACGAAGTCGACGGCGACCTGCTGGTGCCACTCGAGCTCACCGGCGGGCGCAGCCGGCTCGCCCTCATCGGGCGCGCCGGGCGGCCGCTGCCGCGTGTCGGGGAGCAGGTTCGCCTCGCCACCAAGTATCCACGCACCGCCGAACGCTTCCTCGAACGGCAGGCCTGGAGCGCAGAGATCCTCGAGCTCTCGGGCTCCATCGAGCTCGCACCGCTCGTGGGACTGGCCGATTTCATCCTCGATATCGTTCAGACCGGCTCCACCCTGCGCGCGCACGGCCTCGAGGAGCTGTTGCCGGTGCGCGAGATTGCGCCCTGCTTCGTCGTCCACCGTGCCGCCTGGCAGATACACCGCGCGGAGCTGGCGAGTCTCCTCGGACGTCTCGAGCGGGCGGGAGTGGCCGCGTGAGCGACCTGCGAATCGTCAAAGCCGAGAGCGTCGAGGGGCGAGGACTGCGCCGGCGCATCGCACAGCGCCTCACCGCGGTGCTTGACGCCAGGGTGGAGAAAGGCGCGCGGCGGATCGTCTCGAGCATTCGCAGGGGAGGTGACGCGGCGCTCGTCGAGGCAGCGCGGGTCCACGACGGCTTTGCCGCGGTCGGAATAGGCGATCTCCGCCTTGCGCCGTTGCCCGAGGATCGCGGTTGGCGGAATGTGGCGCCGGAGGTGCACTCCGCAGTCGAGCTGGCGATCGACAATGTCGAGCGATTTCACCGCGCGCAGCTCGCGGCGGGCGGAGACGGCTTCCGCCTGGAGAACGCCGGAGTGACACTGGCGGAGACGGCGCATCCGCTGGGACGAGCCGGTCTCTACGTGCCCGGCGGGCGGGCGAGCTACCCGTCGACCGCCGTGATGACAGTCGTACCGGCACGCGTCGCCGGTGTCGCCTCGCTCGCAGTCGCGACGCCGGCGCGCACCTATCTCGAGCAGCCGGTCTTGCGGTTCACGCTGGCGCGCCTCGGCATCGACGAGATCTGGGGCGTCGGCGGTGCACACGCTGTCGCGGCGTTCGCGTATGGCACCGAATCGGTGCGACGGGTCGACGTCATCGCCGGCCCGGGCAACGCCTGGGTCACCGCCGCGAAACGGCAAGTGGCCGGTCTGGTGGCGATCGACGGTCTGATGGGACCGAGCGAGGTGGTCATTCTCGCGGGTGCGGACGCCGACCCGGAGTGGATTGCCGCCGACCTCCTGGCGCAGGCCGAGCACGATCCGCGGGCCGCGGCGCTGTTGATCACCACCTCGCAGGATCTGGCCGGGGCGGTCGCGGCGGCGGTCGAACGCCAACTGCCGCTGCTCGCGACCGCGGAGACGGCGCGTGCGGCGCTGCGCGCCAGCGGCGGTGTACTGGTGGTCGCTGACCTCGACGCCGGGGTCGCGCTCGCGGCGGAGATTGCCCCCGAGCACCTCCAGCTGGTCGGCAGGGAGGTCGAGCCGGTCGCGCCGCGCTGTCTCCATGCCGGTGCGGTTTTCGTCGGTGCGCGGACTCCGGAAGTCTTCGGCGACTACGTCGCCGGGCCGAGCCACGTCTTGCCCACCTGTGGCACGGCGCGCTTCTCCTCCGGGCTCTCGGTCGAGAACTTCCGCCGCCGGACGCATCGCATCGAGGTGCGCGAGGCGGCGGCTGCGGCGCGTTTCGCTGGCGCCTCGGCAGTGCTCGCCCGGGCCGAGGGGCTGCCGGCGCACGCTGCGGCTGCCGCTGCCCGCGAGCAGGCGGGTGACGCATGAGTCGCTTCGTGCGCCCGGAGGTCGAGTCGCTCAGCGCCTACACGCTCGACCTTTCCCCCTGCCGCTTCAAGCTCGACCAGAACGAGGTTCCATGGGAGCTGCCACGGAGCCTCAAGGTCGAGGCCGCACGACGCCTGGTGGAACGCGACTGGGCGCGTTACCCGGACTTTCATGCCGAAGATCTGCGGCAACGGCTCGCGGTCGCCCACGGCTGGATGCCCGAGGGAGTGCTCGTCGGCAACGGCTCGAACGAGTTGCTCGCCGCCACGCTGGCGGCCGTCGGCGGCCCGGGCCGCGAGATCCTCGGTCTCGCGCCGAGCTTCGGCCTCTATCCGGTCTTCGCTATCCAGTCGGGAGCGAGCTATCGGGCGATCGGGCCGCGCGCCGATCTCGCACTTCCTCTCGAAGACCTCGAACGGGAGATCGACCGCGACCCGCGGCGGCCGGTCCTCGTCGCGTCGCCGAACAACCCCACCGGAGAGGCGATCGCGCCGGAGGAAATCGCGCGCTGGGCGTCGAAGCTCGCGGCCGGGGATGCTCCGCTCCTGGTCGACAACGCCTACGGCGAGTTCTGCCGCCACGACTACCGGCCCCTGCTCGCCCGGCACCCGAATCTCGTTCTCTTCCGCACCTTCTCCAAGGCGTGGTCGCTCGCCGGCCTCCGCCTGGGCTACCTGCTCGCCGCTCCCGACCTCGTGCGCGAGATCGTCAAGGTGAAGCTGCCCTATAACCTCGGGCAGGCAGCGTCGGTTGCCGGCGAGCTGGCGCTCGACCATGCCGGGCTCGTCGAGCGCCGGGTCCGCCTGCTTGTCGCGCGGCGCGCGCAGTGGCGCGCGCAGCTCGCGACGAGTCAGGACCAGGTCTTTCCCTCCGAGGCCAACTTTGTTCTGGTCCGGAACAGCACAAGCAAAAGCTTGCTGGTAAAGGAGCTGCTGGCGGAGCGCGGGATCCGGGTGCGGGACGTCTCTGCCGGGCCTGGACTCGAGGGCTGCCTGCGAGTCTCGATCGGAACCGGCGCGGCTCTCCGCGCCGTCACGCAAGCGCTGCGCGGACAGTTTTCCTTTACCGGAAGCTTTTCGCTTCAGGAGCCATGATGAGAAACGCCAGCATCCAGCGCCAGACAGGCGAGACATCGATCGAGGTGGAGCTCTCGCTGGACGCCGCACCCGCGCCCACTTCCTCGGGCGCCGAGCGCGCGATCACCGTGCCGAACGGATTCTTCGGTCACATGCTCGACGCGTTGGCAAGGCACAGTGGTCTGGGCCTCCGCGTTTCGGCGAGGGGCGATACCGAAGTCGATCTCCATCACACGGTCGAAGACACCGGGCTCGTGCTCGGCGAGGCGCTCGCCTCCGCCCTCGGGGATCGCGGCGGCGTCGTTCGCTTCGCGCACGCTTACGTTCCGCTCGACGAGGCGCTGGCGCGCGCCGTGATCGATCTGTCCGGGAGGGGATACTTCTCCTGGAACCTGCCGGCGGAGCTCGAGCAGAGCTGGATCACCCGGGAGTTTCCCCTCACCCTGGTGGCCGACTTCTTTCAGGCCTTCGCGGATCGCGGAAAGCTGACCCTGCATCTCTCGGTCGTCGCCGGACGCAACCCGCACCACGTCGCCGAGGCCTGCTTCAAGGCGGTCGCGGTCGCTCTCCGACAGGCGATCGCCGTGCGTCCGGGGGCTGAAGGAGAGATCCCCAGCACGAAAGGAACTCTCGCCCGATGAGCGTCGCGACGACGGTCGTCGATCTCGGCGTGGGGAATCTCGGCAACGTCGTGCGGGCGCTCGCGGCAGCCGGGGGCCGGCCCACCGTCACCACCGACCCTGGCGTCGTCCGCGGTGCTCGCCGCGTCGTGCTGCCGGGCGTCGGAGCCTTCCGTCCGCCGCGAGAGCGCCTGCGCGGTGCACTGGAGGAGGCACTGCGCAGCGCGCTCGCCGACGGCGCCTGGCTGCTCGGAATCTGCGTCGGCTACCAGTTGCTGTTCGAGGGCAGCGAGGAGTTCGGTGAGACTTCGGGCCTCGGGCTCCTCCGCGGTCGCGTGACCGAGCTGCCGGCAGATGTCCCGCGGCCGCACATCGGCTGGAACCGCCTCGAGGCACGGACGCCGCACGCGCTGCTCGAAGGTCTCGAACGCGACGCCGACGTCTACTTCGTGCACAGCTTCGCGCCCGAGGTCGGCGAGGGGGGCGATACGGTCGCCACCGCGCTCCATGGTCGTCGTTTTGCGGCGGCCTCCGTCAGCGGACGGATTTGCGGCACCCAGTTCCACCCGGAGAAGAGCGGCGATGCAGGCCTGCGCCTGCTGCGCAACTTCCTCGGACTCGAGGACGTGCCGTGCAGCTGATCCCGTCGATCGACCTCCGGCGCGGCAAGGTCGTGCGCCTGGCGCAGGGGCGCGACGCGCAGGCGACGGTCTACGCGGACGACCCGCTGGAGGTGCTGGCGCAGTTCCAGCGGGCCGGCGCCGAGCGCGTCCACATCGTCGACCTCGACGCCGCCTTCGGAGAGCCGCGGCAGGAGATCGTGCTGCGGAACCTGCTACGCGCTGCGAAGAGCGAAAAGCTTCAGCTAGGGGGTGGCTTGCGGACCGGCGACTTGCTGCGCGACGCTCTCGCCAGCGGCTTCGATCGCGTGGTCGTGGGTTCGATGGTGGTGCGCGAGCCTGCTGACTTTGGACGGGCCGCAGAGGGGCTTCCGGGTCGGCTGATTCCCGCCTTCGAGTTCGAACGGGGCGAGCTGCGGTCCGGCGGCTGGAATGAAGGTGGCGAGCTCGCTTTCAAGGAGTTGGTGCGTGAGCTTTTACCCTTTACCGGTCTTTTTCTCGAAGCGCTGGTCACCGACATCGCCCGCGACGGAATGCTGACCGGTCCGAACCTCGATCTGGCATCGGACGTTGCGCGCCGGCTGGGAGTCCGGGCGATCGTCTCCGGCGGTGTCGCCTCCATCGACGACCTGGTCGCCGCCTCCGCTCGCCCCGAGCTCTCGGGAGTAGTCGTCGGGCGTGCCTACTACGAGGGACGGATCGACCTCGAGACTGCTTTCGCCCACCTTCGGGGGCCGCGTGTCGTGCGGTCCGGAGTGCCGGCATGAGCTTCTCGACGCTGCCGCGCGGCGGTAAAACGGCCCTCACCTGCCGCGTGATTCCGTGCCTCGACGTCGCCGACGGTCAGGTGGTCAAGGGCGTGCGGTTCGAAGACCTGACCGCCTTCGGCTCGCCGGCGGAGGCGGCGCGGCGCTACTGCATGGACGGGGCGGCCGGGGCCGACGAGCTCGTCTTCCTCGACATCGCGGCGTCACACGAGCGGCGCGGACCGGCCCTCGCCTGGATCGAGCGCGTGGCCGAGAGCGTCTTCATCCCGCTCACGGTCGGCGGAGGAGTGCGCACCCTCGAGGACGCGCGCGATCTGCTCGCCTCAGGCGCCGACAAGGTGGCACTCAACTCGGCGGCCTGTGCCCGCCCCGAAATCCTCACCGAGCTCGCCGAGCTCTACGGCCGCCAGTGCGTCGTGCTCTCCGTCGATGCGCGGCGCCGACCGGGCGGAGAAGGCGGGGGTTGGGAGGTCGTCGTTCGCGGCGGACGCGAGTCGACCGGCAGGGACGTACTCGACTGGATCAGCGAAGGGGTTGCCCTCGGCGCCGGTGAGCTTCTGCTCACCAGCATCGACCGCGACGGCACCGGCGAGGGCTTCGACTGCGAGCTCCTCACCGCAGCGGCGGCGCGGGTCAACGTGCCGATCATCGCCTCGGGCGGCGCGGGAGAGATGAAGCACTGTGCTCAGGCGCTGGCTGCGGGCGCCGCGGCGGTGCTGGCGGCGGGGATCTTTCACCGCGGAGAGATCGTGGTGCCGGAGTTGAAGCGCTTTCTGGCAGCGGAGGGTTTTTCGATGAGGGGGGTCTCATGATCGGCGACGATTCACTGGCTCTTCTGGATCGCAAGTCGTTGCGCTACGACGCGGCGGGCCTGCTTCCGGTGGTGGCGCAGGATGCCTTCACCGGTCGCGTCCTGATGCTCGCCTGGGCGAATGCCGAAGCGGTGGAGAAGACGATCTCCACCGGCGAAGCGCACTTCTGGAGCCGGAGCCGACAGTCCCTCTGGCGGAAAGGCGAGACCTCCGGCAACGGCCTGCGCATTCTGTCGGTCGAACGCGACTGCGACGGCGACAGCTTGCTGCTACGAGTGATTCCCTCTGGCCCCGCCTGCCACACCGGCTCGACCAGCTGTTTCGACGCCGGCGGCGGGACCGAGTCTGCATCCGTCGGCGGTCTCGACTTGGGAACGCTCGAGCGGATCGTCGCCGAGCGCGCCGGCGCCGATCCTGCGAGCAGCTACACGGCTGGCCTCTTTGCCGAGGGCATCGAACGAATGGCGCAGAAGGTCGGCGAGGAGGCGACGGAGGTCGTGATCGCCGCGCTCGCAGCGCCGCGCTCCCTCGATCCTCAACGCGAAAGGACCGGTAAAGGGAAAGACCCAAGCTCCGCAGATGCGACGTCGTTGCGGACGCCGTCCCCCGCGCCGGAGGCGCAAAGCCCGCAGTTCTTTCAGAAGCAGCGGCTAGTCGAAGAGGCGAGCGATCTGTTGTTTCATCTGACAGTTCTGTTGCATGCCAGCGGAGTTGGCACCGCCGATCTCTCTCGAGAGCTGGCTGCGCGGCACCAAGGTCGAACGGGTCCAGCGACGGACAACAGTTTCCCTTTACCGAAAAGCAACGCTCCGTCCGCAACGACGGAAGCCGAGCAGAGCGAGCCACTGCGATCCGGGCCTTTGGGAAAGACGACGAGATGAAGAGAGTCACTCCGCACATGCGTGAGCTGCTGGCCGAGACGGTGACCCCGCTCGCGGTCTATCAACGCCTGAAGGCGCTTTCGCCGGTGCGCTTTCTCTTCGAGAGTGTGACCGGCGGCGAGCAGGTGGCGCGCTTCAGCTTCCTCGGCGCCGCACCGCGCGAGATCTACCGCCTCTATGCCGACCGGCTGGAGGTCGAGCGCGACGGCAGGCGAAGCGATCTTCCCGGTGCACCTTTGGGGGCCCTCCGGACCCTGGTCGAGGGCTACACCACGCCCGAACTGCCGGTGCCATTCGCCGGCGGCTTCGTCGGTACTTTCGGCTTCGACCTGGTGCGCCTGATCGAGAAGATTCCGTCGCGCCCCGCCGACCCCTGGCAGCTGCCGGTCGCGATCCTCGGTCGCTTCGACGAGGTGATCGCGTTCGATCACGCCCAGCAGCGTCTCCTGCTGATCGCCAACGAGATCGAAGGCGAGTCGACGGCGGCCGACGCCGAGCGCGCTCTCGACCGGCTCGAGGGAGCGCTGGCGCGCGACGTCCGGGTGCGGGCGGTGCGCCTTCCGGCCGAGCGTCCGGTGCTCGATCGGGCGCCGGAGGCGAGCCTCTCGGGCCCTGAGTTCCAACGCGCGGTGCTGGCCGCCAAGCAGCACATTCTGGCGGGTGACATCTTCCAGGTGGTCCTGGCGCGCCACTTCCGTCTCGCCTCGGAGGCGACACCCGAAGCGCTCTACCGCGCCCTGCGCCGGGTCAATCCCTCTCCCTACATGGTGCTGCTCGAGCTGCCGGAGGTGGCGCTCATCGGCGCCTCGCCGGAGATGCTGGTGAAGAAGACCGGCGACCGGCTGGTCACCCGGCCGATCGCCGGCACCCGGCGGCGCGGAGTCGATGCCGAGGCCGATCGCGCCCTGGCGGCCGAGCTCCTGGCCGATCCGAAGGAGCGCGCCGAGCACGTCATGCTGGTCGATCTCGGGCGCAACGACCTCGGCCGCGTGGCGCGTCCAGGTACGGTCGAGGTGTCGAGCTTTCTCGAGGTCGAGCGCTACTCCCATGTTCTGCACCTGGTCTCCAGCGTCGAGGCGGAGCTGGCACCCGGCAAGTCGGCCCTCGACGCCCTGCTGGCCGCCTTTCCCGCCGGTACCGTCTCCGGCGCGCCGAAGATCCGCGCCATCGAGATCCTCGACCGTCTCGAGCCGGAGTCGCGCGGCCTCTACGCCGGGGCGACCGGATATCTCTCCTTTTCCGGCGATCTCGACACCTGCATTACGATTCGCACTCTCGTCGCCAGAAAGTCCGCCGGCCGGTCCGAGATTTCGGTGACCGCAGGGGCCGGCATCGTCGCCGACTCCGACCCGGGACGCGAGGAGCAGGAGACCGAAAGCAAGGCCGCGGCGCTTCTCGCTGCGGTGGCGCTCGCCGAGGAGCTGGACCGATGATTCTGGTGATCGACAACTACGACTCGTTCACCTACAACCTGGTGCAGCTGCTGGCGGTTGCCGGCGCCGATCCGGTCGTGCTGCGGAACGACGCCGCGACGGTCGACGAGCTGCTGGCGATGCGTCCGGCCGGCATCCTGCTCTCGCCGGGCCCCGGGCGCCCGGCAGAAGCGGGCGTCTGTGTCCCGCTCCTTGCGCGGCGCCCGCGAGTTCCTATCTTCGGCGTCTGCCTCGGGCACCAGGCGATGGGGGAGTCGTTCGGAGCGACCGTCGACCGCGCGCCGGTACTCATGCACGGCAAGACCTCGGCGGTGCGACATACCGGCGCGGGGATTTTCGCCGGTGTGCCGAATCCGTTCGAGGCGACGCGCTACCACTCCCTCGAGGTACGCGCGGAGACGCTGCCGGAGGAGCTCGAAGCGATCGCCTGGAGCGACGACGGCATCGTGATGGCGCTCGCCCACCGCGACCTGCCTTACTGGGGAGTGCAGTTCCACCCGGAGTCGATCCTGACGATCGCCGGGCCGCAGATCGTGGCGAACTTTCTCGCCGAGTGCGGCGTGCGCACTCCGGCCGCCCCAGCAAATCCCGCAACTCCCGCAGATGGCCGGGAAGCAGCCCCCGTCGTCCGATGAGCGATCCGGCGCACCTCCTGCAGCGCCTGCTCGATCGCGAGGATCTCCTGCGCGAGGAGGTGGCGGCTCTTTTCGGCAGGATCATGGACGGGGAGCTCGCCGAGAGCCAGATCGCCGCCCTCCTCGTCGCATTGGCGATGAAGGGCGAGACCATCGACGAGATCGCCGGCGCGGTGGAAGCGATGCGAGCGCGGGTGCGTGCCGTGCCGCACGCCGTCGCCGACGTCATCGATACCTGCGGGACGGGCGGTGACGGCCGCGGGACGTTCAACATCTCGACCGCGGCGGCCTTCGTCGCCGCAGCGGCGGGCGCGACCGTCGCCAAGCACGGCAACCGGGCCGTCTCTTCGCGCTCCGGCAGCTCGGATCTGCTGGCAGCGCTCGACCTGCCGGTGGAGGTTGCGCCGGAGATCTCCGGGCGGCAGCTCGAGTCGATCGGCATCGCCTTCCTGTTCGCCCCCGCTCACCATCCGGCCACCCGCGCGGTCGTGCCGGTGCGCAAGGCCCTGGGAGTGCGGACGATCTTCAACCTGCTCGGGCCGCTGACCAATCCGGCCGGCGCGCGGCGGCAGCTGATCGGTGTCTACGCTCGCCACCGCGTCGAGCCGGTGGCGAGGGTTCTTGCGGCGCTCGGTTGCGAGCATGCGCTGGTCGTGCACGGCGGCGACGGGCTCGATGAGATCACCACGACGACCACGACCCATGTCGCCGAAGTGCAACAGGGAGCGGTCGCCACCTACGAGCTCACGCCGGAGTCGGCCGGGATTCGACGCGCGGCACCTGACGGCCTCGCCGGCGGCACGCCGCAAGAGAACGCCGAGAGATTGCTCA
>JAYTAM010000030.1:0-11326 GCA_043737505.1 Thermoanaerobaculia bacterium
TGCTGGCGCCCGGGTTCGACGCCGGCGTCGCCGGCGCGGCGCGCTCCCAGGACGAAGTTCGCCACCCCGAAGATCTATTCATCGTCGATTGCCTGCTGCCGTCCCGGGTGCGCAACCTCGGCCGGACGGCCAAGTTCGCCGCACCCCGGCAGGTGGTGCGGACGACCGCACACGAGTGCGGGCTGCGCGGCGGCGAGTTCACCCTCGATCCGACCCGGAACGACTTCGCCCTGCAGGCCTGGCTGGTGCAGGCGGAGGGCGGCGACGCCGAGGCCGCCAACAACGTCGGCGAGATCTACGAGCAGGGGGTCCGCGGCGCGCCCGACTTCACCCAGGCGGCGGTCTGGTACCGCAAGGCAGCTGAAGGGGGGAGCCGCCGGGCGCAGCGGAACCTCGCCCATTGCTACGAATCGGGCAGCGGCGTCGCACCCGACGCCGTCCAGGCGATCGTCTGGTACCGCAAGGCCGCCGGACTCGCCGGGGCGACGGACCTCGATCTGGAGAAAGAGGTGACGGCGCTGCGTTCCGAAGTCGCCCGCCTCGAAGGGGAAGCGGTCACCGCCAAGGCCGAGCTGGCGCGAAACGCCACCGAGCTCTCCCGCGCCCGCGAGGCGCTGGTGGCGGCCGAACGCGACCTGGCGCAGGCGAAGACCACCCTCGCAGCCACCGCAGCCACCGTGGCCACCGTGGCCAGCGCGGCAAGCGCAGCGAGCGCAGGCGCCGCAGCGGGCGAGAAGAGCGCCTCCGCCGGAACGGCGGCGAAGAGTTCAGATGTGCCTGGCACCCAGCCGCCTCCGGCGACCCAACCGACCGCGCCGAACTCGGTGGCCCCAGGGACTCCTCAGCTCACCGTCGCGCAGCGACAGCAGGCGGTCGAATCGAGCCGCAAGCGGGTCGCCGACCTCGAGGCGGCACAGGACCGCTACCGCCGGCTCGCCACGGAGCTCGAGTCGTCGGCTGCCGCGGCGAAGGATCTCGCTGCCCGCGGCCGCGAGTCGGTGATCGCCAAGCGTGCGCCGGCGATCGAGTTCCTCCGCCCCGATGTGCTCGCTACCCGCGGCCCGGCGCTGGTGCCGGTCCCGGCCGGCGCGCGCGAGGTGGAGATCGTCGGCAAGGTGACCGCGGAGTTGGGGCTCGCCGAGTTCACCGCCGGCGGAAAACGCCACGAAATCGGTGCCGACGGCATGTTCCGGTTGCGACTCCCGGTGGAGGCCAACAAGACGATCCCGTTCGTCGCCATCGACCGCGCGGCGAGAAGGACCGAGGCGGAGCTCGTCTTCGTCTCCTCGGGCGCAGCGATCCCGGCTGCGACGTCACTCGCCAGCGCACCGAGGGAGAGCGGCCGGCGATTCCACGCCCTGGTCATCGCCGGCGGCGCCTATCAGCACTTCGCGCCGCTCTCGACCGCCATCGCCGACGGTGAAGATCTGGCGGCGATGCTCCGCGACCGCTTCGGCTTCGAAGTGAGCCTGCTGGCAGATGCCACTTTTCTCGCCGCGATGCAACGACTGACCGAGCTCGCCAGCCGGCTGGGCCCGAAGGACGACCTGCTGGTCTATTTCGCCGGGCACGGCCGGATCGACGCGGCCACCGGGCGCGGCTACTGGCTGCCGATCGACGCCGATCCCAACGACCGGTCGACCTGGATTCCGAACGAAGCGTTGGCCAAGATCTTCGGCGTCATGCGCGCCGGCCGCGTGCTCGTCGTCGCTGACAGCTGCTACGCCGGCGCCCTCGGCGGGCTCGGTCTCGAGCGGACGAAAGGCACCACCGAGGCGGCGAGTCGGGTCCGCAGCGTGCTCTCGTCAGGTGGCCTCGCGCCGGTTCTCGACGAGGGAGCGGAGCGACACTCGATCTTCGCCCGCGCCCTGCTCACCGTCCTCTCGCTGGCGCGCGAGCCGCTCTCCGCCGACCGGCTCTACCAGGCGGTGTCGGCGCGGGTCGCCTTCCGCTCCGCCGAGCTCGGCGTCGTCCAGCGACCCGAGTACGCCCAGATCGGATTCGCCGGCCACGAAGGCGGCGATTTCATTTTCCAGCCGAAGAGCTGAGCCGGCTACAGCGCGGCGATTCTTTTCAGCAGGGCGCCGAGCGCGAGCTGGGCGTCCGCGAAGCGGTCCTGCGCGGCGTAGAGCGGATCTCGCGAGCCTTCCTTGCGCGCCGAGTCGATGAGCGCGCGCGCTTCACGCAGCAGCGACTCGACGCGGTCGAGCTCCGTGCCGAGCTCGGGATCGCGCCAGAGCTCCGCGAGATCGCGATTCGAGCGGTCGGCCGCGAGGGCCTTGACTTGCGCTTCGAGGGCGGCGACCTGCGACTCGAATTCGACCAGTTCGGGCTCGACGCCGATGCTGGCGCATTCCTTTCGCGCCGCAGCTAACTGCGCCATGGCCTCCGTGCTCCGCGATACGGCGGCCTGGCCGAGTGAAGTGGTGAAGGCGACTTCGGCGGCATCGCAGTCGCCACTCGCCGCCAGCGCCACTCCGAGCTGGAAAAACGGCAGATAGCCGTCGCGCTCGATCGGATCGCGACCGGCGGCGGAGCGCAGGAGCGGAATCGCCGCCGCCGGCTCCTGGCGTTCGAGCGCCGCGAGCCCCTGCCTGTATCCGTCCGGGGGATGGTCGCCCTGCCCCCGGAAGCGGACGATCGCGAGCGCCGACAGAACGCCGATCACCACTACCGCGACACCGATCAGCCAGCGCGGCGCTGTTCGCCGCACGGGGGGCTGTACAGGAGTCGCGCCCAGCGGCGGTGCGACGGCTGGGCGCGGTCTCTGGATTACGGTCTGCTGGTCGGAGCTCTCGACCCCGCCGGTGTCTGCAGGGAGTGGAGGGGTTGGAGAGGTTGGAAGGGCCGAAGGAGCGGAAGCGGCCGGCGTTTGAAACGGCCGCGTGTCGCCGGCTTCCAGAGACCTCCCGGCGAGCGGCGGCGGCAGGTTCGCCGTGCCCGGATTCCTGGTGAGCTCGCGCTGGATCTCGGTGAGGCGGCGGCCGAAGATCTCCGCGCTCTGCGGTCGCCCCTCCGGATTCTTGGCCAGCGCATCGAGGATCAGGGCCCGCAGCGACTGCGGAATCCGTCCCTCGGGGTCGGACACCTCGAAGGCGAGCGGCGGAAGGTAGAGGTGACCGGTGACGATCGCAGGCAGATCCTGGCCGGAGATCGGATGCCGCCCGCTCACCAGCTCGTAGAGCATCACACCGAAAGAGTAGAGATCGCTTCTTGCGTCCACCGCCGTCGACGACAGCTGCTCGGGCGACGAAAAGCGCGGCTTGCCGAGATAGTGCAGCGTGGCGGTCGCTTGACTGTCTTCGCGCAGGATCTTGACGATGCCGAGGTCGATGAGCTTGACCAGCGAATGGCCGTCTGCATCCCGGGTCAACATCAGGTTGTCCGGCGAGATGTCGCGGTGGACGTAGCCCTTGCGATGCAGAAAGCCGAGCGCGCGCAACGCCTGGATGGCGATCCCCAGCGTCTCGGGCAGGTCGATCGTCGGTCGGGCCCGACAGTACTCGTCGAGGTTTACGCCCTCGATGTACTCCATGACGATGTAGGCGACGCCCGTGGGATCGATGGAGAAGTCGTAGAGCTGGGCGATGTTCGGGTGACGCAGCTGGATCGCCGTCTTCGCTTCGCGCTCGAAGCGCTGGTCCAGATCGCTGTCGCTCGACATCTGTGAGCGCAGGACCTTGATGACCCGAAGCTCTTCGAGAAGGCGATGGCGGACGAGATAGATCGTCCCCATGCCGCCCTCGCGGAGCCTGCGAACGACCTCGTACTTCGGATCGAGCTTCTCGACGTCGTGCACTCGTGCGGCTAGAACTCGAAGCGCAGCCCGGCCTGCCAGGTGGCGAGCTCGAAGTCGTCGCGCGCGAACTCCTGGTTGTAGGCCGCGAACAGGCTTCCCCACAGATACTGCGCCGAGAGGCTCACGCCGGCATCGATCCAGTCACGATCCGGTGGATCGAGGAAGACCAGAAAGGACGAGCCGGCAGCCTGGTCGCCGAGGAAACTGGCGCGCACGGTGCGGGCGTCGTTGTCGAACTCGTGGCGATAGGTGACCGTGAACTGCGGCACGAGCACGCCGTTGGACATGGAGATGTTGCCCGCGAGATCGAAGCCGAACTCACCGAGAAGCGACTCCAACTGCTGCTCCTCGACGGAGACGCCGAAATCCGTCGGGATGGGAACGCCGCCGATCACCACATTGGCGATCGCTCCGGTCTCTGCGAAAGCGTCCACCTTCGCGCGCGCCCAGCTGCCGCGCACGAAGCTCGAGGCGATGACTCGCTGACCGCCCCAGTCCCAGCCTGCCTCGAGCGACGCCGACTGCTGGTCGCCGTCGTAGAGCGCGCGGGCATCGAGATCGCCCAGGACCGGCAGTTCGATCCTGCGGAGCTGGTCGTAGTCGGTCGCACCGTAGCCGACTGTGGCCTGCAGGTAGGAACGGTTCGTCAACTGCCAGGCCCCGTAGAGCATGAGGTTCTGGGCGTCGAACTCGAGCTCGCCGCCGCTGCCCGAAAGGTCGGTCTGGTTGGTGGCATAGCCGCCGGCGATGCCGTAGAAGCTGTTCGAGCCGGCGGCGAAGTCGACGCCGAGAGTGCCCGAAGTGGTGTCGAAATCGAACGCCGTTTCGTCACCGACATCGCCCGCCTGTTCGCCCTGCTGCAATCGGCCGGTGAAGAACAAGCCCCAACGCCGCTCTCGCACGGGCTCGGCCGCGGTGACCGCCGCGGGAGCGGACGTGTCTTGACCGCCGCCCTCCCAGCCCCCCGACCCGGCGCTATCCAGCGAAGCGAAAGAGTATTCGCCCAGGCTCTCGTCTCTTCCGCCGCGGCCACCCAACGCCGCGAAGGTGTAGGCGCTCGGACGCTGGCTCTTTCCGCTGCGGCCACGCAATGCCGCGTCGACGGAGCTGCCCAAGCGCTCGCGACGTTCGGTCTCGGTCCGCGCGGCTGCGAGGGTCGTGCCCTCGATGACGGTGCCGCCTGCCGACCAGGAGATCTGTGACCCGGCGGCGAGAGCGCCGCCCCGCAGCGCCCCCAGGCGGGAGGCGATGATCGCCTGCTGCTGCGAGGCGGCCGCGGCAGCCGTCTTCGACGCGCTGCCAAGCCCCGTAGGCGACAGCTCGACGAGCGCCTCAGTGCGCTGCGCCTGGTTGGTGAGGACCCCGGTCATGAAAACGCACAGCGGCGTTGCGCGCGGTACCGGACGCGGCGTGCCGCCGGAGGTGTTGAAGACGTCGAAGCAGATGTCGTCGAACGATCCGCCCGCGGAGGCCCGGGTGTTGTTGTCCGAAGTGAGCTCGCCCAGGCTGCCGACATTGATCGTGAAGAGGACCGGCGACGCTCCACGGAACGAGGCCCGGATGGTCACAGTTCCGGCGACACCGAAGCCGAAAGTGGCGCGGGCGATGCCCGCGGCGTCGGACGGGGACGGGGCACCGCTCGTCCCGCGCGGCGATCCGGGAGCCGAGATCACCTCCCAGGTGAGCTGCACATTCGGCACCGGGGCGCCGTTGGCATTGATCACCCGGACTTCGAGGGTCGCCCGGTCGCCGAGCACGACGCTCTGCGTCGCGGGAGAGACCGGGACCAGCCGCAACGACTCCTGGGACTGTGCGCCCGCGACGCCATCGAGCGATGACAGCGTGAGGGTCGCGAGGGTCGCGAGGGCGAGGAAGACCACGCGAAGCGCAGAGACGCGAGCGGGACGGGGAATCGTCATCGAAAGCTCCTTCCGGTGGGTGATCGGCGGGATCCTATCTCAGCCGCGCACGATCGTTTTCCAGTTGGCTGCGGAGGGGACAGTCGCCGTTTCTTCTCGTGAAATGCCAGGTGAGTATCTTGGCGGAAGTGGGTGGCGGTCTCCGGCACTCGGGAAGACGGCTGCGCGAGAAGTGAAGCAGCTCGGCTACGCCATCTTCCCGAGCGCCGAAGCCCGCCTCCAACCGATGTCGCTCTCTGCGCGGCTCCTGCGTTTCAGGGGTAAGGGAGAGTGCCATGCGAAATCGAACGGCTTCATCGGCTTTGGCCGCGGCGTTGTGGGTGATGGCAGCAACGGCACCTGGATTCGCGAACCTCGCGGATACCGAGCCGGTGACGCTCAAGGGGAAGGCGATCCTCGAGCACCCGGCCGGCAAGGCGATCGTCGAAGCGGGGCGACTGCTCAAGGCGGGGAAGGCGGCGGAGGCGCGGAAGGGCGCTGCGAAAGAGGTACGGGAGGAGTGGGCGGCGATGTCTCCCGCGGAGCAGAAGGAGGAGGCGGCGCGGCTCCAGGAGCGCACGCCCGATCCGGCGACTTTCGAGGCCGATATCGCGCGGGTGGGGGAGATGGTGATCGACGGCGAGAGCGCGCGACTCAGCATCCCGACGCCGTCGGGCGACCCCTCGGCGATGGGGTTCGCCGGGCTGGAAGGTGGCAAGTGGCGCGTGGAGCGCGGGCCGATGACTCTGCAGGTGTCGGAGCCGGAAACGGCTCCGGCGATCCGCGGCGCGGCGATCCTCGATCACGAGCTCGGAAAGTTGGCGCTCGACTACGCCGGCAAGCTGACGTCTGGCAAGTACGAGGCGGCGCTGGACCTCGTCTCGGTCACCGGGCGCGCCCGGTTGGCGGCGCTCCCGCCCGACCAGCGGAAGCAGAGCGACGACTTCCGAAAGAAGTACCTGCCGAAGCCGGCGGTGCTCGCCGACCAGATCCGCGATGGCGGCGAGCTCACCTTCACCGACAAGAAGGCGTTCCTCACCGTCATCACCATGTCGACGGTGAAGAACGCCGACGGCAGCGTCACTTCGACCTCCGACTCGATCGGACTCGGCTTCAAGAACGAGTTCGACACGTGGAGGATCGCCGAGTAGCCGGCGGGCATGAGCTCAGCGCGATGAGCGCGCGCGGAGCTTTGCTTCGAGCTCGGCGGCGGCGGCGCGGGGGGGGTCCCAATCGGTGCCGGCCCCTCCTTCCGCCTGCGCTCGTTCCGCGAGCCGGGTCTGCACTTCGAGAAGGAGCGCCCGTGCCGGCTCGGCGTGGCCCAGGGCGAGCTCGCCGCGGACGAGGGCGAGCTTCATCAGCACGAACCCCGGCTTCTCCCAGCCGTAGTGCGTGGTTTCGAGCACCGTGAGCGCCGCCGTGAGCTGCGGCACGCCTTCCGCCGACCGACCCAGGGCCACGAGCGCCTCGCCCAGCCGCCCGCTCGCCAGCGCCGAGCGCAACGGGTCGACGAGCTCCAGCCCTTCGTAGGCCGCGACGGCTTCGCGCAGGATCGCCTCGGCCTGCTCCAGCTCGCCGGTCTGGATGAGGAGGGTGCCGTAGTTGCGCAGGCAGTTGGCGAACTGGTTGGCTTCAAACGATCCCGCCGGCAGGCCGCGCCAGATGGCGACCGCCTCCGCGTAGCGGACTTTCGCCTCCGCCGGCCGGCCCTGATCGAAGAGCGCCACGGCGACTGAGGTCAGGGCCATCGCCACCTCCTGATGCCGATCGCCATGGAGCACGCGGCCGACGCGCAGCGCCTCCTCGAGCGCCTCGAGGGCCTCCTGCGGATGCTTCAGATCCTTGAGCACCATGCCGAGATTGAGTAGCCCCGAAGCGACTTGCGGGTGCGCTTCGCCATAGAGGCGGCGCTTGATGGCGAGAGACTCGCGATAGGCGCTCTCGGCCGCCGCGAAATCCGGGCGATCGTGCTCCAGCATTCCGTACTCGTTCAGATAGAGCGCGAGGTCGCGGGAGAAACCGCCGGAGCGCCGGCGCTCTTCGTCGATCACCCCGCGCAGGAGCTCGGTGGCGGTGGCGACCTCGCCCAGCTCGCTCTCGGCGACTCCGAGGGTGTACTGCGCGTCGAGCGCCAGCTCGATGAACTCTGCACGCCGGACGCCGATGACGGCAAGTACCGACGCCATCCGCGTGCGCGCCTCGCTGTAGTTGCCTTCGACGACGAGCATGTCACCCAGACGCACTTCGGCTTCGAGGCGCGCCTCCGCCTGCGGCGGGAGCGTCCGCTCGAGGTCGGCGAGCGCCGTACGCAGGAGCGCCACCGCCTCGCCGACCTGCCCGAGCTCGTAGCGCGTCAGGCCGAGCTCGACCCGGGTCGCCGCAATCGCGGTGATCGTCTCGGATTCGCCGGCGGCGAGGTGGCGGCGGCGCAGATCGAGCGCCCGGGTGAGCGATTCCTCGGCGCCGGCGTTCTGGCCGAGCTCGCGCTGGATCGAGCCGATGACGTGCAGGAGCTGCCCTTCGAGGCGCGGCTCGCCGGCGAGCTCGGCACGCGCCCTCGCCGCACCGCGCCGCAGCAGCTCCGAGGCGCGCGGATCTTCGCCCTGCGCCCGTTCCGGCTCCGAGGCGCGGAAGAGGTCGACGAGAAACCGGTTGACGACTTCCGCGCTGCGCGCCTCGCGCCGCGCCCGCGCCGCCTGCCAGAGCGTGGCCACGAGGCCGGCGGTGCCTACCAGCAGGAGCAGAGCTCCGGCGGCGACGGCGGCGCGGTGGCGCCGCACGAGCTTCCGCAGACGGTAGAGCCGGCTGTCGCCGGTCGCCTCGACCGGCCGGCCGGCGCGCCAGCGTTCGAGGTCGGCGGCGAAGGCGTTGGCGTCGGCGTACCTGCGGTCGGGCTCGGCGCGCATCGCCTGGCGCGCGATGTTGGCGAGATCGGCGTCGGCTCGGAGATCGGAACGCGGAGTGTCGCCTGGCGCGACGTCGAGCAGGCGCTGCAGGATCCGGCCGAGCGCGAAGACATCCGTCGCCGTGGTCACTGGGCCGCCCTCGACCTGCTCCGGCGCGGCGTATCCGGGCGTCAGGAACCTCGCCTGCGCCAGGGTCAGCGGCGGCTCCTCGGCATTGGGATCGAGGGGATCGAGGGGATCGAGCGCGCCTTCGGTCTGGGCTTCGAGGAGTTTGGCGATGCCGAAGTCGAGGAGCTTCACCCGGCCCTCGCGGTCGACCAGAATGTTGCTCGGCTTGAGGTCGCGGTGCACGACGAGATTGCGGTGCGCGAAGGCGACGGCCGCACAGACCTGCAGCAGAAGGCCGACACGCTCCTGCGGCGGCAACTTCTCGTCGGCAGAGTAGCGATCGATCGGCCGGCCGTCGATGCGCTCCATCACCAGGTAGGGAGTGCCGTCGTCGCCGACGCCGCCGTCGAGCATGGTGGCGATCTGCGGATGTCGCAGGCGCGCGAGCACCTGCTGCTCGCGCCGGAAGCGGTCGCCGGTGCCGAGTGAGAGAAGTCCCAGCCCGAGGACCTTGACCGCGACCTCCTGCTCGAAGGCGCCGTCGGCGCGGTGGGCGCCATAGACCACCGCCATGCCGCCGCGGCCGATCTCCGAGTCGAGGACGTAGGGGCCGAGGCGCCGCCCCGCCAGGCTGAGGCGATCGAGGCGATCGGGGCGATCGACGCCCGGGTCGAACGCTCCGGACAGAAGGGCTGCGCCGCCGACCTCGACGGGGGAGTCGAGCGGGCCGGCCTCGCCCTCCGCCGCGTCCAGCAGCTTCGCAACGCAGGCTTCGAGGTCGGGGCCGTCGGTGCTTCCCGAAGCGATGCGGCCGAGCTCCGCTCGCCTCCGATCGGGGGGAAGATCGAGAAGTTCCGCGAGCAGCGCGTCTGCCCGCCGCCAAAGCTCCAGCTCTTCGGGTAGCACCGGCGAAGCGTAGCGCAGGGCGGCCTTCGGCCGGTCTGCGGGTCCGGGTCGCTGTTTCCGGTCTGGTTGAGCCTGTCTCCTTTTTCAGCCGATGCCGATACTCACAGAGAACTTCAGGAGGAACGGCGATGAGAGGACTTCATTTCAGGGCACGGCTGGTGCTGGTGATCCTTGCGGCCGCCGGCATGGGCCTCGCCCGAGATCGAGCGGGCGCGGCGATCTACAACGTCGGAATCGGCGGCGGCGCCGCCGGCTGCGAAGCGAGCACTCTGGAGGCTGCCGTGGCCCTCGCCGGGGCGACCGCGGCCAACGACGAGATCCGGCTGCAGAGCGGCGTGTCCTACCAGCCGGGCGACACGGTCGAGCTCGACAGTTGGCGCGACTCGACGCATGGCACCCTGCTGGTGCGCGGCGGCTACAGCAGCTGCGCCGACACCACCGCCAACGGCGCGGCGGCCGAGATCGACTTGATCCTCGCCGATCCCGGCATCCATATCGACGCCTTCAGCGGCGGTGAGTCGCACGTCACGCTGCAGAATCTCGTGCTGTTCAATTCGAGCGGAAACGCCCTCCAGGTTCAGTGGAGCGCGGTGGTCGAGCTCCTCGCGGTCGAGATCCTCTTCAACGACGGCAACGGACTTTACATCTCCGTCGGCGGACCCGAGGTTTACCTCGATCCGGCGACCTCGATCCACCACAACGGCCCGAACGGCTCCGGGATCCAGTGCTACAACGCCAGCTCGGTAATCGAATCGGAGGCCTGGGTGCACCACAATTCGAGCTCCGGGAACGGTGGAGGCATCCAGGCCGGGGGGGGCTGCGAAGTGGTGCTCGGCGCCAGTGCGCGCATCGAGGACAACGAGGCTCAGGGCGACGGCGGCGGCATCTACGCCTACGGCGGCGCGCTGGTGAGTCTTTTTCAAGGCGCCGTCGTGGTGGGCAACGAGGCTGGCGGATGGGGCGGCGGGATCGCGGCGAGCGAAGCCGGGACCCAGGTCCTCTTGATGGGAGCGCAGGTCCTTTCCAACCGCTCCGGATCCGGCGGGGGCGGCGTGTACGCCGAGAGCGAAGCTTTCGTCGCCGCCGGCGGAGCTTCGTGCGGCGGCTCTTTCTGCCCGACGCTCCTCGAGGGCAACGAGCTCCTCGCCGGCGCCCGCAACGGCTCGGCGGCGATGGCGGCCGACAGCGGGGTCGTTCAGCTGAAGCAGACCCGGGTGGTCGGCAACATCGTGCCCGAGCCCGAGGGGTTCGGCAGCGTCTTCTACGCGGCCAGCGGAGGCGAGCTCCGGACCGAGAGCGTCCTGGCATTCGGCAACCTCGGTGCGAACCGGGTATTTCAGGTGGCGAGCGGCGGCAGCGTGCGCGCCGCCCTCACCACTGCGGCGCGCAACCGCTACCTCGACGCCGGCAATCAGCCGGTCGAAGCGTTCGGGCTCTGGGCGACGGGCAGCGGCAGCGAGGCGAGCCTCCTCTCGAGCCTCTTCCACCCGACTGCGGGCTACTTCCTGGAGGGGCAGGTGACTGAGCAGATCGACTGCCTAATCACCCAGACGACCTTCGGGCTGCCGGAAAGCGCGACGGAGGTCTACGTCGTCGATCCGGGTTACACGAACCTCGCGGCGGGCGACTTGTCAGTCGGATTCGCCTCGCCGGCGGTCGATTTCTGCGACAGCCTGCTCTTCGCACCCACCGTCGGCGGCCTCGACGGG
>JAYTAM010000031.1:0-4897 GCA_043737505.1 Thermoanaerobaculia bacterium
GGCGCGACGTCGCGCCGGTCGACGGGTGTCGAGAGGGCGGCCGCTGACGGCGGCTGCACGACGAGCTCGCCCGACCGCGACAGCAGTCGCGTCAGGCGCGCCGAGTCGAGCTCGGAGCGGGTGGCATGGGTGCGGGCGAGCCGGCCGGCAAGGCGCCGCCCCGGTGCGGTCGCGGCGAAAGCGACCAGAGCCAGAGCGGCCACGACGGCTGCCGCGAGCCAGACGCGCCGGCGACTTCCGCTGCCTCCGTTCAACGGCTGCTGGCGCTCTGGGGATAGACGATCGTGAGACTCTGCGGCGCGCCACGCTCCTGCAGCAGGCGCTCGACCGCAGGCGCGTCGGTGCTCTTCAATCCCGCGAAGCGCCAGGTGACGGAGACCCGGCCGTCGAGGCGCGTCAGGCTTTCGAGGACTCCCGACCGACCCGAGGCGCCAAGCGCGGTGAAGAACGCTTCGCTGCGCTCGGCATAGCCGGCCTCATCGAACGTGGCGATGACGAGGCCGGTCGAGGAACCGCGGCGGAACACCGGACGCACCAGCTCCTGCACCAGCAGGACGACCACCGCGGCGGCGAGGAGTGCGCCGAGGAAGGCCAGCAGCCCCGTCGCTGCCGCGAGCGAGGTGGCGATGACGACCATGAGAAAGCCGATCTCCTCCGGCTCCTTGATCGGCGTGCGGAAACGGACGATCGACAGGGCGCCGAGAAGGCCGAGCGAGAGCGGCAACGAGAACTGGATGCAGATGAAGATCGCCGTCACCGCGATGGCGATGAGCGGAAAGGCACGATGGATCTCGCTGCCGGTGGCCCGCTTGCCGTAGAACTGCACGTAGAGCTGGGCGACGACGATCGCCGCCAGGGCTGAAATCGCCAGCAGCAGAAGGAACGATCCGACTTCGAGCGGCGGGCCCTTGCCCTCCCAGGCAGCGGTCAACTTGCCGAACATCTCCCCCATTGCGAGTTCCTCCGGAAAGCAGGAAATTCAGTCGATCAGGCAGAAACTGTACTTGGAAAAAGACTCACGCCGCCCGCCGAGGGCGGCCAAAGCCGCCAGCGTCGGCGGCAGATCGCGACTGCCCCCTTTGAGCTCGACGAGGACGGGCGAGCGACGGCTTCCCGGCAGACGCCGGACGCCCGGGACGGCGGCCGCCCAGTCGGCGATGCGCAAGGCGACAATCTCGCTGTCGAGCGAAATGCGCAGGCCCGAGGCGGGCTCGCGGAACCGTTCGCGGCGATAGGCGAGGTGCAGGGCGGGTTGCAGGGTCGCCGGCGAAGCCTCGCCGGCGGCGACGAGAAACGTCGGAACCTGCTTCAGGGCCGGGTCATCGACGCTTCGCCGCGACAGCTCGCGGCCGTCGAAAACCGCCGCCGGCAACGGCAGCCGGAGCTTCTCGCGCCGGCTGCCGACGCGGCGCTTCACCTCCAGCCAGACCGCCGGCGAGCGGTCGTACCAGCGCAGACGGACCTTGGTCTTGCGGTAGTCACTGCCGAGCTTTTCCGCCAGCGATTCGAGCCCCTGCCCGTCGAAGTAGATCGTTTCGACGAGGCTCGCGGCGTGGGGCTCTTCGCGCAGGCAGGTACCGCGGAGGATCGCCTGCGCGACGGCCAGGGCCGCCGCCGGGAAGACGAACTTGACCTCGTGGTCGAGCGACTGGACCGGGGCATCCGGAAGGGTCTGAAGCGTAGCGCCGGCCACGATCGCCTCAGGAGGCGCGAGCGATGGCGAAGTCGAAGGCGAGGTCGTCGATCGGCGCCGCTACCAGGCCATCGTCGCCATGGGTTGCGTCCTGCCACTCGACCGCGAGGGTCTCGCCCGAGATCCAGTCGCGATGGGCGGCGATCGCGGCTTCGAGCTCCGGCGGCGCGCAGTAGCGCACGCGGATGCGGTCGGCGTAGTCGAGCCCGGCATCCTTGCGAGCGGTCTGGAGCCGGTTCACCACCTCGCGCGCCCGGCCTTCGGCGACGAGCTCCGGAGTCAGATTCGGATCCAGGGCGACGAGCAGCTCGCCGTCGTTCGCTGTCGCCATCCCCTCCTTCTCGATCAGCCGGACTTCGAGATCCTCGGGCAGGAGCTCGAGCGGCTCGCCGTCGAGGGAGAGGGTGATCCGACCGTCCCGTGCCAGAAGCTCGGCGAGCGCGTCGCCGTCGGAAGCGAGCAGCGCCGCCTGCGCCGCCTTCATCCTTCCGCCCAGCTTCTTCCCGAGGACGCGGAAATTCGGGCGGACCTCGTGCGTGACGAAGTCGCCCCGTCGCTCGGCGAAAAAGAGATCCTTCACATTCAGCTCGTCGAGGACCAGTCCGCGCACGCGCTCGAGCTGCGGCCGCACGTCGACGCCGAAGATCTCCGGCGCGAGAACGAGCGTCGCCGAAGCGAGCGGCTGCCGGTTCTTCAAGTTGTGCTCCGCCCGCGCCACGCGTCCGAGGCCGACCAGGCGCTTGGCCAGGCCCATGGCGCCGACGAGTGCGAGAACCTCGCGGTCCCGCTCGAGAATTCCGGTCGTCTCCGGCCAGTTCTCGAGATGAACGCTCGCCGGAGCGTCGGTATTCACCGCACGCACGAGGTGCTCATGCAGCGTCTCGGCGAGGAAAGGCGCGAAGGGAGCGATCAGTCGGGCGAGTGTGGTCAGGACCTCGTACAACGTCTGATAGGCAGCTTCCTTGTCCGAGCTTTTTTCGCCGCCAGCACTCCAGAAGCGGTCGCGACTTCGCCGGATGTACCAATTGTTCAGGTCATCGACGAAGGCCTCGAGCCGCCTCGCCGGCTCGGCGATGCGATAGCCCTCGAGCAGGAGAGCGATCTTGTGGATCTCGTCGTCCAGCCGACCGAGGATCCAACGATCGAGATCGGCACGCTCGGCGACGGGAATGGCGCGCTCCGATCCATCGGAATCGCGCTTCGCGCTCGGCGGGACCCAGCCATCGAGATTGGCGTAGATGGTGAAGAAGGAGAGCGCGTTCCAGATCGGCAGCTGCAGCCCTTGCGCCGCTTCGCGCACGAGCTTCGCCGAGAAGCGCGAGGTCTGCTCGGGGTCGTTGACGTAGAAGTACCAGCGCATCGCGTCGGCGCCGGCCTCGGCGATGACTCCCATCGGATCGACGACGTTGCCGAGGCGCTTCGACATCTTGCGGCCCTGGTCGTCATTGACGTGCCCCATGACGATGCAGTGCTCGAAGGCCACGGAATCGAACAGCGCAACGCCGAGTACGTGCAGGGTGTAGAACCAGCCGCGCGTCTGGTCGATCGCCTCCGAGATGAAGTCGGCAGGTCGGAAGCGGCCGCGAGGGGCGACCTTCTCCTGGTTCTCGAACGGGTAGTGATGCTGCGCGAACGGCATCGCGCCCGAGTCGTACCAGGCGTCGATGACATCGTCGACTCTGCGGAAGACGCCGTTCCTTCCCTGGTCTCTGCAGCCGTAGCACTCCCACGTGATGTCGTCGATCGTCGGGCGGTGCGGATCGAACTGGGCACGATCGTAGAGGTTCTCCGGCATTTTCCTGCCGGCCTCGTGGAAAAGCTCGGTAAAGGAGGAAAAGACGCGCTCCGCCGGACACAGGTCGCATTTCCAGATCGGCAGCGGCGTGCCCCAGTAGCGTTTTCGCGACAGCGCCCAGTCGACGACGCCCTCGAGCCAGTTGCCGAAGCGCGCTTTGCCGATCGCCTCCGGGTGCCAGTCGATCGTCAGGTTCTTCGCCACCAGGCGGTCGCGGATGGCGGTCGTCCTGACGAACCAGCTCTTCGAAGCGAACTGCAGGAGGGGCGTGTCGCAGCGCCAGCAGAACGGGTAGCTGTGCTTGTAGCGCTCGGAGTGAAGCAGGAGGTGGCGCTCCTTGAGGTCGCGCGTGATCTCCTTGTCCGCGTCCTTGAACCACACTCCGGCGAAGCGCTCCAAGCCCTTCCTCGGCGAAATCTTTCCGTCGGCTTCGACGGTCTTGAAGAGAGGCAGGCCGTACTTCCGTCCCGTCGCATAGTCGTCGGCGCCGAAGGCTGGCGCTGTGTGCACGAGACCGGTGCCGTCGGCAGCGGTGACGTAGTCGGCCGTGACCACCAGCCAGCCGTCCTCGTCGGAGGGAGGCGGTTGCGGAGCGCCGTCCGGATCCTGCCGCTCGTCGAACGGTTCTGTCCGGTAGGGCCGGTCGTACCGGAGGCCCGAAAGCGCTTCGCCGGTGAACCGCGCGAGCGCAGGCTCGTCGCGAAGGTCCCGCCGCTGGCGCTTTCCCTCGACCTCGATTTCGTAGGGAATCGGGATCTCGATCTGATCGGCGAAGAGGAGGCGCGCGCCCGGGCGGACCGGATGCTCGACGACGCGATAGACGAGGTCAGGATGGACGGCGAGGCCCGAGTGCCCCGGCATCGTCCAGGGTGTCGTCGTCCAGGCGATGAGGTAGAAGTCCGTCGGGACGACGAACTCCTTGCCGTCGACGGTCTTCAGGCGACGTCCCGGCCGGGCCGGGAAGAGCGCCCAGATCGAGGGATCCTCGATCTCCTTGTAGTTCTGTGCCACCTCGTGCGACGAGAGCGTCGTGCCGCAGCGGGCGCAGTAGGGCTGGACTTTGTGGCCCTCGAAGAGGAGCTTTTTCTCGTGCAGCTGGCCCAGCGACCACCAGACCGACTCGATGTAGGAGTTGGAGTAGGTGAAGTAGGCGTCGTCGAGATCGATCCAGTAGCCGACCCGCTCGGTCATCGCGCGCCACTGGCGCTCGTAGGTCATCACCGACTCGTAGCAGGCCTGATTGAACTTCTCGATCGAGGCGCGGGGATCGCCGGGGACGAGCTGCTCGATGTCCCGCTTGCCCGAAAGACCGAGACGCTTCTCGACTTCGATCTCGACCGCGAGGCCGTGAGTATCCCAGCCGGCCTTGCGGGCGACCCGCTTGCCGCGCATCGTCTGAAAACGCGGGA
>JAYTAM010000032.1:0-2093 GCA_043737505.1 Thermoanaerobaculia bacterium
ACGAGCAGCAGCGCCAGGTCGCGCACCGGCTGGCGCAGGCGGGTCGGACCGATGGCCAGGAAGGCCCCGGCCAAGAGGAGGAGCGGCAACGCCAGCTCGTCCTCGACGTAGGCGTAGGGGAGAAGGGGAGTGGTGAACAGCGCTGCCAGCGCGATCGCCAGGCCATGGCGCCGCAGACCGGTGGCACGGGCCACCCAGACGGCGAGCAGGGCGCCGAGGGCCGCGGCTTCGATCTGCGACAGCAGGACCCCTGGAGTGAGACCGATCGGGCTCCCCGAAGCGAGCACCAGCCAGAGGCCGGCGAAAAGAACGGCGATCCAGGCCCTTTCCGAGTCGCGGAGGAGGGCGACGAAGGCGTGCATGATGCTGCGGAATCTACTTGGATTCGCCGGCGGAGGGGAGCCGCTCGACGGCGACCAGCGTGAGATCGTCCGACAACGGCTCGGAACCGACGTGCCCTTCGAAGTCGGCGAGGATCCGTTCATGGGTCTCGAGCGCCGCCCCACCGAAGCTCGCGGCCGCGCGCAGGCGCTCGAATCCGAACGCCTGCCCGGTGCGGTCGACGCCCTCGAAAAGCCCGTCGGAGAAAAGCAGGAGGAGGTCGCCAGGGGCGAGGTGCAGACGGCCGCTCGCCGGGTTCACGGTCTCGCGCATGCCGAGCGGAAAGGAGCCGAGTTGCGGCTCTTCGATCGCCCCCGAGGCACGGCGCAGGAGAGGAAACGGATGTCCGGCGCAGACGTATTCGACCTCGCCGCTCGCCGGATCGAGCAGGGCATAGAACAGCGTGAGGAAGGAGCGCCGGTCTCCAGTCCGCCAGATCGCACGGTGAAGCAGCGCCGAGACCGCTACCGGCGAGGGATCGAGCTCGAGAGCGATGTGCAGCGTTGCGTTGGCGATCGCCATCAGCAGGCCCGCGGCCATGCCGTGCCCGCTGGCGTCGGCGACGACGATCGCCATCCGCCCGTCGCCGAGGCGATGAAACTGGTAGTAGTCGCCGCCGATGTCGTTGGCCGTGCGCGAGGAGTGCGCGAAGGCGTAGCCCGGAAGGTCGGGACTGGCCTTCGGCAGGAGCTCGCGCTGAAGCTGGCGGGCGATCTGGATCTCGTCGCGCACGAGCACGCGGTCGACCATTTCGAAGGCCAGCAGCAGAAGTAGCGCTACAACGGCGATCATGAAGAACAGCGGCGAGCCGCC
Source organism: Thermoanaerobaculia bacterium (assembly GCA_043737505.1). Taxonomy (GTDB): domain Bacteria; phylum Acidobacteriota; class Thermoanaerobaculia; order Multivoradales; family JAGPDF01; genus JAGPDF01. The sequence goes on from JAYTAM010000032.1 coordinate 1,195, forward strand.
GAGATTCTCGCTGTGGTCCCCTTCCATCCAGGAGAGCTGCGGATCGACCAGCCCGGCGACGGCGGCGAAGATGGCGACCGCGAAAAGAAGCCGGCGGCGCGGCGAGAGCTTCTCGGAGATACTCAGGAAGAGGAGCTTCGCGGCGAGGAAGAATCGTTTCACGCCCGAGACGTTGGCGACCTGCGCCTCGCGGTCGCGCATCAGCACCGAGTAAGCCCCTCTCGCGTCGCTGTCGAAGAGCCGCCGCAGCTCGTCGCCGGAGAGCCCACGGGTATAGTCGAGAAGGAAATCCTCGGTGCGCTGGAAAAGCGACGCCTGCTGCGCCTGAGTTCGCTTACGCCTCACAGTCTCATCTTACGTCCGGCGACGACAGGAGTTGCCGCCCAGCCAGCGGCGGTTCGCCGAGGGAACGTTGCCCCGGTTCGATAGACTCGATGTCGACCGAGGGGGAGTCCATGGGAGGTTCGATGCTGCGACGTAGTTGCTCCATGGCTGGCCTGCTGCTGGTCGGCGGATCCGCCCTGCTTTCTGCCGCCGCGCCGACCTCCCTGGAGCTTCTGGGCCAGGCCACCCTGCCCGGGACGACACGATTCGAAGGCGCGCCCGTCGGCGGGCTTTCCGGCCTCGCCTTCGACCCCGGCAGTGGCGACTATCTGGCACTCTCGGACGATCGCAGTGAGCGCGCTCCGGCCCGTTTCTACCGCCTCGCGATCGAGCTGCCGGCGAAGGATCCGGCGGACCCTCTCGCCCTGCGCGCGCCGCTCGTCACGGTCCGGGCCGTGACGACTCTGCTGGCGAAAGACGGGGCTCCGTTCCCCTTGCGCAGGCTCGACCCGGAGGGCATCGCTCTCGGCAAGGAACGGATCTACGTCTCCTCGGAAGGCGAAGCTCTCGTCGGC
>JAYTAM010000033.1:0-4868 GCA_043737505.1 Thermoanaerobaculia bacterium
CTGGGCGGCGGCCGCGCGAGCTTCTTCTGGGGTGCACCGCCCGACGGGCCGGATGGAATCGCCGCGCTGCGAGCGCGCGGGTTCGACGAGTTTCGCCAGCGAGCGCTCGCCGTTTCGCCGCGGGCAGCCGAGATCTTCGACGAGTTCACCCGCTTCGACCAGGCGGCGTTCACCACCTACCTGCACGTCTCCGCGCCGCGCTGGCACACCGGCAGACTCGTCTTTCTCGGCGACGCCGCGCACGCCATGAGCCCCCACCTCGGCCAGGGGGCGAACCTCGCCCTCGCCGACGCCGCGTCGTTCGCCCGCCACTTGGCCGCGACCAACGACTTCTGTACCGCCGTCACCCGCTACGAGGGCGAGCGCCAGCGGGCGGTCCGCCCCTACTCCCAGCTCTCCTGGTTCCTGACGCCGTTCTTCCAGTCCGGCAGCCACATCCTCGGCTGGGGCCGCGACGTCGCCCTGCCGCTACTTTCCGCCGTGCCGCCGATCCGCAAGCTCATGGCCCGCACGCTGGCGGGCAAGCTCGGGAGTCGCTGATCTACCGTTCCTTGCATCGATCGCCGGTGGGTCTTACAATGGGCGCATCGAAGGAGCCTTCCATGTCCACTGTCACGATCTCCTCGAAGTACCAGTTGGTGATTCCCAAGGCTGTCCGGGAGGCGATGGAGCTCAAGCCCGGACAGAAGCTGCGTGTCTTCTCTTCCGGCGATCGTCTGGAGCTGGTGCCGGTGAAGAAGCTGCGGTCCATGCGCGGATTTCTCAAGGGCATCGACACCACGATTCCGCGCGACGAGGATCGCGTCTGAACCTCGTCGACTCGAGCGGCTGGTTGGAGTATTTCGCCGACGGACCCAATGCGGCATTCTTCGCGCCGGCGCTCGAGGATTCGGCGAAGCTCCTCGTGGCGACGATCTCGGTCGTCGAGGTCTACCGCCGTGTCTGCCAGCAGCGCGGCGATGCGGCGGCACTCGACGCCATCGCCCTCATGCAGGCTGGAGCGATCGTCGATCTCGACCTCGGAATCGCCGCGCTCGCCGGCCGCCTGGGAATCGAGCTCCGGCTGCCCCTGGCCGATTCGATTCTCCTCGCCACCGCCCGGGCGCGCTCGGCCACCTTCTGGACCCAGGATGCGGACTTCGAAGGCATCGACGGGGTCAGGTACCGCTCGAGAGGATGAGCCGCAAAGCTAGCCCCTCGAGTCCATCGCGCGAGCGGCTCCCATGGGCGAGCGCGTCGTCGGCTTCGTAAGCTCTCGCAAGGCATTCCGCTCGACCCGGCGCCACTTGAGAGGGGACGTCCATTCCAATCCCATCACCAGCCAGTCCGACGCGCGACTCGTCGAAGTCTGACATCGCAGCACGGGCGATCCTGACTCTGGTTGCCGTCGGCCTCCTCGGCGTCCTGCCGTCGCTCGCCACGGCGGACCTCAACTGGTGCTACCCCTACATGTCCCCCGACTCCTGGGACTGGCTGGTGAACGGCCTCTACTGGGGCGGCGCGCCGGTCGCCTCGAGCTTTCGCCCGCCGGGCCTGCCGCTGGTCACCACGCTGCTCTCCCGGCTTTCCATTCTCGAGGCCCTGCCGTACCTGAATTTCGCCATGCTCGGCCTCGCGGGGGTTCTCCTCCATCGCCTGATCCGCCTGCGCCACTCTTCGCTTGTCGCGGCGCTCGCCGTGCTGATTTTCGTTTCGAACGGCTCACTCTTCGGCCACACCCGCTACGTCATGGCGGAGATCTGGACGCTGCCGTTCCTTCTCGCTTCAGCGCTCGCCTTCGCGCGCGCCGAAGAAGCGCCGCGGAGATACCTGGCCTGCGCCCTGCTCCTTTCGGTGAGCTTCCTGTTCCACTACGCGGGCGCTCCCGTCGGCTGTGGCCTGGCACTCGCCGTGCTGGTCTACCGCCGGGGCGCCCTGCGCTCGCACTGGCTCTGGCTGGCCCTCTTCGCCGTGGTACCGCTCCCCCTCGCCTGGATCACTTTCCGCGCCGTGAAAGCCGAATCGGGCGCCTCCGTGCACGTCATCGAGCCCCTGCTTCACCTCTCGTTCGGGCATCTCGGCTACTACATAGCGGCCGCAGTCGCGCTGATCGGCCTGGCGGCTGTGCCGCTATACCTCGGTGGATTCGCACGGCTTCTGGCCCCCGGTCGGGAGCGGCTCTCGCCCTGGGGACAGGCGGTCCTCTTCCCTCTCGCCTCGCTCGCTCTCTTCTTCGCGCTGGCGTACGACTGGGCGGACAAGCGCTTCCTCTACTATCTCTTTCCGTTCGCCGTTGCCGTGGCCGCCGAAGGAATCGCCGGGCTCCTCGCTTTCGCTCGCGGCAGCCGACTCCGCGCCGCAGGTGCAACGCTCATCCTCGGGCTGGCGTTGCTCTGGAACCGGATCCCCTATCCCGCCGGCAGCCACACTCTCGTCGCGCTCACACCGCGCCAGTTCCTGGAAACCGCGCACGGCCTCCGCGGAGCCACCGTCCACACAGCGTCCGACCTCTGGTCGTTCGACCTACTGACCACCGACGGCTTTCTGGCCTACGGAGCGCCAGCGAGATTCTGCGCCGACCCCGCGGCCCACAAGGCGGCGCCGGAGATCCGCCGCCTGCTCGACTCGCATCTCGGGCCTGGAGTGCCGATCGCCCTCGACGGAAACGACGGTGGCTCAACCGCCTACTGGGTGGAAACCAACCGCCTCACCCTCGCCCTCGGCCGTCCGGTCGAGAAGCCGGCGACCGCCCGCTTCATCCTCCGCCGCCTCACCACGCCCGACCGCCGCGCCCTCGCCACCCTGGGGCCCTTCGAGATCTTCGACCTCGAGAAGATCGAAGCCCGCGCGCGGCAAGGTCGTCGGTTCCGCGAGAAGCGGGAGCGACAGGCCGCCGATTCGGACCTTCAGGGAGCTCGCCGAAAGAGCCCGTAGACCACACCGGGGCCAGGGCTTCCCTGGCCGACGAGCGCCGCCTCGACTCCCGACTCTCTCGCCCAGCGGCGCACTCGCGCCAGGCTCACCTGTTTCAACCCGGTCTCGATGATCGCGCGGCACAACCGGCGAGTCTCGTCGGAGAAGCCCCACCGGCCCAGACCGTTGCGATAGCCGACGCTCTCGAGCAGGCCGGTGCGGAGGCGCGTGGGAAGCCACTCGACCGACGGTAGACCGGTGTGGAGCTCACGGGTGTGGAAGCGCGTCGGGAACTCGATGAGCAGGTAACCCTCGGGTTTGAGAACGCGGAGATGCTCCGCGACATAGGCCCCCGGATCGACCGTGTGCTCGACGATGTGACCCGAAACCACGAATTCGAACGAACCCTCGGCGTAGGGAATGCGCATCCCGTCCACGGGAATCGGCAAGAAACCCGGATAGCCCACTAGCCGGTCCGCAACGAGGGTCACATAGAAGGAATCGACCTCGGTGCCGTGAATCTCGCCGAAGCCGAGGTTTCGCGCCGCGATCATCTCGCTCCCCGAGCCCATTCCAGAGATCAACAACCGCGGTCTGCCGAGCTCCGGGCGGTCGGAGGTGCGGCCCTCTCCCGTGCGAAGACGCTGTTCGAGAATCGCGTGCAAGGGACGGAAGCGTACAGCCGCGCCTTCGAGCGAAAGCGACCATCGCGCAGCGCGCGCGACGTCCGGATATCCCAACCGCGAGAAATGGGCGATCACCCGGCGTTCGATGTCCGCCTCGCGCGTCGAATCGAGAGGGAGGGGAGCCTTGATGCGCAATGCGACTTCGAGCTCCATTGCACACCTTTCCTGTCGGGTCCGTATAACGTGCGAGACTGAAGCTTCTCATAGTGGCAGAACGCAGCCGAACTCTCTGGAGCCTCAGATGACTTTCTGGCGAAGAAACTCTCCGATCCGGAAGCCCCGCGAGCGCGTTTCGCAAGTGGCCTTCGAAAGTCACGCTATCCAGGATCCGATCACCGAGCAGCTGGGGAGGGATCTGCTGGCACTCGACGGCGGACTGGGCCTCTTCCGCCTCGTCCATCTCCTCGACGCGTTGGCGAAGGCTGCACCCGCGCGCAGCGTTCTCTCGGTGGGAAGCGGCGGCGGCTTTCACGAGACTTACGTCGCGCACCGAAACCCCACGATCTCGGTCTGTGGCGTCGACCTCCGGGCTCCCTATGCGGACGTGGAACTCCCCAACCTTCGATTCCTGCAGGGCGATCTTCTCGACGCCCGGTTCGCGGACTCCCTTCCCGCGTCCGACTTCGTTTTCTCGATCGAGTGCCTTGAGCACATCCAGGACGACCAGGCAGTGCTCGCGAGGATGGTGCAGCTCGTCCGCCCGGGGGGCTGGCTCTACCTCGAGGTGCCCTTTGCCAGCGTGGCGGAGCAGGCAGACCCCGAAGTCTGCCGAAGGGAATTCGAAGCGCACGAGCACTTCCGCCCCGGCTATGCCGCCGCTCAGCTCGAAGCCATGGCGCTGCACTTCGGCCTGACCGATGTTCGCATTGCCGGAGCCTTTTGGTTTCCCATCCAGCCGATGGTCTGGCTGGCGAGAGAGCACTTTCGAGCCGCCGCCGTCGCGGAGCATTGGCGGGACTTTCTCGCTGTCGCCGAGCTCGACTTGCGCGACGACCAGCCGCGGCACCGCGACGACGCCACAGCGATCAAGCTGCTCGCGCGGCGTCCCCGGGACTGGCGGCGTGGATCCGCGCGGTCGAACTCCGCGGCGAGCGCCGCGCGATAGGACTAGAATCGAACGCGAGTCGGTAGCCCGAAGGAGGAGACCCCATGTTCTGTCCCCAGTGCAGGTCCGAGTACAGAGAAGGTTTTTCGCGTTGCGAGAATTGCGATGTGCCGCTGGTGGCGACGCTCGCGCCGGAGGAGGGAGATCCGTCGCATCGCGAGCTGGTGACGGTGTTCGAGACCGGC
>JAYTAM010000034.1:0-4849 GCA_043737505.1 Thermoanaerobaculia bacterium
TGCGCGCGTTGACGTCGATGACGTTGTCGACGAACAGCCGGCTGCGGGAGACCTGCAGGGCGTAGCGCGAGGCGAGGTTCACCGGCCTCCACGACAGCACCAGCGTCTTCGCCGCCGCGAGCGAAAGCTCGAGGTTGTCGTCCGGGCGGTCGGGCTCCGGCGAGCTCGGCAGGCGACGGGGATCCGACAGCAGGTCGCCGGTCTGCACCACCTGTTCGAGCTCGCCCACCGTGCGCTTGAGTCCGGCTTCCGAGGCGACCTCGAGCGAACCGCGGAAGGCGGAGAAGCGGCCGGTCGACGATCCCTTGTCGTACGACACCACGACTTCGGACTCGCGACCGACCAGCGCCTCGGCGCGCGGCGTCGTGACGCGCCCGCCGCGCTGCGCGGTATTCAGGTTGATCCAGCCGTATTCCATGGCGATCGTCTGTTCGGCGGGGGCGCCGGAGGAGCTCTGCTGACGGGTGACGAGAAACAGCGTGTTCGGACGCACGGTATAGAGCGTGCCGTCGAGAAAGACGATCTCGGCGGAGCCGTTGGCGGAGGTCTTGACGTAGTCGCCCGACTGCAGGACGACGCGCGAGCGCGCCTCTTCCCATTCGCCGCGCTCTCCCCGTCGCACCTCGACGCTGCCCTGGACGGCGATGAACTGGGCCTCACCGGTCGAAGCCCGCGCCGCGGCGGAGTCGAGAATGGCGAGCAGCAGCGCCCGGCTGCGACGGCCCTCGCTGACCGCGGTCGAGAACTCTGCGGCGGCGAAGGCCTCGGCGGCGGCGGTATGCCCGCGCCGCGCCGATTCGAGCTCCTCGACGAACGACCCGGCGGGCTTCTCGACATCGGCCCGCTGCAGCAGAATCTCGAGCTCGGAAAGGATCGCCGCGGCCTCCTGCTCGAGCGCTCTCTGTCCCCACTGGAGATAGAAGTGATAGCCCGCGACCGCCACGACAGCGAGCAGAATCAGGAGCGCGCCGCCGCGCAGCGTGTCCACCGAGACGGTGTACCAGCCCTGGGTGCTCTTTTTCGACGGGTTGGACAGCACCTGGCGCTCCTCTTTCGCGATCCAGAGATCGCCCTCGAGACGACCCCTCGACGCCGTTTCGAATAGCGAAAGACTGATTCTACTTGAAGTTACGGGCCCGGGCGCGGCCCCTCGGCGGGCCGCAGCCGGTGCTCACCGGAAGCGTGCGGTTGCCGGCCCCGCGCCGGGCTTGCTATCGTGGGGTGTTCTCGCCCGGGTGCTTCACACCCGCGCTTTTGGAGTCTTCCATGCTCAAGGTCTTGCGCGACAACCTGAAGTACCTCTCCTGGATTCTCTGGGTCGTCATCATCATCTTCATCGCCTTCGTCTTCGTCGACTTCGGCGGTGGCCTCACCCAGGGAAACGAGGCGCGCGCTTCGGCGGCGACGGTCGGCACGGACAAGATCTCCTACGCCGACTTCGAGCGCCAGTACCGGCAGCTCGAAGCGCAGTACCGCCAGGCTTTCGGCGAGAACTTCACTCCCGAGATCGCGCAGCAGCTGAGGCTTCCGCTGCAGGCTCTCGACCGGCTGGTCGATCAGCGGCTGCTGCTCAACGAGGCCGCCGACCGCGGCCTCGAGGCGTCGGATTCCGAGGTGCGTGAGGCGATCTTCGAGATTCCCGGGATGAAGGACGCCGGCGGCGGCTTCATCGGCGAGGAGACCTACAAGCGCTTCGTGCGCGCCAACGGCTACACCGTGCGGGACTTCGAAGAGTCGATGCGGCGCCAGATCGTGCTCACCAAGCTGAACGCGATCTTCTCGTCGAGCCTGGTGGTCACGGACGCCGACGTCGAGCGCTCCTACCGCGATCAGGCCGAACGCGCCTCCGTGCGCTACCTGGTACTGCCGCCCACCGGCTTCCAGGCCCAGGCGACGCTCTCGCCCGCCGAAGTCGCGACCTATTTCGAGCGTCACTCCGAGGAGTTCCGTCTGCCGCCGCAGCGGGTCGTCAACTACCTGCTCGTCGACACGGTGCGGACGCGCGCCAAGATGAATCTGGAGAAGGCCGACCTCGAGAGTTTCTACAACTCCCATCTCGGCGACTTCGCGCAGGAGGAGCAGGTCCACGCCCGTCACATCCTGCTCAAGGTCGATGACCAGCGAACGGACGCTGTGGCGGAGGCCGCGCTGAACGCCGCGCGCAAGCGCGTCGAGGCCGGCGAGGAGTTCGCCAAGGTGGCCGGCGAGCTCACCGAAGACCCGGGTTCCAAGGACCGCGGCGGCGATCTCGGCTTCTTCGGCCGCGGTCGGATGATCAAGGAGTTCGAGGAGGCGGCCTTCAACGCCGCCGCGGGCACGCTCGTCGGCCCGATCCGTACCAGCTTCGGGTTCCACCTCATTCAGGTGCTCGAGAAGCGCGCCGCCGGCCAGCGCCCGTTCGCCGAGGTCGAGGCGCAGGTGCGCTCGCGGCTCGCCGCCGAGCGCGCCGAAGCGCAGGCCGAGGCCAAGGCCAACGAGCTCGCCGCCAAGATCGGCGCCGACAAACTGACCACCGCCGAGCAGCTCCAGGCGCTGGCCGACAACGACACCGTGATGTTCATCAGCACGCCGCCGTTCGGCGCCGACGAGGTGGTGCCCGGAATCGGCCGGGGAACGCCGTTCTCCTCCGCCGCCTTCGCACTCGAGGCCGGCAAGACCTCTACGCCGGTGAAGATCGCGCGCGGCTTCGCCATCCTGCAGCTCGTCTCCGAAAGCCCGGCGCGTTTGCCGGCGCTGGGCGAAGTCGAAGCGAAGGTCCGTCCGGCCGCCCTGCGCGCCAAGGCCGGCGAGCTCGCGCTCGCCCGGCTGACCCAGGCTCGCGGCGCGCTCGCCTCGGGCAAGAGCTTCGCCGACGTCGCCACGGAGCTCGCCGTCGAGGTCAGGGAGAGCGGCGAGTTCGGGAGCGAAGGGACGATCGAGGGCCTGGGCGACTCGAGTGGCATCGTCTCGGCGGCGCTCGCCGGGAAAGTGGGCGACGTCGGCGCACCGCTGCTCACCGACCAGGGAGCGGTCCTATTCGAGGTCACGGCGCGCAAGAGCTTCGACGCCACCGCCTTCGCTACCGAACGCACCCAGACCCGGGAAGCGCTCGAGCGCAACGAGGTCAACCGGCTCCTGGGTTCGATCATCGAACAGCGCAAGCGCGAGGCGAAGGTGCAGTACGACAAGCCGTTGCTCGAGCAGTTCGGCATGCTCGACGGCGAAGCGAAGGGCACCTAGTCCGCAGGAGTCCGACCGAAGCTCATCGCGGGCTAGACTTCCCGCATGCGCTTCGAGACGATCGCCGTGCACGCCGGAGGAGCGGCCGACCGGGAGACCGGCGCGGTCGCTCCCCCGATCCACCTCTCGACCAACTTCCTCCACGGCCCCGAGTCGGAACCGCTCCACGGCCGGCTCTATCAGCGCGAAGGGAACCCGACCCAGGACCGCCTCGAGGAGGCGCTGGCGGCGATCGAGGGCGGCGGCCCGTCCGGCGCTTCCGGCCCCTCCAGCGCAGCGCTCGCCTTCGCTTCCGGAATGGCGGCGGCCGCGGCGCTCCTGCAGTCACTCCCCGAAGGCGCCCGGGTCCTTTTTCACCACGACATCTACTCCGGCGTCCGCCAGCTGGCGCTCGAGTTTCTGCCGCGCTGGGGCATGGTGCCGCTGTTCGCCAACCTCGCCGACTCCAGTGCGACGGACGCGGCACTCGCATCCGGCGCGACGCTGGTCTGGGCCGAGACGCCGACCAATCCGCAGCTCGAGATCCTCGACCTCGCCCGGCTCGCCGAAACCGCTCACGCCGCCGGTGCGGACCTCCTGGTCGACGGTACCTTCGCCACCCCGGCATTGCAGCGACCGCTCGCGCTGGGGGCTGACGTCGTCCTGCACTCGACGACGAAGTATCTCGGCGGGCACGGCGACGTCCTCGGCGGAGCGCTCGTTTTCGCCCGCCCGGACGGGCTCGCCGAAACGGTCGCCAAGACCCGCCGGCGGCTCGGAGGCACCGCGAGCCCGTTCAGCTCCTGGCTCGTTCTGCGCGGCCTGCGTTCGCTTGCCTGCCGCATGGAACGCCATTCAGCTACGGCTCTAGTGCTTGCCAGAGCCCTCTCAGGCCACCCGAGTTTGGTTTCCGTGCTCTATCCAGGCCTTGTCGCCCACCCTGGCCATGAAATCGCTAGTCGGCAGATGAGCGCCTACGGCGGCATGATGGCCCTCCGGGTGGCCGGTGGCCGCACGGGTGCGGTGGCGGTGGCTGCGCGACTGCGGCTGTTCGCGAACGCCACCAGCCTCGGCGGGCCGGAGAGCCTCGTCGAGCACCGCGCCTCGAGCGACGGTCCGGGCACGACGACCCCGGACGATCTGCTGCGCCTGTCGATCGGCCTCGAGCATCCGGAGGACCTGCTCGCCGATCTCCTGCAGGCACTCGACGCCACCACCCCGGGATGCCCCGGTTGAGCGGCACGGGCACGGATAGGATCGGCAGATGATCGGCTGGCTCTCCGGCAAGGTGGCGCAAGCGTCCACCGACCGCCTGATCCTCGACGTCGGCGGCGTCGGCTACCTGGTCGCGATCCCGCTCTCGACCTATTACGAGATTCAGAAGGCCGATGCCGGCGCGACGATCCGGCTCTTCATCCACACCCACGTGCGCGAGGATGCGCTCGCCCTCTACGGCTTCTGGAGCGAGCGCGAGAAGGAGCTCTTCGAGCAGTTGATCGGCATCTCGGGCATCGGTCCGCGCCTCGCCCAGGTGGTGCTCTCCGGCATGGCGCCGGACGAGCTCATCGCCGCGCTCGCGGCGGGAGACGTCGCCCGGCTGGTGCGGATCCCAGGCGTCGGCAAGAAGACCGCCGAACGGATGGTGGTCGAG
>JAYTAM010000035.1:0-4841 GCA_043737505.1 Thermoanaerobaculia bacterium
CGAGGGCGATCTCGGTCGGCTCACCCTCGCTTTTCTTGATCTTGGCCTCCGACGTGTCGCGCGGACGGAAGTCGGCGACCGCCGCCGCCATCACGACCGCGTCCGCGTCGGTGGCCGCAGCGCGCACGGCAGCACGCAGCTGGTCGGCCGAGACGACCGGGACCACCGTGACCCCTTCCGGGTCGGGCAGCCCGACGTTGGCCGCCACCAGGGTCACCTCGGCCCCGCGGGCCCGGGCCGTCACGGCCAGCGCGTAACCCTGCCGTCCGGACGAGCGGTTGCCGAGGTAGCGCACCGGGTCGATCGGTTCCTGGGTGGGTCCGGCGGTGATGAGAACGGTGCGGCCGGCAAGGGTCGGGAGAGCGAAGCTCTGCTCGCAGGCGGCGACGATGTCGAGCGTGTCCGCCAGACGGCCCAGGCCGATCTCCCCCGAGGCGAGCGCGCCCGAAACCGGACCGACCAGAACGACACCGGAGCGCCGCAGGCGATCGACATTCTCCTGCAGCGCCGGCTTCTCCCACATCGCGGAGTGCATCGCCGGCGCGACGACCAGCTTGCCGCGAAAGGCGAGCGCCAGGGTGGAAAGGAAATTGGGGGCCAGCCCAAGCGCGAGGTTCGACAACATGTGGGCGGTGGCGGGGGCGATGCACAGCAGGTCCGCCCAGGCTGCGGCGGCGATGTGCTCTTCCACTCCCTGCCGGCCCGGCTCGAGATACTCCTCGCCGTGCACCGGATGCCCCGAGAGCACTTCCAGCGTGAGGGGACTGACGAAGCGGACGGCGGAGGGTGTGACGGCGCAGCGGACTTCGTGGCCGCGCTCGCGCAGGCGCCGGACGAGATCCGCCGCCTTGTAGGCGGCGACGCCGCCGCAGATACCGAGCAGGATGCGGCGCCCGCGATGGGCAGGGGCACCGGTGGTATCGGCGGTGCCGGCGGCGTCGGCCGGTGGGACCAGCGGGGCCGGAAAGTGCGCGCCGCTGCCCGCCGGGCTCACTCGGGGGTTTCCACCGGGGCGACCTCGACCGGCTCGGGAACCGGCGCCGGGCCGTAATCCCAGTCGACCAGATTCTCGACCACTTCGCGCATCGCCACCCGCGACGGCTTGCGGTTCGGCATCTCGAGTCGCGGCTTGGCGCCCCGGACCAGCTGCTCGGCGCGCTTGGCGGCGATCAGGATGTAACGAAAGGTGCTGTCGATGCGGTCGGGAATCTGTTCCATGAGAGCTCCTCGGCAAACCGATCTTCGCGAGATCGATCGCAGTCAGCACGGCGTCGTCAGGTCTTTGGGACGCTTAAAAAATCGGCCAGGATCGCATCCACTCGCGGCTGCATCCTGGTGAGGCGACAGCGCTTCTCCAGCACGATCGCCGCCAGCGCCTGGCTGGCGCGTGCGGCATCGTCGTTGACAATAACATACTGATAGCGGTCGAAACGCTTGATTTCCCAGAGGGATACGGCGAGTCGGCGGGAGATCTCCTCGGCCCCGTCGAGGCGTCGTCCTTCGAGCCGCTGGACGAGATCGGCGTACGACGGCGGCAGGATGAAGATGCTGTTGGCGGCCGGGAAACGGTGCATCAGGCGCTCGGCCCCCTGGACGTCGAGGTCCACGACCACGTCGACCCCCTGGGCCAGGAACGGCAGAACGGCGGCGGCCGAGGTGCCGTAGAAGTTGTGGTGGACCTCGGCCGACTCGAGAAAAAGGTCCTCCGCCAGCATGCGCTGGAAGTTCTGGACGTCGATGAAATGGTAGTCCTTGCCGTCGACCTCCCCGACGCGCGGCCGGCGAGTGGTGTGGCTGACCGAGAACTCGATGCTGCCCGAGTCGGTGAGCGAGTCGATCAGCCTGCGAATCAAGGTCGTCTTGCCGGCGCCCGACGGGGCCGAGAGGAGAAAAAGCTCCCCCGGAGCGCGCTCCACTGGCGCGGCCGACCGCTCCAATCCGCTTTCACTCGACATTCTGCACCTGCTCCCGGATCTGTTCACAGAGCAGCCGGGCATCCAGCCCGAGCTGTACGACGCGTGTATCCCGGCACTTGGCGCACAGGGTATTGAGCTCGCGCAGCAGCTCCTGGGCGAGAAAATCGAGATGCCGGCCGATCGGGCCCGCACGTTGGGTGACCTCCTGCAGCTGATCGAGGTGCGCCGCCAGGCGGTCCATCTCCTCCTGAACGTCGCTCTTCTCGGCCAGCACCGCGATCTCCGACAGCAAGCGCTCTTCGTCGATACCGGACTCCTTCGTCCACTCGGCGAGCCGCAGGCGGACGCTCTCGGCGATCGCGGCGCGCGCCGCCGGCAGGCGCTCGCGGAGCGCCGCAGCGACCTCCAGGAGACGTTCGAGAATGGCCTCGAGCGCCTGAGCGATGCGGACACCCTCCGCCGCGCGCGTGGCTTCGAATTGCGCCAGAGCGGTGTCGAGACTCTGCCAGACGGCGGTGTCATCGCTGGCGCTCCAGGACGCGGACGTCTTCTCGATGCGGAGGAAAGCCGGGCTCCGCGCCAGGTCGCCGATCGTAAGCGGTCCGGCGAGGTCGCCCGAATCGACGAGCGGCCGGCAGGCGACGATGAGCTTGCGCACCGCCGCGATCTTGAGCTCCACCTCTACTTCGCTCTCGTGGGCGCGCCGCAGGACGATGCCCACCTCGCAGCGCCCGCGCCGGATGACGGCGTTCAGCCGATCGCGCAACGCCGCCTCGAGAAACCGGAGCTCCTCCGGCAGGCGGATCGCGAGGTCGAGGTAGCGATGGTTGACCCCCTGCAGCGTCGCCTGGACCTGCAGCCCTTCGACCTCGACGATCGACTGCCCGAATCCGGTCATGCTCTTCATCGATCGCCTCCACCTTTCTCGCCTTCCGTTCCTGAGGCTGGACCGCCGGACACCGGACCGAGCGACATTGCCTGCCCCGAGAGCTCCGCCGCCTGTGCGTCGAGCCCGAGCAGCACCCGCTGCAGGCGCTCGACCCCCTCGCCCACCGGGCTGCGCGACTCCACGGCGATCGGTTCGCCGAAAACCACGTCGACCCGGGCGCCGGGGAGCGGCACGAGCATCTTGTCCCAACTGCGCAGAAGCTTCAGCCGGGTCGCGCCCAGCGCCACGGGCTGGATGGGCAGGCCGCTCATCGCGGCGGCGACGATGACCCCGGGCTGCACCTCGCACGGCGGACCTTTCGGTCCGTCGGGGGTGAAGCACAGGTCCGAGCCCGAGCGCGCCCGGCGCAGGAGGTCGCGCAGCGCCGCGGCGCCACCGCGAGTCGTCGAGCCGCGACAGGTGTCGATCCCCAGGTGGGCGAGCGTCTGCGAGGTGAGCTCGCCATCCCAGCTCTGGCTGACCAGCACGCTCATGCGCGAGCCGCGATAGGCGTAGCGCATCACAATGAGGTACCGGTGCCAGAAGGCCAGGATGAACGGCTTGCCCTCTTTTTCCCAGGAGCGCATCGTGGCGTCGCCGTGAAAGCGGAAGTCGACCGTCGCCGCGAGCCCCCGGATCAGACCGGCGAGGGCGAGGCTCGCCGGACCGATGCGCCAGTCGTTGGAGGGATCCGCGGGAGGAAGGGGCGCCGAGCGCTGGCTGCGGCGGTCCGCGCTCCTGGATCGCAGAGGAGGTCGGGCGCCCAAGTCACTCCCGGAACTGCAGGTCGTAGAGCCGGCGGTAGAGGCCGTCCGCGGCCAGGAGCTCGGAGTGGCTCCCCTGCTCGACGATGCGGCCGGCTTCGACGACGAAGAGTCGGTCGACCATCGTCACCGTCGACAGGCGGTGCGCGATGACGAACGTCGTGCGGTCGCGCATCAGGTTGCCGAGCGCCTTCTGGACCAGCGCCTCGGACTCGGTGTCGAGCATCGAGGTCGCTTCGTCGAGGATCAGGATGGGGGCATTCTTGAGCAGGGCGCGGGCGATCGCCAGGCGCTGCTTCTGCCCGCCGGAGAGCCGCAGTCCGCCTTCGCCGATGATCGTGTCGTAGCCTTCGGGCATGTCGAGGATGAACTCGTCGGCGTAGGCCGCGAGCGCGGCCTCCCGCACCTTGTCGAGCGGCAGGTCGACCCGGCCATAGGCGATGTTGGCGCGCACGGTGTCGTTGAACAGCACCGTCTCCTGGGTCACCAGACCGATCATGCCGCGGAGGCTGGCGAGCTGGAGGTCGCGCACATCCCGCCCGTCGATGGTGATCCTGCCGCCGGTGACGTCGAAGAAGCGTGGCACCAGATTGCACAGCGTCGTCTTGCCGCCCCCCGACGGCCCGACGAACGCCACCGCTTCGCCGCGCCGCACCGCGAAATCGACGCCCGAAAGGACCTCCTTCTCGTCGTAGCGGAAGGAGACCTTCTCGAAGCGGATCTCGCGCTCGAGGTCGGCGGTGGCGATCGCTCCGGGCCTGTCCCGGACCTCGATCGGCACTGTCATCAGGCCGCGAATGCGCTGTGCCGCTGCGATCGACTGCTGCACCACGAGGTTGACCTTGTTGAGTTTGCGGATCGGGTCGTACATCGCGTACAGCCCGATCAGGAACTTGACCAGCACGCCGGGGTCCATCGCCTGCGACTGAATGGCGCGGCCGGCGAAGACCAGGAAGACGCCGGCGCCGACGACGCCCAGCGACTCGATCACCGGCCCGGAGAGATTCGACAGCATCTGTCCGCGGAGGTTGGCGCGCAGGTGGCGCCGGGTCGCCTCGCGGAAGCGCGCCTCCTCGAACGCCTCCATGCCGAACGCCTTCACCACCCGGTGGCCGCGGCACGACTCGGAGACCAGATTCGCCAGGTCGGCGGTGCGCTCCTGGGTGCGATGGCTGGTCTTGCGCATGCTCTTGCTGAAACGGACGATCGGATAGAGGACCGCCGGCGCGACGA